>CAYXEK010000007.1:0-80831 GCA_964463985.1 uncultured Verrucomicrobiota bacterium
ATACTTGAGCGAAAATGAAGCAGTAGATTGACAAAACTCATAGAAGGGCGGTCAGACCCTGACCGCCTTGGCGCCCAGAGCCTGGGCGCCCTACCGATGCGAGATTGCCCACAATCAATGTCTTTATTATTTTGAGACCCTTAATAATTCCGTCTCTGCCCCCTGTTTTTAAACCGGCGCAATCAACTCGCCGCAGCCGGCATCTTCAACCCGCAGGCGGCGGACCGCCGCCGTATCGCCGCCGGCGATTTTGGCGCGGCGGAATTTCTCCGGCAGATAGACGAACAGATGTCCGGGCCGCCGCGCGCGGAGGCCCCGGCAGATCAGAGCCTGCCGCCGCGGATCGTATTCCACGGCCTCGAATTCCATCCCGCCCTGGGTAATGTGCCAATCCGTCCCCACCAGTTGGGGCACATCCCGGACCGCCCGGATGCCAATGACGCGGCAATGTCCCGCGGGTAGACCGGACACCCGGTACCCGCCGGCATGGATGCCGAGATATGCGCCGGCCCAGAAATCAAACAGGTGATAATCCCGGCCGGCATCCAGGCCAAACGCGGCGAAATCCACGGTATAATCGCGCGGGCGCGCCAGGGGATGGGCATTGATCACGCCGGCCACATGCCAGGTCTCGCCGGCATTCGCCACCGGCAGATCCAGCAACGCCGGATATTCATTTTCGAAAAAATCCACCGTGCGCGCTCCCGCGGAATAGGGCGGCAATACCTTGCTCAACACTGCAATCTGCGCCGGCGGCAGCGCCGGCAGATGGTCGCCCAGGATCGCCAGTCCGTTGGTCAACCCCACCACGGAAGCCCAGGTCACGGCCTCGGCCGGACTGAGTTCGGAGCAGTCGCCCGCCAGGCGCACGGACAGGTAATCCGGGTCGTTCGCCCACCAGCGCCGGTGGAGGAAGGCGAAATTCATGGCGGAATTTACGCCGCGCCGGAGATATCCCGACCCGGGGTAACGATCGCGCTCGCCGTGATGCTTGTCAATCAACTTGGCATCCCACCGCGCGCCAATATCTCCGCCGATGCGCATGGCGTCGGTCAGCCCGGCGGAAATCCCGTAAAGACAGCCATTGAGCAGGTAGGTTTCATCGCCCAGGCCGGCGCGGAACGATTCCAGCCCCTGGCGCATGGCCTGGATTTTAGTCACGCCCGGGTCCGCCAGCACCCCCGCGGCGGACATCGGCTGCACATTGGCCCCGTCCAGCTTGACGTATTCGAAGCCGTACTCCCGGACGGACGCGCCCAACTGCCGCACCCACTCCCGCGCCGCCGGGATGCTGCAATCCAGGATGTACACCTGCTTGACCGCGTAACCGCTGACCGCCACCGGACGGCTGTCGCGGTCCCGGATGACCCAGTCCGGGTGTTCCCGATACAGGCGGCTGGCTTCAGCCGCCAGAAACGGGCAAAGCCAGAGACCCGGCTTGAATCCCTGTTGTCTGATTTCCCCGGCCAGCCAGCGCAGGCCGTGCGGGAATTTTTCGTTAGTCTCCAGCCAATCGCCCTCGCACCGCTGGAACCCGTGGTCGAGTTGGATGTATTCCACCGGAATTTGTTCGCGGTGCGCCGCCAGCCAGCGCATGTTTTCCAGCACGTCGTCCTCGGTAATGTGAGAGTGGAAATAATCCCACGAACCCCAGCCGGTGGCCACGCGCGTCATACGGCGCGGGGAAACATTTTGATTCCGCGCCACCATCCCGGTATATTCATCCAAGGCTTTGGCGGGGGCATCGGCCGCGTTGACATACAGCGGCACGGTTTCCACTTGCGCGCCCGGCGCCAGCGGGAGACGGTCAAACCCGCAGGCGGCGCGCAGGTAATCCAGGCTGTAAACCGCCTCGTCGAAATGCAGCCGGAACATGCCATGCTGCCGGCCGAACCGCAGGAATCCCAGCGTCAGGTATTTCCGGTTTCGCCGGTCGCCCACCACCATGTAATCGGCCAGGTAAAAATCATTCTTGATCGCATCGACGCGCCAAACGCCAAGATCGTAAATCCCGCTGCCATCCGTCCCTACGTCGGCAATGCCAAACACCGTCCAGGCCGGCGGCATGCTGCCGAATTCCAGCCGGCCGCCCCATTCCGCGTCAATGGAGAGCGGCGTAATTTCGCGCAGCGTCAGCGGCCGGCCGCTGACATTCCGCACCGCCGCGCGGACCAGCCAGCAGCCGGGACGCACCTGCTCCACCCGGGATGTAACTTCCACCGGCGCGCCCGGCGCGCCGGCGCATACCCGCAGGATGACTCCCTCGGCATCCTGCACCACGGCTTCCGCCGACGCGCGTTGAATGATATCCGTCGCCAGTTCCAGGTGTTTGATTTGCATGTTATGTTTGAGATGTTGCCGGAGTCAGAGTTGCACATCGGCAAACTCCACCACCCGGATTTCGCCGGCGGGGACGGTCACCCGCACTTGCACCCGGCCGTTTTTCGTCCCCAACTGTTCCAGCGGCGCGCCGCGCAGCACTTCCCGGGCCCGCGCGCCGGCCGGCGCGGTGAGCGTCACCGGGGCGGCGTAAGTTCCCAGGAAAAATTCGGTCTGATCCTTGGGATGCTTGATCACGCCTTCGTTATTGATCAACACCGCCATCCAGCGCCCGTCCGCCGTGCGGTTCAGCATGAACTGGCAATTGCCCTGGAACTTGACCGGCAGGACTTCATCCTGAATCCTGACCAGCAAATCCTCCACGATCGGCGCCGGGGTTTTCCGGTCGCGCGCCAGCAGGTAGCGCGGCGCCGTCACTACCACGTGCCCCTGCCCTACGCGGTGCCGCGTCGCCAGCGGGAGGTCCGGTTTGCCGGCCATGACCGTCTCCGCGCCCTGCAGGGTCAACGGCAGAATTTCCAGGTTGTCAGCCGGCACCGCGTTTGTTCCCACCGTCACCCCCAGAAACGCCGGGTCGGCCATCTCGCCGCGGCACTGGACGCTGTTGATGACCAGTGTGCCGCCCGCGCGCACGTACTGCTTCACGCGCGCCGCCAGTTCCGGGGTCCAGTGAATTTCGCCCAACGGCATGGCCACGGCATATTTGTCCAGGTGTTCCTGCTTGATCACGCCGCCCTGGCTGGTCGGATTGGCGAAAAAGATATCGCAGCAATCGCCCAGCCGGGAATTGCGGATATTCCAGGCGAATGGCTCGTAAAACGCGACCCCTTTAAAATCGCCCGCCGAATCCACAAAACGATCCACCGCCCGCACCGCGTGTTCGATCATATAATCGCCGTCTTCCATTTCCAGGTAATCCCAGATTTTCCAGTCGAGATTGCCGGCCCAGCCCCGCCGGCCGCCGCGGCCGTGGCGCAAGTCCACCAGGAACAGGATCGGGGTGTAACTCGTCCCGCGCGCCCCTTCGGGCTTGCGCGACCATTCGTGCAATTCCTTCAGCGTCGCGCCATGGTGGCTTAAACGGTATCCCTTTTCCCCCTCGTCCTGGGCCACCACGGTGTTTTCCGAGGCTTCCGGCTCGATAAACGTCGCTCCCTGGTAATAAGCGCTGAAGTATTCCCGGCGGATTTGCGTCGCGGACTTACCCTCGCCCGTCCGGCTGGGGCGCGGATGCGCGTAACTGGCGAAAGACGTCACGTATAACTGCCACGGGCGTCCGTATTGCCGGCCGGCGCTGCGCGTGAACAGGATACAGGCGCGGGTCGGCAGATTGGGGTGCATGCCTGAAACCGACATGGCCAGGGTTTTGGCGCCCCATTCCGCGGCGTATTGCGGCCAGGTGATGTTGCCGCTCATGGCGTAAACGCTTCCATGGAACAAGCTTTGCTGGTATTTGAAGTAAGCCATGACTTTTTCATAGGCATCCGCGCGGTTGGTGTAGGCGGGCAAATATTTATCCAGCATACCTTTTCCGCGCATGACCCGCAGGTTGCTGTCCCACTCCGGCAGCGGAAAGCCCAGAAAGGTTTTATCGTATTTGGCCAAAAACGCCGAAAACGATTCCGCGTCGAATTGTTCCGGCTGCAAGCCCAGCAGGTTGCCGGCGCCGGCGCGCCAGGGGCGGCACCGGAAGGCAAAAGGGTACTTATCCATCAAATCGCACTCGGGCAGGCTCTCCGGACGTAAAACCAACTGCCGGAGATGCGAGGTCAACTTGACCCGCCACTCGGCGGCTGAGATGGGGGCGGCCAGCGCCAGCGTCAATTGATCCTTTTCAATCTGGAGTTTGCCGGAAGCCGCCTGCCATGCATTGCCGACGCGCGCCCAGGCCTCCAGTTTCGCGATCACCGCCGCGCCGCGAATGCCGGTGCGGCAAGCAATCCGGTCAACCGGCTGCGCCCGCGCCAGACGCACTTCCAGGGCGGCGCGCATCGGCTGATTGCGCAAATCGTCATTGAACTGGTCGCCCCGCGCCACAAACCAGGCGTCGGGATCGCCGGCGGTCAGCGCCGCGGGGTGAAAAAACGCCACATCCGCGTCGCTCTCCGCCGGCAGGGGCTGCACCGCCGCCCCGGCCGCCGCGTTGACGCCGCCCGCGGCGCGGAATTCCAGCGCCTGCGCGGCGATCTGCCGGTGCAGACCATGGCGCTGCAAGAGGCCGCCGTAAGAATCAATCCGGATCACGGCCAAGCCGGATTCGCGGATGAATTCTTCATCCTTGACGCCGTCGTACCCGCGCAGCGGCGGGGCCAGCATGATCCAGAAATCGCGGCCGGCAAATTCCGGCGCCGGCCATTCAGCCGCCGCCGCGCGCAGCGGCTGCGCCACCAGGTTAAGCTGCTCCGCCGTCCGCGCCGCCGGCGCGGCCATCGTCAAAACCGCCAGGATTGAAACCATAGTGCGCATGGCTGCCTCGTAGCATGTGAATTTTTTCATTGGATTTACCGGTATTGTTGCCGCCCCGCCGCGTATGCCGCCGCCGCCTCCGCCGCCGTCGGCATCCGGTTGAACAACTTGACTTCGCCCATCAACCCTTTATACGGCAGCATCACGTTAAACACCGGGCTTTGGGCGCCGAGGTAAAAGAGCGCATAATTCGCCATTTTTTCATAGGAAGGCCAGCGCACCTGGCTGATCAGATAAGGGCCGCGTTCCCGGGCCACTTCCACACCGTTGACATACATGCGCGCGAACACATCGTCATATCCCAGCAGCAAATGCGTCCAAGCTCCTTCAGCGATTTCGGGGCCGACGATCCAATTGGGATTGAGATTGGAAACCAGCCCCTGCCACCGGTTGCTGTTGATCATCAGGAAAAACACCCCGCCGTACATCACCACGCATTTCCGCTCAGGTTCCGGCTGGGCCACCCCGCCGTCCACCGGCTTCACCCAGACGGACACCGCCATCTGGCGGGTCTTATCCTCCGCCGGGTTGTCGTGGCTGACCATTTTCATGGTGCGCAGGAAATTACGGATCGGCAAACGCCCGTAGGAAAAACCGGCTATGTCGCCGCCCTTATGCTGGAATCCAGGCAGCATCGGCCGGGCGGCATCCAGGCCGGCGGGATAGCGGCCGCCGAATTGCAGGGCATGGGCGCCCCCGGCCAGCGGCGCCCATTCCACGCCGAACAATTCACCGTCGCCGACCAGCCCGGTCTGGTCGTGAATAATGTATCCCTGCCCTTCGTGCATTGGCCAATGGCCGATCAAGCCGCCGGGCGCTGCCGCCTCGTCCGCGCGCGCCCCCGCCGCCATGGACGCAATGGCCGCCGCCAGCCAGAAGCCTCGTCCCGCGCAGCACCAGCGTTGCATCCCGCGCAAAAGTCCGCGCTCGTTAGCTCTTCGTTCCGACATGCCGCACCTCCGTTGCATTGCTTTTTGCCGCTCCCGCCGCATGGTACAATTACCGCCGTCCTTCAATCAATTTCCAGACGGTATAACCTGCCCGCGCTCCAGCCCCAGGGCGCGGCGTTATCCCCAGCCGCCAGCAGTCGCAAGCCCGGACAAGCCGCCTGCCCGAGCGCTTCGCCGGACAGATTTAAAACATGGACAGTCCCCGCCTGGTCAGAGGCCAGCAAGGCCACCCCGGCGCGCACGAATTGCGTGACCGGCGCCGGCAACAGCCGATGCCAAAGCCTTTGTCCTTCCAGATCGTGCGCCGCCACAAATCCCAGCCTGGTGGCGGCAAATATCCGTTCGGCGCCGGCATCAAAAGCCACGCCGGCCGCTTCGCCGCCCAGGCTGCTTTCCCACATCCGGCAACCGCTGAATCGCCGGGGGTCATCCGCCGGCGCATGCTTCGGAATATGCGCCTTGATGGGATAGGGCGACAAATCGTCCAGCCGCGCCAGGTCGAATAATTGCAGGCTTGGATCGCAGGTCGCGGCGGCGGCGACCAAAACACGTTTTCCGATGGCCGCCGCCGCGATTGCTGAACAAGCGGCGCCTACCGGCGTCAGGGAAGGCGGCGCGGCCACAAATCCGCCATCCAGATCAAGCAACAGCAAATGCGCGCGATACGCCTGCAAGGAAGCCGCCACCAGAATACGCCGGGCATCGGATTGACCATAACGTACAATCCGCAAGTGTCCCGGCAGGCCGAGGCTGGGAAACAGGACATGCCAGGTTTCGCGTCCCTCCTGGTCGTAGAAATGCACATAGCCGTCGCCGGTGCCGACCACGAAACATGCCTGGCCGGCATGGCGCAAGCCAACACCCGCAACCACCCCGGCGCTGGGCGATTGCCACCAGGGCCAGGCCGTCTCGCGGTACGGGAATTCAAACTGCCTGATTTTTTCACCGGCGCCGGTGCCGATCCAGATTCCCCGCTCGCCGAATCCGGCGAGGACGTTTTGCAATGCACCGCCTTCGACATACCCGGCGACACAGCGCACCGGTCCGGCCACGTGCGCATGCCATACCGGTTTGCCCGATGAATCCAAGCGGATGATCCCGCCCTGTTCCGTGCCGGCCAGCATGCCGTCCGCCGCCGGTTGCAGGCAGGTTATCGGGCTTCCCGCGCTAAAAACGGGAGTAAGGCGAATCTTTCCGAGGCCGGCGGCATCTGCCTGCGCGGGACGGACTGCCGGCCGGTCATGCCGGGGCGCGGACGCCCCGGCTCCATCGGGAACAATCGCGGCATATGCTTGTTCCGGCCAATCGCGCAAAATCCAGGGTGTTTTACCGCCGGCAACCGTCAACTTGCCGTCGGTCACCTGGAGCCGTAACTCCGGCTCCTCCGGCCCGCGGATTTGCGCGATATGCGCCAGCTTCAGCACACCGCCCGCACGCACCGCGCCTCCCATCCGCGTCCGGCACTCGGTGAGCGCATAGGACTGGTTGTGATACCGTTCCTCCCAAACCCGGCGCCCGGCTTCCGTCTCGCCCCAGGTTTTGTCGGGCGCGACCGACGCGGTCATCCTCGCGCCTTCCGCCGGCAGGCCGGCCAGATGAAAATCAACGCGCGCGCCGCCCGGCGCCTGGCAGCACCAGCGCAAAAAGCGGCCTGCCAGGGACGCCTGGCCGGGGACACGGAATATGGCTTCGGCCGCGTAATCGCCGGCCACGCGCGCAGCGATGGTGTCGCACACCACCAGGACGCCACCGGGACGCAGGTAAATTTCACGCGTCCAGTCCGCGCCGCCATAATCCGGCAAGGTCATCCGCAAATATGCCGCGCCGTCCGCCCCGTATTCCCGCGCTTCCAGCCGCGCATATTCCGGCGATGGCCCGATTTCAGCATCGCGCACGATGATCATGTCGGTATTCAGCCCGTTTTCCATGTTCGCGCCGACCAGGCACGACACGCCGAACCGGGCATAATCCAGGATGCCGCAGGCATCGTTGAACGAATGCCCGCCGCCGGTGATGCCGTCCAGCAGCAGATAGTCATCGTCGCGCCGCCAGCCGGCGCGCACAGCGATCTTGTCAAAACATTGCGCCAGCGGCACGTCAGGCGGCGGCTGGTTAAGATATTCAGCAACATTCGGCGGATAGCTGGCGTATTTATTGTAATATGCCGGGTCCACGGGAATCACGGTGATGCCGATCTGGCCGCGCGGTTCGACCGGCGCCACGCCATTGTCAAACGCCCGCAGAAACCCCACCGGCGCCCGCCAGGTCAGGCGCCGGTGCAGCGGCGCCAATTCATGCACAAAACGGTAGCGGCCGTCATTGAACCAGGCGGCCGCGGTGCGCAAAGTCGGCCCGGGAAACTGCCGGTACAAATCCGAATGACCCGCGGACGGCATCCAGCCGTCGTTATTGACGATCGCAAGCGCGCATTCGGCGGCGGCGCGCGCGCCGCCCTCGTTGTAAAACCGGTGCCCGGGATCAATCAGGCCATAAAGCACAATGGCCGGTTGGGATAAAAACCAGTCATGGCACAAGCCGTCGCAGCCATCCTTCCAACTCGACCGCAGGTTGGCGTAAGTCTGATCCGCAATGCGCCGCCATTTCTGCGGTTCCGTCAATCCGGGAAACCGCGCCTTGAAAAACTCCGAGACATACACCAGCGCCAGCGCGGGAATCAATTCATGGTTGCTGCGCGGCGTGGCCGGGCCATTGCTCGCGCGGGCTTGATTGACAATCGCGTATCCCTCCGGCCCTTCCGCCCAGTCATGGATATACCTGTAAATCAACGCCCGGTCATCCGGTGTAAACGCACCCATCAATTCACAAAGCATGAACGGCAGGAATTTATTCAGGCTGGGCAGATGCATGCATTTCAGGGTCAGATATTTCCGCCAGACCGCGTGGTATTCGGCGCCCAGTTGTTCCTCACCGGTCAGATAGTATAAAAATCCTTTCCAGTCAGCATTGGTCAGCCCGCGGTCCATGAAGATCTCATCGGGATTCAGGCGCGCTTCCCGGATTTCACGGACATGGTCATCAGCCATCGGCAACCGCGCGGCATTGATATCGAAGGCTTTAGCAGCCGGCGCCGCCAGCATGCGCAGGGCATGTTCCACTGCCGCCGCTGCGCCGGCCGCATCGCTGTAACCGACCAGCAGTCCGTCATGACCGCTGCCGAATGGATTCGTCAGGCGCCGGACTTCATGCCCGCCCGGCCCGGGATACCAGAGGTCCGTCGCGCACAGGAACCGGAAATACAGATCGCGCACGGCAGCGCTGTCGGCCAGGTTGCCGGCCATTATGACCGGACCCGGCGCGCGCGCCAGCGCGTCCGGCGGCGGATCTTCCAGAACGTCCACGCGCGCGGCCAAACGGCGCAAGGCATCGCCCATCCGGCGCGCCGCTGCCCGGCCATGATCCGAACGCGGCGCAGCAACGGTCAGGGGCGCCGCGTTCCAATCCGGCGCCGCCGGCGATTGCCGGCAAAATTCTATAAACACATTGGCCTCCCGGCCGCATGGCCGCTCAGCGCGTCCTTCATGCCAGCCATAATTTATAAATTAGTATATACTATTTCAATTAATCCGCAATATTTTTCCGCAGGCCGAACAAACCTTTTTTATTCCAGCGTTGCCGGGCGGGCGGCGGACTAATGGATTGAAAACACCGTGCCCGCGGGAACCACGGCTTGCGAAGCTTCGGCCGTGTTGCCGTAGGCGCCCAGGTTGAGCCGCCGGCCGTTCGGACGCGGCTCGTCCGCGAAATCGGCCGCCGGCTCCCCGGCATCAATCCCCGGGCTGTGGACAGCGTCCTCCGTCCAGCCCAGCGGCGTCCAGCGTCCGGCCCGGGACAGGGGATGCACATCCAGGATCTCGTAACCATCGCCGATGTTGCCCGTCAACTTGTCGGCATTGCCCCACACCGCCAGGCCGGTGGCGCTGTTGGAAGCGATATAATACGCCGTCACGGCCGGATTTGTCACGTACATGAAACGGCCGGCATGCTCATTCGCCGCCCAGCTTTTGCCGGCATCCGTCAGGGTGCATTGGCCGGGCAGCGGCCCGGCGCTCAGCGCCGCCGTCCAGGTGCCGGAGCCGACGGCCGGCCAGAGCGGATCGTTGGTCAGATGCCCCGGGCCGAAGACGACGTCCGCGCCGTTAGGCTGATAATCGGCGGTATTGGTGCTCAGCAATGTGTAGGCAATGCTGACATTGGTGCTGTCGGCCAGCAGGTACATTTCATGCCCCCGGGCAGCCGCGTTGCGATCGCCCCAGAAAACGGAATTGCGCACATCCAGCCGGTCCAGATACGGTTGGGCGTACAAGGCGCCGCCGCTCCCTGAGCCGCTACTCCAGTTCCGGGTAAAAGTGCAGTTCTGTAAATAATTGGTTGAAGCCAGCGACAAGCCGCCACCATTCACCCGCGCGTAATTGCAGACGAAAACGCATTGTTGCAGCGTGAGGATCTGGTTGATCGTAGCATGCGAGCGGGTATTAATCGCGCCGCCGTTAAAGTTTGTAGAGCGGTTCCCGACAAAAACACACCGGACCAGTTCGCTGCTGCCGCCCTGAAAATACGCCCCGCCGCCGGACGCGGAGCAATGATTATCGTTGAAAATGCAATCAACCGCGTAGGTGCAGGCGTAGTTGTTATTGGCAAACCCGCCCGCGTCAGCAATTACCGCACGGTTGCCGCTGATCAGGCAGCGCGCCAAAACCCCCGTAGCGTAATTATTAATGGCCAGACCTCCGCCCATGGTCACGCCGCCATTGTTGACGAACCGGCAATCCGCGGCTTCAAAACGGATGCCGTAACGGTCCACATCGTCCACATTAATGCCGCCGCCGATAAAATCGCCCCGGTTCTCCCGGAAGACGCAGTTGGTCACGGTCATGCTGCCCGATCGGACTTGCATGCCGGCGCCGCTGTTGCCGGCCAGGTTGGAAACCACCAGGCAATTCGCCATGACGATATTCGTGGCGCGCATATTGTACAGGCCGACGCCATCTGTGGTGTAATCGCCGTACCCCCCGGTGAAGGTCAAGCCGTCCAGGCGGACGCCATGGGCGGTGATATACAAAACCCGCTTGGAATTGTTCGTGGGCTCGGCATCCTGCTGGATTTCACCGCTCAAAACAGCCGGGAACGCATTCCAGTCGCGTTCGGGGAGCGCCGGCATGCCGTTGGTGAATCCGCCGTAGATGGATACGTTCTGCACATTGGCGGTGAAGGCCCGGTTGCGGTTGCCGTCGTCCGCCGGGTAGTACCGGCCCTGCGCCAGCCAGATGCTGTCGCCGCTCGCAGCCGCGGCCAACCCCTGGGTCAACGTTGAAAACGCGTTTCCCCAATCCGCGCCCGACTGCGCGCCGCCGGATATATTAGCATCCACGTAAATCGTCGCCGCCGTCAGCAACGATGCCATGCCGTGCGCCAAACTGCCCGCCGCCAGCCAGATTTTCCTGCGCATGCCGGACCTCCTTGTGATGGTGATGACTTTTTATTGCTCTATCATCCTGCTTTATTTTTGGAATCAAGTCAACCGCAAGGCGTAAATCCTGGGCGCGCCGGGCGGATCATGATTGCAGCAAAACCTCCGACATGGCCCGGACATTTTCCGCCGAGGTCCCCGGCAAAATGGCGTTCCCCGGTCCATGCACATAGCGCCGGCCGGCGCTTTCCGCCAATACCCGCGCGCAGTAATCCCGCACCTGCCCGGCCGATTGCCGCAGCAGGACATCCGAGCTGACATTGCCCCAGACATTCAAATCCGGGTAACACGCGCGCAGCCTGCCGACTTCCATGCCGGCGTCGCGATCCACCTCGCCGTAATCGGTAAAACCCGCCTCCTGGAACAGCATGTCCGTCACTTTCCAAAGATTGCCGTCCGTGCGCCAGATGTAATGCAGGTTCAATTTCCGGCAATGCGCCGCCAGTTTTTTGACGCGCGGCAGCATCAACTGGCGGAAGATTTCCGGCGAATACAGCGGCCCGTTCTTGTCGGCCATGTCGCCGCCGCCGGTGGCAATGCGAAAGCCATTGGCGGCCAGGACATCCAAAGCCGCCAGCGACAATTCCAACTGGCAGTCCAGGATATCGGCCACCGCGCCGGGCTCCAGCAGCGAAGCCATCAGGGAAGCCTCGTCCACACCGACGGCGATGCCGCCGCCGCGCGCGGCGTATGCGAATTGACCGGCCGCCATGTTCCGGAAGGCGATTTCATCCGCCGCGTTTTTTTCGCGGATCAGGGCCAGCCGTTGCGGCAAATCCGCCTGCAGGCGCCGGGCGCGCGCCGGCCAATCCGCGACCGTCACAGGCGGCTTGGTGTTTTCGATTTCCACCAGCCAGAGCGCTTTGGGGTCCCATTGCCAGACTTCATGCGTTCCGCCGGGATGCTCGAAAACAAAGGTATATTCATCCAATTGCCGGCTGGGCCGGCGTCCGCCCAGGTTGCGCAGCGGCAGGCGGATCACATCCCATTTCAATTCCCGGTGGATGGCGATCAAATCCTCAAACAATTTTTGTTCGAACTCGGCATGGGCGGCCTCGCCGTTCACCCAGGCCCGGCACTCGGCGAAGGATAGGGAATGATAGCCGGTATGCACCGGCCGGCCCAGGATGCCGGACGAGACGTCGCAGGCGATGGTCGGGCAATACATCGGCAGGCGATCCGCCGGCTTGCCGTCCAACACCGCCATCACCCGTTTTTCTGAATTCATTATAAATCGTTTGATGTGTTATGCCTTACTGTTTTTTTTTAAAATCATAATTCGCTTCATGATCCCGCCACCATGTTTGCCAATCTTCCAACAATGTATTATACCCGCGATCGGGGTAAATGACGCCGCGATATACATACGCGCCGGTGGCGTTTTCCAGTGCCCGGTTGATGGCATTCAACGTCACAGCATCCCTGCGATGTGTTTTCCGCGGGGTTTGCCCCAACAGATCAAACAAAGCCGCAATGGCTCTCCGGTCGCCCTTCATTTGTCCTAGGGCGCGGATAATCGTCAACCGCGACTCCGCCGCCGCCCGCTGTCGCAGGTAAGGGGGATTTAGTTCCAGATCAGCCAGCGCAGCAACAAGGGCGGGCACGGCGGCATGATCGCCGATATTTCCCAATCCCTCTGCGGCGGCATCCCGCACGGAGCTTTCTGTATCGCGCAATGCTGTTTGCAACGGGGCTAAGGCCCCCGCCCCCATTCCGCTCAGGGCTTTTGTCACCGCTATCCTTACGTCGGTGTCAGCGTCATTCAGAAGCTCGCTCAGGGCCGCAATACTGTTTTCAGCCTTAAGTGAACCCAAAGCCTCAACCGCCGTCTCCCGCAAGCCAGCAGAGTCATCCGTTAAAAGCGCGATCAGCGGCGGCGCGGCGCGTTTATCGCCAAGGTTGCCCAAGGCAGCGGCCGCAATAATTCGTAAATCATCATCCGTGGAATCGTGCAACGCAGCCAGCAGTGGTTCAAAAGCCTGCGGGTCGCGTGTCTGTATGCGTCCCAGAACCTCTGCCGCATGCCGTCGCCCCGCGGCTTCCGCCGAATGCAACGCACGTATCGCTAAACCGGCGGCTGGCTCCCCCAGCCAGATCAAAACCTCCGTTGTTTCCGTCCGCTTCTCGGGGTCAGGCGCAGCCAACCCCTCCACCATGAAACCGCCCAGATCTTCGAGCATTTCCGCCAGTTGCACCGGCGGCAGGAGTTGCCGCAACGACCAAACGGCCCGCTCACGCACGATCGCATCTCCATCGTCCAATAACGGAATCATGGCAGCGCATATTTCCGGATCGCCGGCACGCCCCAGCGCTTCCACCACCGCGACCCGAATAGACGGTGTTTCATCCTGCAACAAATCAACCAGCGCTTGCGAGGCCGTATTACCGCCGATCATGCCCAGCGCCCGGATGGCGCGCAGGCGCGTATCCGCGCGTTGTGCGCGCAAGAAGCGCCGCGCTTCAGCTGCCGCGGACGGGCCTAAACGCCCCAGCGCGGTCTCGGCCGCCGCGCGCACAAAACCGTCATCATCGTCCAATAGTTCCGCCAATGGCGCAGCGGCGCGGTCGGCACAGATTTCGCCAAGCACCCAAGCCGCAAGCCGGCGCGTATCGGCCCGGTCGTGGCGCAAAACCGCAATCAAGGGAGTGACGGCCTGTTCGCCCGTTGCGACCAATTCCACGGCCGCCTCCGCAGGCGGGTCGTATTCCAGGCGGCCCGGTTGTTCTTCCAATAGTTGCCGTATTAAAGCCGCCACATCTCCGCCTGCATCAAAACGATTGACTGCTTCCGCCGCGCAAAAGACCGTCCGCAACATCCACACGGACACAATCACTGTTACGCAAATAATGCGCGCTATGCTCATCACTCCTCCTTGTCCGTCCTGGTTTCCACGAAGGCCGCTGATTGAACGTCGTTGACGGAACGCGGGCATGCATCCATTAACGCCAGGCCGTGTTGCGGCATCACATCGTTCGTGAAGGCACGGTCAACCAGAATCCGCCCTTCCGCAGCTATGCGAATTTCCCCTCCCACTTCGCCGGTCTTGTTCAAGCTCACGGTGTATTCCCGCGTTCCGACTTTGAAGCGCACCCCAGCACAACCAGCGGCGTCAATCAGTTCACAAGCGGCCATCGCCGCAGCGGATGCGTTGCCAACCTCGATCAAGTGCAAGAAATGATCCTGCTCCCGCGCCGAGCCAGGGCGCACCTCGATCCGCCACCGGCCAACCTGCTCGCAAACATGCCCATCCTCATCCAAAATTCCCCGCAGCCAATGTTTCGGCAGACTTGGCGGGATCGCCCAGTTTCGGTTCCCGGCCCAGAATTCCCGGCCAGGCCCGCCGACCGCATGAACCGCCGCATCCTCGGGCAACAGCGTCCGGCAGAATATTTTCCCCTGGCCTTGCACGGCGGAAAACTCCCGTCCGCGTATCGCCGGCTCATTCGCCGTGTGCAGCAGCCATATCTTCGGATATTCGGCGCGCCGCGAAACCACGCGGTCGAACACCACAAAATGATTGGGCGGCAGAAAGATGAACTGCCGGATCATCTCCGCGCATTTATTCGTGTGGTAAACGGGCGTGGCATCCGTTGCCATGTAAGCAAAGCAGCAATCGCTTTCGAACGCCAGCAACTTCGCGTCGCTGGGATATCTGCGCTGCCCGCCGCTGTTTACCGCACCGTTCGGCATTTCCTCGTCTGCCATATAAATCAGCACTGCGTTATGCGCCACAGTTTGCATATCGTAATGCCGCCCGGGCGCGCCCGCATGCAACATCGCCCTGGTTCCGCTGTCCAGCGCCAGCCATCCCTTTTTATAGATCGTGAAATGCGTCGTATCGAAATGCGCCTCACTGCGGCTCGCGCCCCCGGAATATAGCGCATAGGTATCTCCAAGACTAAAGCCGGAAGACATCAGGATAACGCCGCCGATTTCGAAATGGCGCGCTATCGGCATGCCTGGCGGAATGGCAGCGGGCGGCGCTGCCGCGATATCGATCAGAAATGGGAAAACAGGGAACTGGCCGGCGCCGCCGCCAACGCCTTCTCTTGAGATTCGTTCCCGCAGATGGCGGGCGATCGCCGCCTGCTCCGGAGATGTCGCGCTGAAGAAATACATGCTTCGCGCCAGATGATCATAAAGCAGTTGCGTTGGCTGTCCGTCGGCCTTGCGCCAGGAGCGCGAGTAGCCGAAATGCAGCAAGCCCGGATTAAAGCCCAGGGCATTGCGCAGGATGAAGCCCGGTGAAACCACATGCACCAGTTCCGGCGGAATGCGTTTCCCCAGCGCCGATTCCCACATGTGCAATACCGGCCACAGTTCGTTCTGCCCTTCCGCGGTGTTATAATCCACCAAACCGTGGGTTAGATGGCCCGTCAACCCCTCTTCCAGACGGAGTTTGATGTCGCCGCCATAAACATGCAACCATGCATCGCGCGAAAGAATTTCCAGCGCGCGCGTGTGCGCGACATCATTGAGATCATCGTCAATTATAAACATGCCCGCGTAACGATACACGTTGCGTTCATAGTAAGATGTATAATGACCAGCTTGTCCAACCATTTTATCCTCGCAATGCAAAGTGTACACATATTCCAGCAAATCCGCGCGCAAGGATTCCCGCTCGCTCGGCGGCAGAGCATCCCACACCCAGTCCAACGCCGCCATAAAGGCGATCCGCGGGTAACTCCGGCAGCGGGTAACCGTACGCGAAAGAAAATAGTCCATTGTTGCGCGCAACATCCGGCGCACCCGCGCCAGCGTCGCTTGGTCGCGCGTTACGCGGTAAACAAACGCCGCCTCCATCGCGCGCATTCCCCATTCCTCCGGCTGATTTGCCCAGGACGCGCCCTTCCCTTCCCATGAATCGAAAATATTCGGCGAGTCCGGCGCATATCCGGCGACACGCGCGCGCATGGCGTCAAAATGAGAGCGCTCGCCACTCAGCGCGCGTTCCATCACGCAAGGCCAGCTATCCGCATTAAAAAACATCCGCGGCCTGTCATGGCGCAGGCGCGGCAACTGACGCAAGGTCTCGCGCGCCTGCCTCGCCCGCAAACCTATTCCGGAACGTTCGGACACCCCTTCCATATCCAGAATTTTATCCAGTTCGCGTTGCGCATCCGTGTAACGCCGATCATGAATATAAGACCACGCCCGCTGATAAGCAGCGTCCTGCAACAGGGAGGCCGTCATTCCGCAGACATCATCCGGTGGCGTCACGCCGCCGATCTCCCCAAAACGCGCAATTTCCACCCGGTCAAATTCCTGGCGCGCCTCTGACGCGCGGCCCTCCGCAAGATATGCCATGCCTATCCCCAAGACCGCCCGCCCGCGTTCGACCGCACGGTGGCGCACCGGTGCGCCACCGCCCGGCACATCAACCTCCGCGAGCGCCTCCAACACCCGAAACAGGCCGCGGATACCTTCGTAATCATCATCCCGGGGATCGTTCAGCCGCGCTTCCGCCAGCCGCCGCAGCGCTTCGAATTTTTGATCGTAATTTTCCGCGGCACGGACAGCCATCTCATACGCCTCGCGGAGCGCCTTAAAATCAATAGCGCCTTTTACAAAAAAACCGCCGTGCGCAAGCAATTCGCAGGACCAGCGCATTGCTTCATCATAGGCGGAAGAATGGCGGCAACTATTCGGATTGCCCGCCGCAAAGGCGAATGAGGCGCTACCTCGCACAATGGCAGCCGCCAGGATGTTTTCGCCCTGCTTCAACGCGAGATCGAAAACATGGTTGTCCGCACGGATTGGCGATTTCTTATTGCCATCATCAAGAGTGTCAAACACCGGCTGGCCGTTCAACCACCATTGCATCCACCAGTCGGCGCCGGCGCCCATCCGCAGCGTGGCCATCTCGGGCGCCTCGATAACGGCAAACAAATAGATTGTCGCGCCTCTCGGATTGTGTTCCGTAAGCGCATCGAAATCAACCGCCTGTCCGGGCGGACAATCAAGCTGGCGCGCCTGGTAAACCTTTCCATTTATCTCAAGTTTTGACGGGATCGCCTTCATATTCTCGCCGGAGAGCAACATGGAACGGCGTGGACTTCCGCCCGGCGCAAAGGTGTTGTCCTGTACCACCGGACCGAACACGGTCCATTTCGCCGGACATAATCCGCGGGAATCTGTTGCCGCGGCAAGCGTCGCCTGCCCCCACATTAACCCAGGCAAAAACAACATCCTTGCCGCAGTCTTGACAAGTTTCATAGCAAACCTTTATTGAAAATAAGAGCACAGTATCGAAGTGCGCCTGCTGCCTGACCAGCGCAAACGTCTGAGACGCGTCACCTAATGCTGAACATCATGCCTATCGGCACGTATTCATAGGCGCCCATGTCTGCCTGTCTGGTAAAGCGGTCAATCCTGGCGCGTCCGTCAAGGTCCGCTGCGCCTCCCTCCTGCATCCACCCGCGCACCATGCCCGTGTTGATGCAGGGCGACCCGCTTTGAAGCTGATAGCGCCCTTCCTCGGGCGCGCGGAACAACGGATCCGCCTCGATGTTGGCGGAACCCGGCATTCCGTTTGTGGGGATGGTGCAACAATTCATAAAAACGATTTGGCTTCCGGTAGACGAAATACGTCCCCAATTCGAATTCTCTCCGTTCGTTAAATTACCGTAAATGATTGAATTAATTACATTCATATTCGTGCTCCAGCTCGCAAACAATCCCGCCACAGCCCCTGTCCCCAACCCCGTATTGCCGGCGATCGTACACGACTCTACCAGCGTACTGCCCACAACATCGCCTTCAAGGTAAACTCCGCCCCCACGCACGGCACGGTTACTATAGATCAGGCAATTTCGGATTGTAACATTTTGGGAATCGCCGGGAGATGAAATACCGCCGCCAGCGTCATCCGCCTCGTTCCACGCTATTACGGAATGGGTGATGAGTAAATTACTGCTGGAAGCGTTTTGATAAATGCCAATTCCTCCCCCATCTCCGTTCGATCCCTGAATGGCATTCCCAACGATCCAGCAATTGCTGATCAAGGTTGAGTGCCCGAGCACTGCTATCCCGCCACCGGGCCGATTCTGCTTATGAACGTTGCCGCGGATCGTGGAGTTGACAATAGTCCCGCCCATCGGTGTAGCAGTTGTACTGCCGAACCAAACCCCGGCGCCATGGCCATTCGCGTTGGCTGTTGCAGCGATGGAATTACTCTCGATCAGGCAACCGTCTATCACGCCGCCCAGTTGACATAAGATGCCGGCGCCACCATGGAGGACCTCCTCGTGCAAACGAACCCGGCTATGTATCAGGAGGCTGTTTCCCATTTCAACGCCACGCATGCCGGTGTTGGCCTCTATCGTCAGATTCGATGCAAGGGACCCTGCCCCCAAATAGACCGCGGGAGCGAACCCCGCCGTAACGCAGCAATTGCTGGCAACTATCGTATCATACATCCTGAGGCCGCTTATGCCGGAGACGATCCTTCCGGCGATATGATTAGTATTGTGCATGATGACGCAGCTTTTGAACTTGCCACTACCCGCATGGCAATAAATGGTCCCGGCTGTGTAGTGTGTCAAGTCGCTTGAATTTTCCGCAATCAGGCAATCAACCACCTCCACATCCTCATGTATGACCGTCATCGCGCTGCCGCCATACTGGTCTGAGGTTTCCGGATCCAACTGAATCCGGTTCCTGATAATTGCGCAATTGGTGACCAGGCTGGCTCCATCCAGCCGCATGGCGCCGCCGCCTAAAGTATGCGCTGATTTAACAGCTACATTACCTTCCACCCGGCAGTACCGCGCCGTGCCGTTGTTCATTAATATGCCGGCCGCGTATTCCGCGAGGCCATTCGCGATCACGATTCCGTCGAGCATGCCGCTGTTTACGTTGAAAACACGGGTGGTGTTGCCGCCGCTCACCACGGTCTCCAGCGCCGGATTATTTGTGCCATAAAGAGCGCGTACCGTCCTGCCATCCGTCAACGCAATCTCGGCGGCGACCGTAAACTCGCCATTTGAAACCAGCACTACCCCGTTTGGCGCAGCGGCCTCAAGTCCGGCCTGAATCGTGGCCTTCGCCTGTGTCCAGCTTGCGCCCGAATTGCCGTCCTGACCGTCCAGCGACACATGCACCATATCCAACAATTGACTGTGTACGGACGCGGCCAGCAAAACAAAAACCACGCAGACCAAAATACGCGCTGATTTTCCGATTCTTGTGTTCATACATTCCTCCCTGTCAGTTTCTGATATTGGCCCCGCTTCGAGGAAATCCGCCCGCGCCCCGCAGATGCCGCCGCCGCCAGGCTGGCAGACTGCCACCTCTTCCAAACGTCTGGCCCAAAGCAGTCATTGCTCATCAATATTCATTTCCGCCCAAGCTTCTTGCAACGCCTGGTCGCGGCGAATTCGCATGCAATCAAAAGCCAGGTTCCCGACATGCCGGGCGTAAAACGCATGGGGAATGCGGTCCGGCCGCAGAACCCATTCGCGCAGATTGTCGTCATACGGCGGCGGCCGGACCGGCCGACCGGACTTTTTGATTGTCATGGCGATATTCCTGAAAACCACATCTTCAATCGGCATGCCGGGCAATCCGCAGATGAAAGCGCCACTTTCCGCAGTTATTTCCATATCATTGAAAACCAGATTTTTTATACATCCTTCCGCACCAGCGCCTGAGCCTATCCAAAACGGGATGTAAGCATCCATAAGCATATTGGAAAAGCGAATGTTTTCGATATCTGTTCCCCGGCCGCTGCTAGGGCTCCAACGGGAAACAAAATGTATACCTGTCCGACTGTTTCGGATAACGCAATTTGCGGCCGCGCAGTTGCGAACCACACCATTGCCCACACCTACCCTGAATGCGCATGTATCGGAGCTAAGCACGCAATTGGAGACAACCACATTCTCGCAGGCCATGTCCCGATGCTTCAGCCGCCCGTTATTGCCGCGGAAGGTAATACAATCATCACCGCTATCAATAATGCAGTTCGTCACGACAACATTCCTGCAACTATCAATATCCAGCCCATCCCCGTTTGGTGTCGCGCGGGGGTTGCGGATACGGACATTGCGAATAAATACGTCGGTGCAACCATGACAAAAACACGTCCAATACGTCGAATCATAGAGCGCCACTTCATCAATCTGAACGCGTTCGCACTCGCAGAAATAAATCATCTGGCTCGGACGCTTGCCGTAAATGAAAATAAATTTGCCGGATTCTTCGTCTTTTTTGAAAAAAGCCCCGCTATTGCCGTCAATCGCTCCGCGCCCGCTGATGGCAACATCCTTAACTTCCAAGCCGACTATCAGATGCCCCCCTGTCGTCTTTTCAATCGCGCTAGCTGAGTTCTGTGGAAAGCAGTTTTCGCCGCAATAATCAACTAAATCCGGGCTACCCCGGATGATTGCTCCGGGCAACAGATGTAAATCCACACGATCTTTCAGAAACAGGGTTCCCGTCAGGAAAACTCCAGGGGGCACGATCACCCGCCCGCCGCCGCCCGCGGAACACCTGTCAATGGCGCTTTGGATGGAAGCCGTATCCTTGTGTGTTCCATCGCCAACAGCCCCATAATCCCTAATGTCATGTAAATATGAAGTCATGAGAGTTATTAAATATTTTCTATTGATGTTTTAAACTGCAAGTTTAAATCGATATTTCAATCGCGTCAATTATCAAGGCGCAATATCTTTTGCATCAACCTGGCACTCTTACACGGTGGCGCATGCCGATCAAACGGCTTTGCGCCTGTTTTGCCATGCGCGTCTCCTATAACTTCAATTTTACGCAGCATGACTTCCCCCATGGGGCGCCTGCCTGCTCCACCGGCGGCCAGCTTTGTCCAGCACAGGCCTGAGCTTTGTCGAATCGCTCAATATTGCAGTTCCTGGATAAGTGATACACATACACCGACCCATCACCATGAATTGCCGTAGCGGCTTTATTCTGCGCTCCCGTTAAAATCCAGCCGGCACGCGTTCCCGGCGCATGGCGCGGGTTCGATTAAGCAAATCATCAATCGGCTCCACCTGGAATTCATCAAGAATGTCCGCGGCAGTCACATCCTCCCGATCACAACAAAGCAGATGCAACGGTTCGCCCTCCACATGCTCCAACCGTACCGTATCGCCGTACTTGCGTTTTACCATCACAGCAAACGGTTCGGAATGTATTCTGGGAGCGTAGTGATATATCTGAAAGTCGAGATTGACCCGGGCGGTAAAATAAGTTTGTATCCCGCTGTCAAACGATTTTTTAACAATCCCTCCAATCGGATTGACGATGTAGGCTTCGCCGAATTCCACCGCGCTGGCCATATACATCCGGCAATCGCGCGCATACGCGGGCAAACGTGTACCGCCATGCATGGACGACAGGAAACAGCATAGTTCAACTTTTTCCCGCCGATAAAACTCAAACAACTCCGGGAAATGCAAATCGAAACAAACGGCTATGCCGATCCGCCCAAAATCGGTTTCGAATGCTATTGGAGCTTCGCCTGGCGTCACTTCGTGTTTGCTCATCTCGCTCGGAGCGGGAAATATCTTGTCGTAAACACCCGCCACGCGGCCTGCCCGGTCAAATAGGACGCCGGA
Organism: uncultured Verrucomicrobiota bacterium; assembly: GCA_964463985.1. Lineage (GTDB taxonomy): Bacteria > Verrucomicrobiota > Kiritimatiellia > JAAZAB01 > JAAZAB01 > JAXGPF01. The sequence goes on from CAYXEK010000007.1 coordinate 21,826, forward strand.
ATTAAACAAGCGCCCGGAAGCCGGATCAATCCTGCCGATACCGGCAGCGATATAAATGTTATATTGCCGGGCCTTGCGCGCCAAAAACTCCTGGATATAACCTTCGCCGGGAATTGGTTCGGCCAATTCTCGTCCCGTCATTTCGTGGCCGCTGTCGTCCATAAGCGAGTTTGACAAAAAGTGCTCAGGCAGCAGCATTATATCCGGCTTATCCAAAGCGGCGCGATCAATCAGGAGTTCCCATATCTCGCGCACGCGGTCGCGTCCCTTACGGACATCGTTAACTTTATTCATATACCGCATGGTTGCCACTTTTACCCAACGAGCCATTGTCCCCTCCCCGACACTTATTTGCCAAAGTTGCTTTCAAAAACCCACTGAAAACTGATCACCCCATAAGCGCCTCCTTCAAAAGCATGTTAAATATCTATTTCAGACCCCATCATTCCCAACACCGCCATCACCCGTTTTTCTGAATTCATTATAAATCGTTTTATGTGATCCAATTTTAAAAGTCTTGGCCGGCGTGAAAGCCGGCCCTCCAAGAATACAAAAACCGCAGGTTTTTGGAAGTTTGGGTTACACCCCAGCCGTTCTGTGCGGACTTTTGAAATTGGCTCATGTGTTATGGTTTAAAAGTTTTATGGAGGAAACATTCAAACGCAACCTTTAACTTCTTCGATGTTTCGCGTCCCCCCGTCCCGCGCGGCTTCCGCCACGCGGACGGCTTGCAATCCGTCCCGCAAATCCGGAGCGGCGGCCGGGCCGGAACGCAGCATTTCCACAAAGGCCGCGGTCTCGCCCAGCGTCCCGGTCTTTTCATAAAACGGCATTTCGGCCGGCGCCTGCCAGGCGAGGCTGATTTGTTTGCCTTCCCAGATTTCCAGGCGCCCGTTGTTCACATCCGCCAGCACATGGTAATTCTGGCCGAAGACTTCGTAGATTTCCTCGTGATGCCCGCCGTCAAACGCCATGGCGCAGTATCCTTCCAGGCCATTATTGAATTCCAGGCGCACGCCGGCATTGTTCATTCTTTCCGGAGCGCGGTTGGATGACACCGCCATCACCCGCGCCGGCGCCGCAAGCGACATGACCGTGTCGTAAACATGAATCCCGGTGGAATACATGTTTTCCGGCTCCACGCGGTGGTGGCGGACTATGCGCCCAAGAATCAAGTCCGGCGGCCGCTTTTCCCGCGCGCCGGCCAGCCAGTGCTGCGCCCGGGCCATGGCCGGGCCGAACCGCCGGTTGAACGACACCATGTTTTTCACGCCGCGGCGTTCGGCAATCTCCGCCAGCGCGGCCGTTTCGGCGGCCGACCAGCCCGGCGGCTTTTCGATCAGGGCGTTGAATCCGCGTTCCATGACGTCGCCGCCTACCCGGCGCAGCAGTCTCGGCCCGACGATCACCAGCACGCCATCCGGCTTTTCCCGGTCCAGCATGGCGGCATAATCATTGTCAGTGCGGGCGAACCCAAAATCCGCGGCATATTTTGACGCGCGCGCAGCGTCCAGGTCGCAGACCGCCGCCAGTTCCAGCGCGCCCGGCCGTTCACTCCGGATGCGAGAGAGCGCCTGGCCGTGGAACTGTGAATGCCCGCCCGCGCCGATCACGCAGATGCGCAGGGGAATATTGTTTTTTGTATGATTCTTGTGCATTTTGTGGCTATTCCCCTTTTTCGAATTCCAAGTTTAAATGATTGCCTGCCGCCAGCATCCGGTTGGCTTCCGCGGCAATGCGCCGGCAGGCTTGTTCCGGCGGTTCCACGCCCAGCCATACAAGCTGCATACGGCTGTACACATGCTCAACCACCGATATCCGCGGCGCCGTCACCACCGGCTCGGCGTGTTCCAATTCATTCAAAAACACACCAAACCCGGGAATTTTCTGCGCCATGCCGCGGCAGAACATTTCGCCTGTCTTGCGGTGGCAGGAAAAAGCATCGGCGCGTTCGGAAAGAAACAGTTGGTTTTCCGGCAGCAGCAGAAAGTTCAGCCAATCCCGCACCAACGCCGGCTGTTCAACCGCGCGCGGAATCATGCAGGCATCCAGCCGCAAATGCGTCGTACGGCGCGCGCCATGCGGCAGCGGCGCAAATCCCAGTTTAAATTTCTGCCGGGCATGCAGGAAACTGCGCGTCACCCAGGTGGTCAGGAAATGCCCATAATCAAATAAATCCCCCAGGTTCGCCTTGAGCGACAGCGGCAGGCAGCACAGGTGTTTGACATGCCCCAGATCCGCCAGGAACTCGATCGCGCGGATAGCGGCGGACTGGTCCAGGAGACACCGTCGTCCGTCCGCGGAAAACAACTCGCCGCCGAACATCCGCACGAAAATCGGCCAGCGGTTCATGCCGGTGGACAGGATCATCGGGTAAGACCGGTAGCCGGCGCCCTTGGACTGATGCCGACGCAACCGCCGCACAAACTCATCCAAGGGGGAATCCGGCGAAAACTCCCCGGCCTTGGCAGAATAATCCAGGTTCTGGCAGCTCACCACCGGGCTGGCATTCACCGGCAGCGCCAGCAGCCGGCCCGCCGACGTCCGGCAGGCGGCCACCGCGGCCGGCGCACAGGCCTCCGGGTCCCACTCAAGCTCCGGCAACTCCTCCAGGGGCAGAAACGCGCGGAAATATCTGGGATCGGTCAGATACTGCCGCACCATCCATTCGTTCACAAACAGCAGGTCGGCGGATTCCAGAACATCCGCCCGCGTTTCCAGTTCCGGCTGCCCGAATTCCGTCAATTCCACCTGCAGATTCTGCCGGCGCGCCCCGAACTTCTGGAGCAACTCCAGCAGGGCGGCGTTCACCCGGGCGTTAAACGCGCTGGCGATGCGCAGTTTCCGGCGGGCGCGCATGATGTTCGGCGCGGCGGTCAGCGCCTTGGCGGTCAGCACCGTGCCCCGGCGGGACGCCCGCCGAAGCAACTGGCGATCGGCCAGCGTTTGCAGCGCCCGGTGCATGGTGGCGTAACTGACGCGGTACCGCCGGCACAGGGCGGAGGCCGGCGGCAGTTTCTGCCCCGGCCGGCCATCCCGGCCGAAGTCGCGCAGCACCCGGTTGGCCAGATCAATGTATTTTAAAGCCATGCCACCACCTTTTTTAATTAATCTATACTAAATACAAAAACCAGGCAAGCACATTTTTTGGGGCACGGCATATGCTTGACAAACAGTCTGGATTTGAGATTATGAACAGGTTTTCGAAAAGCCGCCAGGCCAGTTTTTCAAGACTGACGCAGCAACATGGACGACCAAGTTTTGCTTAATTATCAGCAGCAGCCCGAGGCGGGCGGTCCGCCGCCGGCCTTCCCGCCCATCTTCAACTGGGCGCCGGATAACGCACCCCCGGAAGTCGCGGCGTTTTTCGCCCGGCCGGCCTTCGACCCCCGGGCCGAACAAATCGCCCGGGAAGCCCTGACGGACATTCAGGCCCGGGGCGACGCGGCCGTGCTGGATTGCATCCGCAAATTCGAAAACCAAACCCTGACCGCGGAAAATCTGCGCGTCTCCCGGGATGAACTTAATGCGGCGCGCGACCAAATGGACAGCGACTTCATCGCCGCCTGCCGGGAATCCCACGGCCGGATCATGCAATTCGCCCGCGCGGGGATGAAGAAGGATTGGACCACCGCCACCCCCAAGGGCGGCGTGGTGGGCGAACAATTTTCGCCGCTGGAGCGCGTCGGCGCTTATATCCCCGGCGGCGCCGCGCCGCTGGTCTCCACCGCTCTTATGACCATCACGCTGGCCAAGGCGGCCGGGGTTCCGGAAATCGCCGCCTGCTCGCCCGCGGCGGCGGACGGCGCGATGAACCCTTACCTGCTCTATGCCATAGAAACGGCCGGCGCCACGGAAATTTACCGTATCGGCGGCATCCAGGCCATCGGCGCCCTGGCCTACGGCACGCAGACCATCAGGAAGGTCCAGAAGATCGCCGGCCCGGGCGGCCCGTTCGTCACCGCCGCCAAGCGCCTGGTGTACGGCGCGGTGGCCCTGGACCTGGTGGCCGGTCCCAGTGAAATCGCCGTGCTGGCGGACGAAAGCGCCAAGCCCGACCAGGTGGCGGCGGACCTTTTGTCCCAGGCGGAACACGGCACCGGCAGCGAAAAAATCCTGCTGGTGACCACTGACGCCCGGCTGGCGCTGGCGGTTAGGCTGGAACTGGCGCGCCAGACGGCAACGCTTTCCCGCCGCTCCGCCATCCAAAGCGTCATCCGCGAAGGGGCGCTGATTATCGTGGTCAACCACCTGGATCACGGCATGGAATTATGCAACCGGTTCGCGCCGGAACACCTGGAAATCATCGTCCGCGAACCGCGCAACTGGCTGAAAAAAGTGCGCAATGCCGGCGCGGCGTTTATCGGCGCCTGGACCCCGGAATGCGCCGGCGATTTCGTGGCCGGACCCAGCCACGTGCTCCCCACCGGCGGCGCCGCGGCCATGTTTTCCGGTTTGACGGCGGACGATTTCCGCAAACGCACCAGCGTCATTTCCTTTACCCGCGCCGATCTGCACGCAACGCTCGATACGATTGAGACCTTCGGCCGGGTGGAAGGGCTGGACGCCCACGCCCGCTCCGCGCGCATCCGGTTCGCCAAACCCTCGCCGCCAGCGGACGGTCCGGCATGAACATGCAAAACTCCGAAAAACTGATCCGTGCCAGCGTCCGGCGGATGCAGGGCTATACCCCGGGAGAACAGCCCGCCGACCCGGCGGTTATAAAGCTCAACACCAACGAGTGCCCCTACCCGCCTTCGCCCCGGGTGCTGGAGGCGCTCGCCGCTTACGCCGCCGACAGCCTCCGGCTTTACCCCGACCCGCTATGCAAAACCGTGCGCCGCGCCGTAGCCGATTTGCATCAGTGCGCCGTCGAACAGGTTTTTTTCGGCAACGGCTCGGATGAGATCCTGCGCCTGTGCGCCGAGGCTTTCGTGGAAAATGACGGCGCTATCGGCTATTTCGACCCGTCATACTCGCTGTACCCGGTACTGACCCAAATCCGCGATGCCCGGGCGCTGCCGGTCCCGCTCAACCGCGCGCTGGACTGGCCCGATCCCGACCCGGCAGCCGCGGATTTGTTTTTCCTGACCAACCCCAACGCGCCCGGCGGGCGGCATTATCCGGCTGCGCAGGTGGAACAGTTCTGCCGCCAAGCGCGCGGCGTGGTGGTGATTGACGAAGCTTACGTGGATTTCGCCGAGTTTGACTGCGCGCGGCTGGCGTTGACCCTGCCCAACACCCTGGCGCTGCGGACCCTGTCAAAATCATATTCCCTCGCCGGCCTGCGCGCCGGGTACGCGCTCGGCCCTCCGCCGCTGGTCGCGGCCATGTACAAGATCAAGGATTCCTACAATGTCAACCGGCTGACCCAGGCGCTGGCATTGGCGGCCGTCAAAGACCAGGCATACATGCGGACGCAAGTAGCCAGAATCAAGCAGACCCGGCGGCGCCTGGCGGAGGAATTGACGCGGAGGGGATGCGAGGTCTGGCCGTCGGCCGCCAATTTTCTCTGGTTGGCCCCGCCGGCGCCGGGCGCGGCGCGGCTGTATGATATGCTGAAGGAACGCGGCATCCTGGTGCGCTACTTCCCCGGGCCGCGCACCGGGACCAACCTGCGCATCAGCATCGGCACGGATGACCAGACCGACCGGCTGCTGGAAACACTGAGCGCCCTGGGCCTTTGACCGCATGCGATGAACGGGTGCGCTTTCCGCTTGAGGCGGGTTGCGTCCGCAAACTGTTGACAGACCCTGAATATTGCGCTTGCCGCGCGCAACACCCAGATACTATATTAGCCGGGATGCAGGGACAAATCACAATTGAGCATGTCGGCAAATCTTACCGGCTCTACCGTTCCACCGGCGACCGTATCCGGGAAGCGTTGCATCCCCGCCGCCGCAAGTACCACCAATTGTTCAAGGCGCTGGATGACATTTCCTGCGCCGTCCACCCCGGCACCACCCTGGGGGTGATCGGGCGCAACGGCTCGGGCAAATCCACGCTCTTGAAAATAATCGCCGGCATCATCACTCCCACCCAGGGCCGGGCGCGCGCCGCCGGCCGGCTGGCGGCGCTGCTGGAACTGGGCGCCGGGTTCAACCCGGAACTGACCGGCCTGGAAAACATTTACTTCAACGGCACCATCATGGGTTACCGGCGCCGCGACATGCGGGCAAAGCTGCCGGAGATAACGGCCTTCGCCGACATCGGGCCGTATCTCGACCAGCCGGTTAAAACCTATTCCAGCGGCATGTTTGTCCGCCTGGCATTCGCCGTCGCCATCAATGTGGAACCGGATATTCTGCTGGTGGACGAAGCGCTGGCAGTGGGCGACATTAATTTCCAGGCCCGCTGTTTCCGCAAACTGAACGAATTCCGCCGCAGCGGCCGCACGGTGGTGTTCGTCACCCACTCGCTGGACACCATTCTGCGGTACTGCGACAAAACCATCGTGCTGGAGCAAGGCCGCAAGGCGGCGGAAGCCGACCCCAAAACAGCGGTGGATGCCTACAAGCAACTGATGGCCGAGCGCGATCAGCGCCGGATCGCCCCGGCCCCGACGGCAGCCGCCGCCCCGGCGCAGGCATACCGCGGCCATTTCCAGCGCAATCCGGACACGCTGACCTACGGCAACGGCGCCGCCGATATCGCTGATTTCGGGCTGTTTGACGCAGCCGGGCGCCCGACCCGCTTATTGACCAGCGGCGAGTTTTGCAGCATCCGCATGGAAGTCGTTTTCCATACCGCATTGACAAATCCGATTTTCGCCTATACCATCAAGGACCTGAAAGGACTGGAACTTACCGGCGCCAACACGCTCTTCCAGGAAATCGCCACCGGCGAATACCGGCCCGGCCAGCAGGCCCGGGTGCATTTCCGGCAAAGGTTAAACCTGCAGTCCGGCCGGTATGCGCTTTCGCTGGGCTGCACCGGCATGCACGGCGACACCCTGCTGGTTTACCAGCGGCTGTACGACGTGCTCCTGTTCGAAGTCGCCGCCCCCCGGCCGGTGGTGGGATTGTTCGATCCGGAAACGCAAATTGAAATCACATGAGCGAACTGCAAAATGGCGATGCTGGATACAACCTGCTATAAAGGCGCGGATGCCTATACCGACGGTCCGATCGAGGACGAGTTGCTGGCGCTGGCCGGCGCCGGGCCGGTGACGCCGGATATGCTGGCCCGCGACAACCGCTGGCCGGTGCTTTGCCACTTCGCCCCCGAACGGCGCAATCTGCTGGAATGGTTTCCATTCAATCCCGCCGGGCGTCTGCTGGAAGTCGGCGCCGGATGCGGGGCTCTGACCGGCCTGTTTTGCGATAAAGTCGCCGAAGTTCACGCAGCCGAATTGTCGCTCAAACGCAGCCGCATTCTGCAGGCCCGTTACGCCGGCCGCGCCAACCTGCGGATTCGGGTGGGAAACGTGCTGGACATGCCGCCGGACGAACGCTTCGACTACATTACGCTGATCGGCGTTCTGGAGTATGCCGCCGCTTTCGTCCCGGATTCGCGCCCGCACCTGGCGCTGCTGCGGCGGCTGGCTGCACAGCTCAAGCCGGCGGGAACGCTGCTGCTGGCGATTGAAAACAAATTCGGCCTGAAATATTTTGCCGGCGCCCCGGAAGACCATACCGGCCGCCTCTTTGAGGGGATTGAAGGCTACCCCGGCGCCGGCGCGGCCCGCACTTTCGCGCGGCACGAGCTGGACCAGCTGCTGGCCCAGGCCGGTTTTGACCGCCGCGATTTTTATTATCCTTATCCCGACTACAAACTCCCGCGGGAAATTTTTTCCGACGCCTGGCTGCCGCCGCCCCATCATGTCCTGCCGGACGCCCCCAATTACGACCATGAACGCCTGCGCATGCTGAGCGAAACGCGCGCGTGGGAAAACATCATCCGCGCCGGCTATTTCCCGTTGTTCGCTAATTCCTTCCTGGTGGCGGCCGGGCGGGCGGCGACGCAGCCACGCGGGGATTGATCCCGCGCGGAAAGGGTTGGTATGGCAGCCTGGAAAGAAATATGAAAACGAAAATTCAAGATATGCAAAACCAAATCGCCGCTTCCATTGCGCTCAAACGCCGGCTGCTTGACCGGCCGCGGATTCTAACCCGCCTGGCGGAAATGGCGGCGGCGGCAACAGCGGTTTTCCGCGGCGGCGGCCGGCTCCTGCTGGCCGGCAACGGCGGCAGCGCCGCGGACGCGCAGCATATTGCCGGGGAACTGGTGGGCCGTTTCATGCGCGAGCGGGCGGCCCTGCCTGCCCTGGCGCTTTCCACCGACACTTCCATTCTTACCGCGCTGGGCAACGATTATGCATTCAACATTGTCTTTGCCCGGCAGGTGGCGGCCCATGGCCGGCGCGGCGACATGTTGCTGGGGATTTCCACATCCGGCAATTCCGCCAACGTGGTGGAGGCATTGAAAACCGCGCGCGCCATGGGCTTGATCACCGCCGGCCTGACCGGCCGGGGCGGCGGCAGGATGGCGCCGCTCTGCGATTATTGCATCAGCATTCCGTCGCGCGATACACCGCGGGTGCAGGAAAGCATGCTGCTGCTGGAACACGTTTTCTGCGGGCTGATCGAGGAGGCAATGTTCCCGGCGGCGGGGCCAAAACCGCGCGCCAGCCGCCAGCCCCGGCGGAAAGCGGCGGCGCGCCGCTCCCGGAGTCACTGATCCGCGGGCCGGCTCCACATCAAATCATGCATGGCCTGGCGCAATTCCGCGAGCCCTGATCCCGCGCGGGCGGAGATGGGTATGGGCTGCCGGCCGGTCAGGCGCCGGAATTCCCCTAGGTTGGCCGCGGCCTCGGGCAGGTCCATTTTATTGGCCGCCACCAGCATTGGGCGCTGCAGCAAATCGGCGCGGTAGAGGCGCAGTTCTTCCAGCAGATTGCGGCAGTCATCCGCCGGCGACCGCCCTTCCGTACCGGCCATGTCGAGCACCAACAACAAGGCGCGGGCCCGTTCCACGTGGCGCAAAAATGCCGTGCCCAGGCCCGCGCCGGCGTGGGCGCCGGGTATCAAGCCGGGGATGTCCACCACCCGCAATTCGCGGTACGCCGCCTCGTATTTGACCGTGCCGATCACCGGGTTCAGCGTGGTAAAGGGATAAGCGGCAATGCGCGGATGAGCATGGCTGATTTTGCCGAGCAACGTTGACTTGCCGGCGTTGGGGAAACCGATCAAACCGATATCCGCGATGATTTTAAGATCGAAGCGGATTTGCCTGGTTTCGCCGGGAGCGCCGCTGGTATGCTCGCGCGGCGCCTGATGCGTGCTGGTCTTCCAATGGCAATTGCCCAGGCCGCCCCGGCCGCCGGCCGCCACTTGCAGCCGGGCGCCGTCTTCCAGCAGGGCGCCCATGCTGGCGTCCGCATCCAGGTCGCGGACTTCCGTGCCGCATGGAACCTTGATCGTCAAATCGCGGCCGTTGCGGCCATGCTGCTGCTTACCCCGTCCGGGCTCGCCGTCCCCCGCGCGCTGCAGGGGCTGGAAATACAAGGCTATCAAGGAGTCAACGTTGCGGTCGGCCTCGGCAAACACATGCCCGCCGCGTCCTCCATCGCCGCCGTCGGGACCGCCGCGCGGCACAAATTTTTCGCGGCGGAAACTGGCGCAACCATCGCCGCCGGCGCCGGCGACAACGCGCGCCGCGGCAGAATCAACGAATTTATGGCTTTTTAACCTGCGGGGGCACACGCGTTAATTCGCACCCTTTTGCCGTTCTTTTCAAATTTCACCAGGCCTTCCTGCAGGGCGAACAGGGTGTTGTCGCGCCCCTGTCCGACGCCCAGGCCCGGCATAATTTTCGTGCCGCGCTGGCGGACGATGATGCTGCCGATTGTCACAAGCTGCCCGTCGAAACATTTCACGCCCAGCCGCCGGCCCGCGCTGTCGCGTCCATTGCGGGCGCTGCCGCCGCTTTTTTTCGTTGCCATGGCAAAATTTCCCCCGACTGATCCGCGCCGGCGGCGCTGGACCTGGTTAAACGCTTTCGATTTTCAAGACCGTCTGTTCCTGGCGATGGCCCTGTTTGCGGTTATATCCCTTGCGCCGTTTCTTGCGGTAGGCCACGACCTTGCCGCCGCGCAGGTGCTCCACCACCGTCGCAACAACTTCGGCCTGCTCGACATGCGGCCGCCCCACGGTTAAAGTAGCGCCATCCGACACCGCAAGCACCGGTTGGATGGTGATCCGCGCGCCAACTTCCGCCGGCAAACGCTCTACGCGCAAGGTGTCCGACGCCTGCACCCGGTATTGTTTGCCGCCGGTTTCGACTACTGCATAAGCTTTCATGGTCACTCCCGCTTGGTTCCGCCTGGGCGGCGGCATGCAAACACGACATGGCCGCAATGAAACGCCGACGCCTGATCCGCGTCCCGGCGAAACTCGCGGACGCAGCCGGCCGCGCCCGGTTGCAAACTCTCCGCCGCGTCATTCAGTAAAAAACAAAAGTTAGCAAAACGGCGGGAAATGTCAATTGTGAAAATTTTGTTGCTTTGCCGGCGGGAAACCGTATCTTGTCCAACACCGGCGTCCGGGTTGTCCCGCATTACTTTACAGATCCCACAGCATGAGTCCATTTGCACATGTCGCTGTTTCCACCGCGCTGGGAGGCGCCGTCTGGCTGGCGTTGAAATCTTTCCCGGCGGGGCTGGCCTGCCTGCTGGCGGGGGTGCTGGTGGACCTGGACCACCTGCTGGATTACGTTTACAATTACGGCTGGCGCCCGCGCGCCGGCCATTTCCTCCGGACCTTCAAAAACGACATTCTGCGCCGCATCATAGTTTTGCTGCATTCCTGGGAACTGGCGCCCCTGGCGGCGCTGGCGGTCTGGCGCAGCGGCTGGCACCCGGTCGGCATCGGCCTGCTGACGGGCGCGGTGGCGCACCTGGCGTTGGACCAGATGTTCAACCGCCATAATCCGCTGGCCTATTTTTTAACGTACCGGATTTACCACCGGTTTGCCGGCCGCCCGTTTTACGGCCGGGATGAATACCGGCGCCGCCTGCGCCGGCTGCGCGCAAACGAAACCAGCCGGCGGAACAATCCGCCGCCAACGACCGCTTGACCGCTTCCGTAAAAATCTTGAAACCAACCCGTTGCGGACAGTCAAAGAAACTGAAATCAAACACAACAGGAGCGGCGGCATGCGCGATAAACGCAAATACGAAGAACTGTTTCCGGAAGAATTCATGGAAATCATGGCGCAGCGTCCGATCTGTTACTGGGCCTGCGGACCAATGGAATATCACGGGCTGCAGAATACGCTGGGCATTGACCCGGCCAAGGCGTATGAAATCTGCCTGCGCGCGGCAAAAATCAGCGGCGGCATAGTGTTTCCGATGGTGCCGTTTGCGCCGGGCGGCGCCCCGCCATCGCTGAAACGGGCCCAATTGCGTCCGCTGAACCCGTCGTTGTCGCCTTCCCTGATGACCTGCGTGGATACATGCGAGCGGCTCTACGTGGAGCTGTTCGAGTCGCTGGCCGACATGGGATTCAAAGTCTGCCTGGCTTTCGGCGGGCATGGACCGGCCGGCGCCCTGCTGAAGAAAATCGAATGCGCCCTGGACGGGCGCATGGACAACATGCTTTTTGCCACCTATACCAGCACCACTTTCATTGATCAAGCGGTGTACGCCCTCGGCGCGAAGATGTTCGGCCATGGCGGCATGTGGGAAACCTCGATGAATATGGCCGTCAACCCTGCCTTCGTGGATTTGTCCAGGACCGACGGACCGGCCGGCGGCTGGCCGGCATACCCGGGGTTCGAAAAATATCCGGACGAATTAAGGGAAGCCGTCATGCATTCCAACCTGCCATTCGGCAATCAATTGATTGATGTTTCCGCCCGGGCCATGGCGGAGATTGCGTCTACGCTCCTGCAAACAGGGAAGTTGACGCATCCGGGAAATGTGATTGCCATGCGAATCGGCCCGGCGCGTGAATTGTCCGGCGCTTTGTCCGGCCTGCCCTGCCCGGACCCGGCCGAGACAGCCGCGTATCCCGAGCGGATTTTCCGCAAAACGCTGTGTTCGCTGCCGGAATTTAAAAATCTTTTCCAGGGGCGGCCTCTTTTCGCAATCCTGGCTTTCGACCTGGAAGGCGGGCATGCCCCGGACCGGACGCTTGGATTCGACTACGACGCGCCGATCAAGGTCTGGATTGACGGCCAAACCTGCCTCGTGGACGAGGCCGGCACACCGCCGATGTCCGCCCGGAACGGCCGTCCGAAAAAATCCGTCTCAATTCCGCCGGCCGGGGGCCGGCAGTCGGTGACGGTGGCCCTGGTGTCGCGGCAAGGCGCGCCGCCGAACATCCGGATATGGCTGCCGGGGTGGGACCATGTTTAACTCGAAACTCATCCAGGACAGGTTGCGCCGCGCCAATGCGGATCCGCTGCGGCGGGGACGGCTGGATCCGCATCGCGGGATTGTTTTGGACCAGGCGGCCACCCCGGCGGAGCACGAAATAGCGCTTGCCGGCCGCTGGCGCGTGGAATGCCGCGGTCTTGACCGGGATGCCGCGGCGGCGCTGACCGATGATTTCAGCGATTTTCTGCGGCGGATGCAGGTGGCGGTAACGGACAGCGCGGAGCAGGCGGTGGTATTCCATCTGGACCCCGGCCTGAATCCGCGCGATTGCCGGCATGAATGCCGGCCGGGATTGATCGCCATAGAAGGCGGCGGCACTTCCGGCCTCTGGGCCGGCGCGGCCTGGGCGGAGTGGGAAATGCGCCGCCGGCATGCCGCCATCATGCCGGCGGGCCGGATCGAACGGCGGGCCTTGTGGAACGAGCAGATCAGCCAGGGGCCCTGGGGCGGAAATTTCTCGGTGCCGGATTTTTCCCCGGAGTTTCTCGCCGACGATGGATTCCGCTTGTATGCCCATTATGGTGTAAACAGCATGATGATTTACGGAGATTTGCTGTTTTACGCCAACACCCGGATTTTGCCGGAGCTGAATTGCCCGGATTACGAAAGGAACATCGCCATGCTCCGCGATGCCGCGCGGCGGGCCGCCCGTTACGGCGTCGGCTTCGCTTACCTGCCGGTCGGCCCCAAGTTGCGCGGCGATCATCCCGTTTTCAAAAACCATCCGGAAACCCGCGGCACCAGCCTGCATGACAGGGACATATATTGCCTTTGCTCTTCCAACCGGCTGGTGCTGGATTTTTACGCGGAAATATTCGCCAACCTGGCGCGCGAAGTGCCGGAATTGCACGGATTCATACTGATCGTCGGCGGCGAAAGTTTCTACCATTGCCGCATGTGGGTGAATGTCAAACATCCCTGCCCCGTTTGTTACCGGCGCGATCCGGAGGAAATGCTGGCGGGACTGATCGCGCCGATTTGCCAGGCCGTGAAAGCCGCGCGGCCGCAAACTTACGTGGCGGTCTGGCAGTATAATCCGACTCCTTGCATGCGGCAACAGGGCTTGGATCTGATTTCCCGGCTGCCGGCGGAGGCGGCGGTATTCCACCAGATTGACAAAGGGGCAACGCTGCACAAGGCCGGTTACAGCAAAAAAATCTGGGATTACAGCATAGACTTCAACGGCATCGCGGAATTGACCGCTGAATACGCAGCGGCGGCGCGGCGCCACGGCCATCCGTTTTTCGTTAAAACTGAAACCGGCACCGGCCTGGAACTGATCCAGTTTCCCGGCGTGCCGGCCATGCAAAGGCTGGCAGACAAGTGGCTGAACGTGCGCGCCCTGCAACCGGCCGGCGTGCATCAGGCCTGGATTTTCTTCGGCATGTGCGGCACGCGCGCGGAAATGCTGGGTCTTTGGGCGGCATACCGGCCGGACCTGCCCCGCGATAAATTCCTGGAACAACTCGCCGCCCGCGATTTCGGCGCGGAATCCGTCGCGCCGGTAATGCAGGCCTGGTCGTCAATGAGCCAGGCCATGGGTCATTTGCCGGCCATCCCGGCCTATTACGCCGGACCCGGTTTTCTGGGACCGGCGCATCCGCTGGCGCCGCGGTCAGACGCAAAAATCCCGGATGTGTTTTACGCCAATCTTTACTATCTCATGGAAGGCGATGAAACCTTTTCCGGCAAGCAGTTGGGCGCCAGCGCACGGGTGTGCCTGGCGATGAACCGGCTGGAACGGCGTTTCTTCCCCGGGCTTGCGCTCGATGATCCAGCGGCTGATTTATGGGCCGTATTGGAAGCCGAATACTACGCCGCCGCGGATGCCGGACGGCGGGCATGGGAATTGCTCCGGGCGGCCGGGGAGCAGGCGCGCCTGCCGGCGGCGCGCCTGAATCTGGCCGGGGAAACCAACCTGACCGAGCTGGTATACCGTTCCATTTTGTCCTGCGGCAACACCATCGCGTTTCTGCGCCGGCGCGCGGAGTTTGAAGCGGGCGGCGCGGCGGCGCTGGCGGAAATGAACCGCATTGCCGCCGATGAAAAAGCCAACGCGCTGGCCGCCATACCCATCTATCGGAAGGAACCATGGCTGGACCTGGCCTTGCGCCTGGATGGGATATTCAGCCGCTGCGAGGACATGATCGCCGAAAAAGTGCGCTGGATAGACGAATGGCAGGCAAGCATATCCGGCGCCGGACGGCGGCAACCTTGAAATTTTCCGGGAAACGCGTATACTGCTCCGCGCCAGGACGAGGACCAGCTTATGAATATGCACTTTCACGAACAATTTCAAAAGTTCTGTCAAAAAGGTCGGGGTGTAACCCGACTCTTCAAAACCGGGTTGTGTTTTCGTTTTGGAGGGGCGACTTCCACGTCGTCCCGGACTTTCGGAATTGGCTCTCATCCCCAGCGGAGAATACTCATTTGCGTTAGTTTGGGGCTATGGCTGCTGGCCGCGGCGGACGTCCCGGCCCAGTGGCCGGCGCACGTCGCGGAAGTAAAAATCGCCAGTTCGTCCGACGGTGTGGAACAACCGGCCATGTTTTACGCGCCGGCAGGAACCAATCCCATGCCCCTGCTGGTTTCGCTGCATACATGGAGCGGCAATTACCGGCAGGTCGCCGCCGCCCGCGCCAATTGGTGCCGGGCCAACCAATGGGCCTTCGTGCACCCGGATTTCCGCGGGCCGAACAAGACACCGGACGCCATGGGCTCGGATTTGGCGGTCCAGGACATTCTCGACGCCGTAGATTACGCCAGAACCCGGACCGCCATTGACGAATCCCGGATTTACCTGGCGGGATTTTCCGGCGGCGGACACGCCGCCCTCCTGCTGGCCGGGCGCGCTCCAGAAATCTGGGCCGGAGTATCCGCCTGGTGCGGCATCTCCGATTTGAAAAAATGGCATGCCCAGAGCCGCGGTTACGGACGCAGCATTGAAGCCGCGGTCCGGGGCAATCCCCAGCAGGACGCCCGCGCCGCCGCGGAATGCCGGCGCCGTTCGCCGGCGGCCTGGCTGGAAAAAGCCCGCCGCATTCCAATAGATATCGCCGCAGGCATCCATGACGGCCACTCTGGCAGCGTGCCGGTCAGCCAGAGCCTGGAAGCATTCAACCTGCTGGCGGACCCGGAGGACCGGCTCGCGGAAGCGGATATTGCTTACATTGCCCGCGAACAGGCTATCCCGGACCATCTCCGGAAGGAAGGCGGGGGCCTGATGTTAAACAAATACCAGATTCATTTCCGCCGCCAGTCGGGCAACGCGCGTATCACAATTTTTGAAGGCGGCCACCAGGGACTGGACGGCGCGGCGCTGCCATGGCTCGCCCGGCAGCGCAGGGGCGCACCCGCAGTCTGGACCGCCGACGACCCGCCGGCGGATTTGCAAATCGGCGCGGACGCGGCCGCCACGGGAAAATAGTTGCGGCGGGGGACAGGCCGCTTAACGCCCGCAACAATGCTTGTATTTGCGGCCGCTGCCGCAGGGGCATGGCGCATTCCTGCCCAACGGAGGGCGGACGGCATTCGCCGCCGGACCGGCGCTGATCGCCGCGGCCAGACGCCGCAGTTCCGGCACGGCATGCCGGAAAAAAACGCGCCAGCCCTCGCACAGGCGGCTGAGTTCCCCGCCGCCCGGACCGCGGTGTTTGGGGCAATCGCCCGCGCAGAATTCCAGCCAGGGGCAGGCGGCGCAGGCCGCCGCCCAGCGCTGTTTGCGCCGACCGAATTCGGCATAAAGCGGAGATTGCCGGAGTTGCGCCCAGGAAACCCCGGCTATGTTGCCCAACCGCCAACGCTGATCCACGAAAAAATCGCAGGGATACACGTCGCCGTTATGTTCAACCAGAAAGTATTGCCGGCAATCGTTTTCCATGGAACACATGCCGGCCGGCTGGCGCAAAATGCGGGCCAGGATCGAATCAAACAGGCGGATCGAGACCCGGCCGGCATCCGGCCGCCAGCAATCAAACAACTCGCACAGGAAATCGCCCCACTCCCCGCCGGCAATGGCAAACGGCTGCCGGCCGCCCTGCGCGTCATATTCGACGCAGGGGATGAATTGCTGAAAATTAAATCCCTGTCCGCATAAATACCGGTATACCTCGGATGCCCGGCGGACATTGGCGGCCGTAACCAGAGTGAGAATATTGAACTCCGCGCGCCGGCGGCGCAAGCAGGCGATTCCGCGCATCACCGCGGCATGCGAACCGGATGCCGGATCCGCGCCGTGGCGGTAACGGTCGTGGATAGCAGGCGGCCCATCCAGGCTGACGCCCACCAGGAAACGGTAACTGGCCAGGTGGCCGGCAAACTCATCGTCCAACAGCGTGCCGTTGGTCTGCAACCCATTGGAAACCACCGCGCCGGCGCGGCCGTATTGCTGTTGCAGGCGCGTCACTTCCCGGAAAAAATCCACGCCCATCAGCGTGGGTTCCCCGCCCTGCCAGCCGAAAACATGCTGGGCCATGTCCAGGGCCATGTACCCTGAAATCAACCTTTCCAGCGTCGTCCGGCTCATGCGCGGCGCCGCCGCATCCGGGTACAAAGCGGCGCGGCTCCGGTAGAAGCAATACTCGCATTGCAGATTACAGTCCGCGCCCACCGGTTTGATCAGCAGGGAAAATGACGTATTCGCCGGCGCGGCGGGCGCCGGTTTGTCAACCGCCTCCAGCGGTCCGGGTGATTGACAATTCACGGTGTTCAGTGTTAGGGGTTCATCCACCGTTGCAAAATACGCCTGGCCGGTTAAAACCGTCAAGCAATTTATGGCAAATCCTTGCAAAGTCCGCGCTAAAAATGTAAATTGCGTTTGGATTTATTTGCCGCGTTTTGACGGCGCCGGAAGGCGCGGCCGTTTGAATATGCAGGGGACCATATGAGCAGCCGCATCGGCTTTGACAACCAGCTTTATCTCCGGGAGCAAACCCTGGCCATCCTGGAGCGCGCGGAGCATTTCGGCAAGAAACTCTACCTGGAATTCGGCGGCAAGCTGTTTTTTGACTATCACGCCGCGCGCGTCCTGCCGGGATACGATCCGAACGTCAAAATCCGCCTCCTGCGCGAATTGCGCGAAAAGGCGCAGATTCTGCTCTGCATTCACGCCGGCGCCATAGAACAGAAAAAAATGCGCGCGGACTTCGGCATCACCTACGACACCGACGCCTTGAAACTGATTGACGACCTGCGCGAATGGGAAATTGAATTGTGCGCGGTGGTGATCACGCGCTACGACGAACAGCCCGGCGCCGTCCTTTTTAAAAACAAACTCGAACGCCGCGGCGTGCGCGTTTATACGCACCGCCCCACCCGCGGTTACCCGACGGATGTGGACCTGATTGTCAGCGAGCGCGGTTACGGCGCCAATGAATTCATCCCCACCACCAAACCGCTGGTCGTCGTCACCGGGCCCGGCCCGGGCAGCGGCAAACTGGCGACCTGCCTGAGCCAGATTTACCACGAACGGAAATACGGCGTGCAGGCCGGCTACGCCAAATTCGAGACTTTCCCCATCTGGAACCTGCCGCTCAACCATCCCGTTAACATCGCCTACGAAGCCGCCACCGCGGACTTGCAGGATATCAACATGATAGACCCGTTCCACCTGGAAGCCCGCCGCGTTACCGCCATCAATTACAACCGCGATATCGAGGCCTTCCCGATCGTCCGCAAAATCCTGCGGCATATCGCCGGGCAGGAAACCCTGTACCAGTCGCCGACAGAAATGGGCGTCAACCGCGTGGCCTGCGGCATTACCGATGACGATCTGGTGCGCGAAGCCGCCGGCGCGGAGGCGATCCGGCGCTATTTCCGCTACGCCTCGGAATACGCCATGGGGTTCGTGGACAAGCCCACCGTCGCCCGCGCCGCCCGGCTGCTGGAAACGCTGCATCTGAATCCCGAAGACCGCCCGGTCGTCCTGCCCGCCCGGCAAGCCGCGCGCGACGCGCAGACCGCCGGCAAGGGACACGACGGCATTTACTGCGGCGCCGCCATGGCCTTGCCGGACGGCACGCTGGTCACCGGCAAAAATTCGCCCATGATGCATGCCGCTTCCAGCCTGATCCTCAATGCCGCCAAACAGCTCGCGGGCGTGCCGGACAAACTGCACATTCTTTCGCCGATCATTACCGAAGCTGTGGCCCGCCTGAAACATGACATCCTGTCCGGCCGCAACCCCAGCCTGGATCTTGACGAAACCCTGATTGCCCTCAGCATCAGCGCCACCAACAACCCCACAGCGCAATTGTGCCTGGAAAAACTCAAAGACTTGCGCGGTTGCGACGTGCACATGACCCATATCCCCACCCCGGGCGACGAAGTAGGCTTGCGCCGCCTGGGCGTACACCTGACCACCGACCCTAATTTCTCCACCAACGACCTTTACGTCGGTTGACCATTGCCCACTTTAATTCCCCAACCCATACCTGACGCGAGCTTGCGTCTATAATCCAAATGGAGGGCGGTCAGGCCCTTGCTCACCGATTACGAAGGCGCGCAGGGCCTGCGCGCCCAACCTTTTCTGTATATACAATTTATTGAGCCAATTTCAAAAGTCCTATCAAAAAGGTCGGGGTGTAACCCGACCCTCCAAAAACGGGTTGTTTTTCCATTTTGGAGGGACGACTTCCACGTCGTCCGAGACTTTTGAAATTGGCTCTATTGATTTTGTTTCGCATGAAAAGGCCAATCATCCTTTGTCAAATACGAGAAAATGACAAATACACTTGTTTTTTTGCTGTTGAATCGATTTTAAAAGTCAGCCTTTGCAAAAAGTATTCCGTAGAGCCTGTTACAAAAGCAGCGGACTACGTGGAAGTCGTCTCTCCAAAATGCGGAATCAGCCATGCCTGATCCATCATGGCATAATTATTGCTTTTAAAGCTGTTTAAGGATTAATTTGCCTTTTACAGACATGCGGTTTATAATATTTTCATTATGAAGAAAGGTTTTACGCTGGTGGAAGTGGTAATAGCTTCAGCATTGCTGGCAATCACTATCGGAGCTTTGTTGACGGCCGTCATGACGGCGCGCCGGTCGGCGCTGGTGTCGGGCACGCGGCTGGCGGCCATGCAGGTGGCGCGCGAGCAGATGGAGACGTTGTTGAATTATCCGTTCAGCGCCGCTACGCAGTTGAGTTGGGGCGTGCATGCAATACCGCCGGTGACGCAATTGATTTACGGATCGCATGCCTCCGCCACGGGGGTGTTTTACGGTAATTATGTCGTTTCAAGCAATGCGCAATTTTCGCCGGTACTGGTTAAAAACATCAGCCTGACGATTTTCTGGACGAATGCCGGCACGCGCTTTTCCTCCAGCGTCAACCTGCAGGGATCCATCAGCAGGCCCTTGCACCCATGATCAATTTCAAACATTTAGCGGGCGGGGCCGGACGGGGCCGGATCGCGCCAGGGCGTTGCGCCGGCGCGCGGGGTTTTACCATGGTGGAATTGATCGTTGCCGCGGGCATTTTCAGCCTGGTGTCGGCCGCCGTCATCAGTATTTACCTGGTATGCCAAAGGGTCTGGCAAACCACTACCATGAATATTCACGCCGCGCGCGAAGTGAGCCTGGCTTTGAATAAGATAGTTTACGGGACTGGCACCAATCCCGGCATGCGCGCCGCCATCCGCGTTACGCTGCAAACCAATTGCAGCGGCTGGCGCACCGGCGCCGGTTATCCGCTGGCGGCCAACAGCACCTCGCATGGAGTCAATGCGGGGGGCACGCCGGACGGCAGCTGGCGGATGATCGTCTTGAACACCAACGGCCTCCAGTGGATTGATTACAACGCCAAGGCCAGCAACCTGGTTTTCTGGCCCATCACCAATGCCGTCAACAGCCGGCTGCCGCTCGGCAATTATATAGCCGGCGCGCAAGTCGCAACCAACCCGGGCGGCGTGAACATCAGCCTTGCGGCCCGGCGCCGGCATGGGCGGATCAGCGCCGTCTACACGGCTTCAACTTTCGTGAATTTGCGCAATCAAAATTAAAAGCACGCGTGTTACATGGAATGAATTCTCCATCTCAAAATTCCGGAGCGGTTTTGGTGGCGGTAGTCAGTTTTACCGCGTTGGCCGCCATTCTGGCCGCCAGCATGCTGACCGACGGCATTACGCAAATCAGCCTGGCCCGGCGCCAGGTCGCTATGGAACAGGCCTTCTACCTGGCGGAAGGCGGCGCGGAACAGGCCGTGGCCTACATCCGCAACGGCCAATCGGTGCCCGGCGTCGTTACAGGAGAATTCGTTTTCCCCAACAATGCCACCGGCAAATTCACCGCGGTGATCGTCCAGGCATTCAATACCGCCGGCGGAGGCTCAACCGGGACCAACTCCCTGGCCGGCAGCATCAACATCAATCCCAACAATTCTTCCCAGAACGAGTTCCTGCTGGTCAAGCCCGACGGCACCACCATCACCCGCGACGACCTGCAGGGCGACACCACGGTTTACACCAGCGCGCCCTGCGTGTATTACACTGGTCCGGCGGTGATGATCCGGGTCAAACCCAAAGGCAACGGCAACCAGAACACTTTTATCGTCAACGGCGCTGTCTATCCCCTGATCAACGCCAACACTTATGACCTGGTGTCCCTGAATATGCAGGTCCAAGTGTACAACGACGGACGCAACCAGGGTAACGGGCGAGCCAACGGACAGTGGTGGCTCGGCAGCATCGCCGGCAACGATGCGACGATCGGTGAGCAATCCGCCGCCGGCGCCGGCCCGGTCGCGCGCCAATTCACGATCTTTTCCACCGGCCGGATCGGCAGCGCCCACCGGGCAGTGATCCTGGAAGGCGTGCAGCAACAGGCCTGGTCCCGCTTCGCGTTATGGTACAACAACTCCGCGGGCCCGATCTGGATCGGCGCCGGCGAGGTTTTCAACGGGCCGGTCCACGCCAACACCATGATCTACCTCGACGGCAACCCGATCTTCAACGATTTGTTGTCTTCCACCGCGGCCTGGTGGGGGCCCGGCAGCGATTTATCCCAGGTGCAGTTCAACGGCGGCACCTGGCTGAACGCGCCGGCCGACACCATGGCCACCGTGGTGTTCAGCAACCTGCTGGCAGACGCGACGCTGACAGTCACCGGCCAGACCTACATGACCATGGCCGGCACGAACATCTTCATCACCAACACCCGGAGGGGCTGGAACAATTACCGCCTCGCCGCGCCTTCCAACGGCCTGCTTTACGTGGACACCGCCAATTACGGGGCGGGCAAAAACGGCATCATCTATCTCGGAGGGGAACTGGACGGCCGCCTGACGGTCGTGGCGGAAGACAGCATCCGGATCACCAATCATCTGACTTACGCGGTCCACCCGACCAACGGCTCGGACGACGCCCTGGGGCTGATAGCCCAAAATGACGTCGAGGTCCGCAATAACGCGCCGGCCAACCTGAATGTTTTCGCGCACATCATCGCCTGCAACACCGACAACAGCACGTATGAAAGCGGGTTCTTCGTTCAGGATTACAGCACCCGTTACGGCTGCGGTTTCCTGAACGTCTATGGCGGCATTGTGGAAAACAACCGCGGCGCGGTCGGCACCACCTCCGGCAGGGGGTACACCAAGAATTACACATACGACGAGCGGTTCCGCACCGCGCCGCCGCCCCATTATCCGACGGTGCTGGATATCTATCAATGGGACAATTGGAGGGAAAAAGCGTTATGAACGGCGCATTCAACGGCCGCCAACCGGACGCTCCCGCGCCGCTGATGATTATCGCGGCCGCGGTTTTGATCGCGGCAGGGGTGGGCGCGTCGGTCTGGACCTTGTGGCATACCTTGCGCGCTCCTCCCGGCGCGGCGCCGGAAGCGCTGGCGGCGGCTAAGCCGGCGCCTGCCATGCCCGCCGCGGTACCCGCCCAAGCCGCGGCCCCGGCGCGGGGCGGCGAATTCACCACCGATTTTGAGCAGATGCGTCAGCGCGCACAAACCGCGCGGACGACGGCGGAAGTGCTGCGCCGCGCCAGGCGGGCCAACGCCAATTCCGCCTGGACCGAGGAAATGATCAAGGCCGTGGAACGCGGGGATGTAGCCATCCGCTGACGATAGGTCAGGCCGCGCGCCACAACGAACGGAAATATTATGCCCGCCAAAGCGACAAGCGGATTCACCCTGGTGGAAATGATGGTAGCCGGAACGCTTTTTTTACTGTTCTGCGCGGGATTCTTCTCCGCCTACCTCGCGGCCATGGGCACGCAAAAAATGGCGGCGAATCATTATCGCGCGCTCTGCCTCGCCCGCAACCGCATTCAGCATGCGCGCGCCACGGAATACTCCAGCCTGGAATTGCTGGCGGAATCTTCCAACGCCATTGACGCCTTCGGCAATCCCGACACGGCCGGCGGTTTTCAACGCACCACGACCATTATCCCGGCAACCAATACTCCGGCGAAGATTTCAGAATTTACCGTCCAGGTATGGTACCCGGCGCACCGCGGGCGTTTAAGCGCCGCGCCGGTGGAACAATCCACCCTGATCTCCGATCCGATGTAAGTCAAAACATGCCATTCTACCCGTCATTCATACGCAGCGGCCGGCGCGCCGGTTTCACCGCGGTGGAACTGATCATCAGCGCTTCCATCATGGCGCTGGTCATGACCGGCGCCATCGCCACTTTTGTTTACGGACTGCGCACCTGGCGCAATGAAACCATCACCAGCGAATTGCACCAGGACCTGGAAAAAGCGATGGAACATATCCGCAACGATTTGCGGCTTTCCAGCGTGGGCGTGGGCCTGATGTCATTTTACCCTACCAATGCCGCCGAATACACCGCCATCAGTTTCCCGCTTTCCTCTCCCGCCGGCGACAACCTTTTGCGGCGGGATTTGAACACCAACAGCCCGAACTACGGACGCATCATCTGGGATCAAACCGTGATTTACCACGTACGGCCCGGACAGCCCGATGAATTGCTGCGGACCTTATTCACGCCGCGGAACAGCAACGCCGCGCCGCATGATTTCTACACCCAATTGCGCGCAGTGGCGCTCAGCACCGATCTCGCCGGCGTGCAGGCCGCCGCCATGGCGGGTGAAAATGCCACCAGCCGGGTGATTTTTCAGAACCTGGTAAGCATGCGCATCCGGCCGCCGGAATTGCTGTTTGACGGCTATGCCGCCTCCTACCAGCGCGCGCGCAATCTTAACTGGGGCAGCGTGGTGCTGGGCGACGGCATCAACGACCTGACCTTTACCGTAGTGGGCAAAAACACCGACAGCGCCGGCTACAAGATGGGTATTGACTGGTTTTCGCTCAGCCCCAGCGCCAGCCGGCGCGAGGGCGAGATTTTCCTGCCGGCCGATTCTCATCCGGTTTCGCCTTTCTACCGGGCCATCCTGTCCGGCGGGACGGTTTCCGCCCAGGATATGTCCCCGCACGGCGCCGGCTGGAGCGGCAACTGCCAGTTGACCTTCGACGCCGGCGCCATCGGCAACGCTATCACCTTCAAGGCCCATAACGATCTCTGGTGCGATTCGCAGTTTGACACCCCGCCGGGCGTCATTGCCAGCAATGTCAGCCGCAAATGCGACACCAATTTCATTGCGCAGCCCCCCTATATCCCCGATTATGTCATGGACATGGACAAAGGCATAACCTGGACCGCGGAGAACGCCACGGATGGCGCGATCGGCGCCATTACGCTGACGAATGACGTCCCTGTGATCAACATCATCTATGGCGGCAGCAGCAATGCGCCAGGCAACATCATCTACAACGGCGCCCGGGCATGCCTGAATTTCCAGGCGCCCACCAACGGCCAGCTTTTCATTGACAACGTGAAAATCATGCAGCAATTGTCCGGCACCAATCCTGTGGCCGGCACCGTTCAGAACGTGACCTTTGCCGGCAGTTCCTGGCGCAAGGTCGGCGCGGGCGGCGAGGCTTGGAGCGATTGGATCGACTTTCCGTTCGACCGCAACGTTTCCTGCCTGGTATCTTTTCAGCTAAAAACGGACAACTTGATCCTTGCCAACGCCAGGACATGGTTGTCCACCGCCACCAACCCGCCCATGTCGTATTTGAACAATATGCCGCATAACCAGTTGATCGGTCTGGGTGCGATCGCGGTATTGTATCCCTCCAACGCCGTCTACCTTTCCGGGATTTTTGACACCCGGCTGGCCAATCCTTCCTATCGCCTCCTTAACTGGACCCAGGTGGAGCCCTGGCCTTATGGCGACATTGACATCCGCGTGCGGTCCGGCGACCAGCGTGACTTAAGCGACGCCTGCGCATGGGATTTCTACGGCGTCAATAACGATCACAATAACATCGTTGGCATTTCGGGCGGTCGTTACGTTCAATACGAGGTTTTATACAACACCATCCAACCGCATACGTTAAACGCCAAACTGCGGGACGTCACAATCAGTTGGGCCGGATCCACGGGGTTGGTGGATTTAGTGGTCGGATTCGCCCGCGGGCCGGATTACGGGATCGTCAAAGCCGAAGTCAACGGACAAGCTTTCATCAAGGGAATCGAGGTGGAAATGGAAATTTTCAAAGCCGGACCTTTCGGCACCAACCGCGTATCCGGCCTGATGGAAGTGCGGCCTTTGAATACGGGGAAATAGATGTCAGAAAGGAACAGCCATGTCAAATAACACTTTGCGGCGCAACCGCGCCGGCCGCCGCGGCTCGGCGCTGGTGACGGTCATGTGCGTATCGGCGGTGCTGCTGCTGGCCAGCATGGTGATGGCTTACATCACCCGGCAGTCGGTGGCGCGAGCCCAGCGGATCAACACCGGCGCGCGGGCCCTAGCCGTCGCGGAAGCCGGCATTGCGGGCATGATCTCGCTGCTGAGCACCAATTACAACATGTGGCGGAACACCAACCACAGCGCCCAGTTTGGCGGCGGCTACTTTACCGTCAACAGCCTGACGCAATCCAACGGCAACGTGCTGCTGGTCAGCACCGGCGTGGTTGGCAGCGTGGCGCGCTCAACGATCATGGAACTGCTCGGCACTTACCAGGACTGGAATGATTCGCTGTTTCAACTGGACGGCGTCATCCTGGCCGGCGGCGATGTGCGTTTTTCATCGGCCGCCTACGAAATCAACGGCAATGTGCATGCCAACGGCAGCGTGATCGCCAACGGCGGCGCGAAAAACGGTGACTTCATCAGCAATGCGGTCATCACGGCTGTAGGCTCGGTCGCCGATTTGAACAATGTTGACGCCACCAACGAAATCTCCGGCGCGCCCTTGCGGGTGCTGCCGACGTTCGATTTCGACAGCTACCGGCAACTGGCCATTTCCAACGGTTTGTATTACAGCAATTCCATGACTTTCAACGGCTGGAATGCCTGGCCGTCCAACGGGGTGGTCTATGTCAATGGCGATGTGGTGATCGCCAATCACAGTTCTCTGGTGGGCACGCTCGTGGCCAACGGCAACATCCAGGTGCAGAATAATTTCACTCAGACCAATTTTCCGGGACAAACCAACTGGCCTTCCGTGATGAGCACCGGCAACGTCACGCTGCAAAACAAAGAGGATTATTACGGCATCATTTATGCCGCTTTGAATGTCAGCATCCAGAACAACATCACCTGCTATGGCGGCATTATCAGCGGCGGTTACACCGAGATTCAGAACCACGGCACCATGAACCAGCCGCCCGGCTACCCACCCTGGGACCCGCTCAATCCCTCCGTACCCCCGGAAGTCATCGTCGGCGGCTGGCTGAAGTAAGCGCAAGCCGGCTTTGCCGCAGCAGCGTCAGCGCTTTGCGCCCGCGCGCCGGCGGTTGGCATTGATCGGCAAGATAGAGGCATCTTCCGTTGGCGCATGCCGTTACGCGACAGTTTGACGCAGAGCGCCGGTCGGCCATATTACGTGTAAAATTCATGCGGAGTGGTTGCGGGAAAATTGCTCTTGTGCTAGTATTCTTTTTTTGACGCGCTTCAGGCGCGGCATGCACGGCATCCGCCAAGGAGTCAACATGAGCCGACAAATCGCCCGCGACGCCATCAATCTCAAACCCACGCCGCGCATCGCCCATACGGAATATTCGCTGGCGCATCACAAGGAATACGTTG
Organism: uncultured Verrucomicrobiota bacterium; assembly: GCA_964463985.1. GTDB lineage: Bacteria > Verrucomicrobiota > Kiritimatiellia > JAAZAB01 > JAAZAB01 > JAXGPF01. Next base: position 48,274 of record CAYXEK010000007.1, read on the forward strand.
CCAGGCTCCAGCCGCAATCCATCCTGGACGCCTGGGATATTGACTTCCCGTTCACCACCAATAACGGCCCCATCCGCTGGGCGGACGCCGGACGCGTCACCGACATGGGCCATGCCGGCTATGACGTGGACGGCAGCGATTTCCGGCCGGTGGGCGATTGCCCGTTTACCGACGCGGAAGAGATTTACGAGTTCGATCCGGCGCGGGAATACGGTCTGCCCGGACACCGCGAACTGGTAAAATTTTATGAGGAGGCGCACCAGGCCCGCAACGCGTCGAATCCCAACCAACTCTGGCCGGGCGGTTATTATCCGACGGTCGTTTCCGGCGCCATTCAATCATTCGGCTGGGATATGCTGCTGCTGGCCGCCGCCGACCTGGAGCGCTTCGCCGAAGTCCTGCGCCGGTTTGCCGCCTATACCGCGCATTACGTCGCCGCCTGGGCGGAAACTTCCATCGAGGTGTTCATCCAACACGACGACATGGTCTGGAGCGACGGGCCGTTCCTGCGCCCCGATTTTTACCGCGGCGTGATCTTCCCGCTGTACAAATCCATGTGGGCGCCGCTGAAAAAAGCCGGCAAGAAAATCATGTACTGCTCCGACGGCACCTTCGACATGTTCATGGAAGACATCCTGGACTGCGGGGCCGACGGCCTGATTTTCGAGCCATCCAATGACTTCGCCGGGGTGGTCCGGCGTTTCGGCCGCCGCTGCTGCCTGGTGGGCAGCAAGGTGGATTGCCGCACCCTGGCCGCGGGCAACTGGGACAAGGTCAAGCAGGAAATGGACGATACCCTGGCGCTGGCCCGCGATTGCGCGGGACTGATCTGGGCGGTGGGCAACCACCTGGCGCCCAACATTTCCGATGAAATGATGGACCTGTACATCAACTACCTGCGCCGGCACTGGCAGCGCTGAGGGCGGCTATCTCCGCCCGCGCAGGATTTTCAGCGCCGCATCCACGCCGGCGTTTTCATGCACCAGCGCGCAGATGGCGCGCGTCATGCGCACCGGCGTGGCATGGCCGAAGGCATTGCGCCCCACCGCCACGCCGCTGCCGCCGGCGTCCAGGGAGTCGCGGATGATCTGCAGCAGCATGCGATCATCCGTCAGCTTTTCCCCGCCGGCAATCACCACCGGGATCGGACAGCCGGCCACCACTTTCTCGAACGATTTGGCCGACCCGGTATAGGTCACCTTGACGATATCCGCTCCCAGTTCCGCCGCAATGCGCGCGGCATGCCGGACGCTGTCGGGATCGCTCTCGGACTTGATTTTCTTGCCGCGCGCGTACATCATCGCCAACAGGGGCATGCCCCACTCCATGCATTGCACCGCAACCTGCCCCAAGTCGCGCAGCATGACCGATTCGTTCTCCGCGCCGATATTGATGTGCACACTGACGGCGTCGGCGCCGAATTTCAAGGCATTTTCCACCGTGTTCACCAGCACCTTGGCGTTGGGATCGGGGCTCCAGACCGTGCTCCCGGAAAGGTGCAGGATCAAGCCCACATCCTTGCCCTGCCGGCGATGGCCGTGCAACGGCAGGCCGATATGCCCCAGCACCGCATTTGCGCCGCCTTCAGCAACGGCATTCACCATATCGCGCATGTTTTCGATGCCGGGTATCGGGCCGACCGTCACCCCGTGGTCCATCGGCACAATGACCGCGCGCATGGTATCGCGGTTGATGATCCGCTCCAACCTGATCAACTTGCCTGGCATGAATCCCATATTAAAATTCCTCCCAAAAAAACGGACCGAATCTTCAGAGCCAACCGGCGCTCCCGCCGGCCGGATAAGCGCATTTACCCTTGGTGGTTCGCCGGCAACTGCATGCCCATGGCGCAATAGGTCGGAGGGGTAAAACATCCTGCGGCTGAAGTCACATCGGCGCGGCGCTTACTGGTTTTTCAACAAATCCTGCAAGTGCTGAACGTAGGCAGCCGCCCCGCCGCGCTGGTACCCGGTCTGGGCAATCACTTCTCCGCCGGCTTTCAGCAACAGGATGGTAGGAAAGCCGCGAATCTGGTATTTCCTGAGCAGGCTTTCGTTCTGCTTCCTTTCAGCCTCCGGTAATTGCCTGTCGCGCGGAAAATCCGCCTTGAACAACACCAGGTTGTCCTTGGCAAAATCCTGGAATTCCTTTTGCGTAAAAACTTCTTCTTTAAGCTTGAAGCACCAGCCGCACCAATCCGATCCGGTAAAATCCACCAGGATAGGACGCTTGAGTTCCGCCGCCTTTTGCCTGGCTTTCTCAAAGTCCGTGAGCCAGCCATCCGCCGCCGAAGCCATTCCTGCCAGCAATATTCCCGCCAGGACCAAGCCGATCATATTTTTTTGCATTGTTATCTCCCCTGTCGAACATGATTCAATCAACCGATTCGTTATATATAGTGACAAACCCCCGCCGGCATGTCAAGCCCGCCCGCGCCCCCGATCCGGGCGCAGGGAAAACATTGAAGGCCTGTAGTGCGCCGTTGCCTGGAGCAATCCGGATTTTATTCGCGGATGCCGGCACGGATGCCCAGCACGGCGCGCAGGCCGGCTTGATGCGCATAGGGTCCGGCATCGCCGAATGGCGCCAGGCTGAAAATATCGGCGGGATTCTGCGTCGGCGCAGCCAGCAGGTAGCTGTAACGATATTCGCCCGCCCCGGCGGCGATCGCGGCCAGGTTCTTGATGTCATCGGCAACCGCGTCGGATACCGGCGGCGCCGCGGCGCCTGTCCGAAGCTTGTATAATTGCATCCCCAGACCGCCGAGTTCAACTTCGCCGCTGCGCGGCCGGTAAAAAGAGTCCGTCCCGCCGGCGCCGGCCAGGGCCGGCAAATGTTTCTGGAACACATCTTCCCAGGCCGCGGATCGAGGAATCCATGCCTCGCGGCCGCCGCCGCCATTGCGCACAATGGAAACCACATCGCGGGACCAGTGCCAGGCGATGGCCATGCCCCAGCGCGGATCGTCGAAAAAGCGCGGCCGGTCAGGCTGTTCCGGCTGTTGTTCCATCGCCAAGGTCAAAGCCGCCCCCAGGAAATCATTCAGCAGGGCGTCGCCGCAATCGGTGTTGCCGGTGGCATAGGCCAGCGCCAGGAGCAGCATGTAGCGGCCGGTCCAATCAAAAAAACCTTCCGGATCGCCCTGTTCCAGGCAAACCGTCCGGGCCGCCAGCCATTCCTGGAACGCCGTCTCCGCCCAGGCGGGCGCAGCCCTTCCGGACGCTGGCAGGCAGACGGCGGCGAACTCTTCTGCGCGGTCCGCCGAGGCCACCCCCAGACTGTAATAAAGAATCATTAACCGGCGAAAGCGTTCTGCGTCCCGCACCTGCGCCGCCCGCCAACGCGCGGCGTCCCATGCCCGCCGCACGCGCCGCAGGCTGTCGGCCAGCCGGCGGCGTTCCTGCTCGGAAAACCGGATGATCTCCGTTTCCAGCCGGCGCCGGCCGACTTCCAACCCGGGGCGCACAAACGCCACGCGGATTTTATCCAGTTCGCCGGTTTCCTCGCTCGGCAACAACTCGCCCGCCGCGCCGGCAAAAACGATTTCCTCCGGATCATCGCCCCCGGGCAGCGGGCGGACAATCCGCCAGATCAGCATCAGACGCACCGCCATTCTGGGAGGAGGCTCAGGCTGGCCTTCCGGCGCCGGCTCGGACGGTCTCAAGGTACAGGTCAACGCGATTTCGGGCTGGGAGCCGGCGCCCGGCGGCGCGGCGGCAAGCCAGTCGCATAAACGCGCCGCGGGCGGGACAGCCGCAGAGTCGCCCGGAGTCAGCATCGCCTCCAGTTCCCGCTCAAGCTCGCGCAGGCGGGCATTGCGTGCGTTTTCCTCCGGCAGGGCGGCGGCGTCCAGGGCCGCCTTGCGCCAGGCGGCGAATTCATGGCGGTAGGTCCAGACAAAGCCGAAGATGGCCGGCAGAGCGGCGGCGTCAAAGACAGCCTGTCGAGCCGCATTCGTGGGCGCCACTCTGCGCGCCTGCAAATCATTTTCCATTACCGCCAACATACGCGAACCGGCAATTTCATCCAACGCAGCCGTCATGGCCGGTTCCGCCGCACGGCGAGTCCAGAGCGTGGATCCGATTGCCGCCAGCAGCCCGGGATGGGCTATGTTTTTCAAGGCAAACGTCCAGAGTTGATTGCGGGCGGCTGGGAAATCGGGCAACAGCCGCCGCAACTCGAAAGGCGCCGCGGCAATTTCCAATACCGGCGCCCCCAACGCCAGGGCCGTCTTGTCCGGGGAACTCACCAGGCCGGCGCGGCCCATGGCAGCGGCCAGACGGCTGTGCAAAGCCTCATCTGCCGGATCTGCGGAAGCCAGGGCGCCGGGCAATTCCGGGTCGGCATTAAACACCAGGGCTGCCAAGCCTGCTTCCGGCAGCCAATCGGGAAGGAGAGCCAGGTTGCTTAACCGGGTGTTGCCCAGGGCGGCCAGGGCCGCCGCGCCGCGCGCCAGGGGTGAATCGGCGCGCCGGAATCCCTCATGCAACCCCGCATATGCGGCGAAAAAATTATTGTAAAAAAACCAGGCCGCGGCGCTGATTCCGTCTGACGCCGACTCCAATTCCGCACCGGTCAAAAACCTGCCGGTATCCAAATCCTGGTACACTCGGGCCGTCCACCGCCGCGCCCGGGGGCGGCCGACGCCCAAGGCTTCGCGCACCGCCGCCTCGTCCACGGAGTAAAGGCCGGCCACGCGCGGCGCGCCCGCTTCCAGCAGCCGGGTGAAAGCCTTTTGCAGCGCCGCATCGCGTTCGGGATTCATGCTGAAAACCGGGGGGCAGGCGGCGCGCTCCGGCAGCCTGGCCGTAGCGGCGGAATATTCCGCCAGGCGCGTTAAATCTTCCTCCGTCCGCGGCGACTGCGCCCCCGCGGCCAGCCCCAGCGCCGTAGCCACGCAACCAACCAGAATTTGACCGTGATATTTAAATCGCCGATTCATTGAAAAACAATTATGCGCGCGGCCCGGCTGGAATGCAACACCGTTTTCATTGGGCGGGCGCCGGGTCGGCTGTGCGCCGGCGGCACAAATTGTCCCGGCGATACCGGGCGGGGGTCACCCCGGCCACGCGCTTAAACTGCTTGATGAAATAACTCTGGTCGCAAAACCCCGTGGCATAAGCGATTTCCGGACATGGCTGGTCGGTCTGCTCCAGCAACTGCATCGCCTGGCGCACCCGGCGCTGGGTCAAGTGCTGCAAAAAAGTCCTGCCGGTGCGCTGCTTCAGCAGGTGGCTGACATGGAAAACGCTCAAGCCCGCGGCGGCGGCGGTTTCCGCCAACGACAAGTTGCGCTGATAATGCCGGTTGATATGATCCAGCACCCGCAGCAAGGCCGGATGCCCGACGCCGTGGCTGCGGGAATAGATGCCGTCCATAAACGCGTCTAAAGCCTGCATCAAAACATGCGCCAGAGTTTCAAAGTCGCGCGCGGCGATTAACTTGCGCATCCATTGGTGGTTTTGCTCAAGGAGCGGCTCCATTTGCGCGTTATCTTCCACCGCCGCCCGCGTCAGGTAGCCCATCATCTCAATCGCCCGCGCGCGCAGCACCACCAGCTTGGGCGATGAAAGAAACATCACGCCCAGCGTCTCGTTCAGCACGCGGCGGGCGCCATTGCGGTCTCCGGATTTAATGAGGGACAATAACAGGCGTTCCTTGTCCACCGGATAATGCGTCGGCGCAACCGCTCCGCGCTTGCGCTGTTCGTCCATGGCCTCGGCAATCTGGCGCTGCTGCACGGCTTTCCGGCGATTTTCGTCCAACAATTCAGGCTGCCAGCCGCTGATCTGGTAAAAAACTTCTGAAAGCGACCAGGCTGCCGCGCGGATGCGCGCCGACGGCCAGAGCCGCAATCGCGCCACATAACGCCGGGCAGCCTCCGGCGCCGCTCCCTGGCGCAGCAAATCACGCAGCGCTTCCTCGTCCGCCCCTGCATGCGCCAGAACCTCGCCGCCCAGTATTCCGCCCGCCAGTTCCCGGCGGTTCACCAGCGCCACAATCCAACTGATAATGCCGCCGGCGCGGTAAAACACATACGGTTCGCCCCATTGCAGGGCTTCCTGCAGGCAACAGGCCAGAGCATCGTGATAAGGGGGCAAGCCCGGCAACTGGCCGGCCAAGCGCCCCGATAAAAGCGGATGTCCATCCACTCCCACCGGCACCGCATGCAGCCTGAAATTACGATAATAATCCCGGCACACCGCCGCCAAAACGCGCCGCGCCGGGGTAAAAAGTTGTTTTTTCACAAATCCTCCCATAAAACAGCAAGATTGTTATAAAAAAAACTGTTTTTGTCTATACCAAATTAACCGGATAAGCTTTAATGCGCGCCAGTTTGGTTTGTTTGGTTGTCTGACGGAATTGGCGGAAGCGGCCAACCGCCCACCGCCGGGCGGCGAAACTCAATCATAAAATGCGCAATCGCGCAGTCGGGCAGCCATTGCGGCGCAAAAAAAGCGACAGGAAAGGACAGTACATGAGCAGCACTTTGGAACAAATCACGGAAAATCTGATCAAGGGCAAGGCTAACGATGTCAAGGCGCTGGTGCAAAAAGCGCTGGACGAAAAAGCCAGCCCCGCCGACATTCTGAACAAGGGATTGCTTGCGGGCATGAGCGTGATCGGCGAGCGTTTTAAAAACAACGAAGTTTACGTGCCGGAGGTTTTGATTGCGGCGCGCGCGATGAAGGCGGGCATGGAAATTCTGAAACCTCTGCTGGCATCGGCAGGCGTCGAGCCGCTGGGAACGGTGGTGGTGGGGACGGTCAAGGGCGACCTGCATGATATCGGCAAGAATCTGGTTTGCATGATGCTGGAGGGCGCCGGCTTCAAAGTCGTGGATGCCGGCATCAATGTCGAGCCGGCTAAAATGGTGGAACTGGCCAAGGAAAACAACGCCGCCGTAATCGGCGCTTCCGCGCTGCTGACCACCACGATGGTGAACATGAAAAACGTGGTGGAAAGCGTCAAGTCCGCCGGGCTGTCAGGCAAGATCAAGGTCATGATCGGCGGCGCGCCGGTTACCCAGGCTTTTGCCGACGAAATCGGCGCGGACGGCTATGCTCCGGACGCCGCCTCAGCCGCCGACCTGGCCAAAACTCTGCTTAAGCAATAACCAGCGGAACCGCGGCAAAACACAGGGCGCTTGTTCCGCCGTCCAGGCGGGCAGGCGCCCTTTTTTTTAACGGGCCTGACCGTCCAACCAGACGGATTCGCCGCGCCGTCGCGCCCAGGGCACGTAACACAGGGGATGGTCGCTCCACAGGGGCGATTTGCCGACGGACGGATTCACCGCCGGCGGCGCATCGCATTCGAGCCTGATCACCGGGAACAGCATTTGCTCCATTTGCGGCGGCAATCCGTTGATCGTCAATTCCCAATCATTCTGGCTGACGGATAACGGGTAATCCGACCCCAGCAACGCGGCCCGCCGTACCCGGGTTTGCAGCCAGGTTAGACGCAGCGACGGCCGCCGGTCCCAGAAACGGAGAATCAAGTACAGGTTGTTGCCGCGACAGGACAGGCGTCCCAGCGTAACGACGTCCGGCAATTCCCGAGTTTCCGTGCCGTAAACGGCTTCGCCGTTGATCCGCAGCCAATCGCCAATCACCCCGGCGCGCTCGACAAATGCCGGCGGCATCGCGCCGTCGGCGTCCGGCCCGACATTCAGCAGCAGATTCCCGCCCTGGCTGGCGGCTTCCACCAGCATGTCGAGCAGCAAGTCCGCCGGGCGCCAATGCTCGCCGACCGTGTACCCCCACAGGCGCCAGGTGCTGACCTGGCAGGACTCCCACAGGCGGTCCGGCTCGGCCTTGATGTGCTGTTCCGGGGTGCCGAAATCGCCGAGTTCCCGGGAATGCCCGGCGTCTTCCAGCATGTTCTGGTAGTGATCCGGTCCTGCAGGCTTGACCGCGGGCTTGCCGAGCCGGTTGTTGATCAGAATTTCCGGCTGCAGGCCGCGCATCATGCGCACCAGTTCCTCCGAACGCCAATCCTCGCGGGTGCGCGGCCAGGAACCATCGAACCAGATCACGTCAATCTTGCCGTAATTGGTCAGCAACTCGCGCACCTGGCCGTGCGCGTATTCGCAAAACGTGCGCCAGCCGTCCGGGTTGATATCCGGCCCTTCCAGGTAAGCCGGCACGCGGAAATCCGCGAGCGAATAATACAAGCCCACCCGCAGGCCGGCGGCGCGGAAGGCCTCCACGTACTCGGCCACGAAATCGCGCTTAGCCGCCTGCGCCACGCTGGTGTAATCCGTCAGCCGCGAATTCCACAGGCAATAACCGTCATGGTGCCGGGTGGTCAACACCGCGTAGCGGAATCCGCCGGCGACGGCGATTTCCGCCCAGCGCCGCGCGTCGAACTTTTGCGGCTGCCAGCGGCAGGCAGCCGCGGCGTATTCCCTCTGATCCAGCCATTCGCGGATCAGGACCTGCTCGCCACGCCCCACCTGCGCGTAGGGCCCCCAGTGGATGAACATCCCGAAGCGCGCCGCGGGAAACCAGCGCCATTTTTCCGGGATACTGATGTTGGACATGATTGATTCCCTTCTCAGATGAGCCATTTGCATAAGTCTCGGTCAACGAAGAAGTCGTCCCTCCAAAATGGAAAAACAACCCGTTTTTGGAGGGTCGGGTTCCACCCCGACCTTGTGGCAAGGGTTTTTGAAATTTGTTCAGATGTAATAATTACCCGGTCCAAAGCTTGGCAAACGTGCGCGCAGCCGGTTCAATACCGCGCCAGTTCCAGACCGCGATCGCGGAAATAGATGAAAGTTTCGTAATCAACTTCGGGCGGGGTCGAGTGGTCGGTAGACAGAATATAGGGGGTCCGGGTGGCCATTAACGGCAAAATCTTTTTGCGCAATTCGGCGTCAATCCGCGCGCGATCATTGGATATCAGCTCGCGGATGTCAATATTGCCCATGAATCCCAGGCGGTCGCCGTACAACTTGTTCAACCGCACCATGTCCATGCCGGCCTTGACCTCCATCGCCTGCAGCATGTCGATGCCGGCCTCGATCATGCCAGGCACGAGCGGCTCGACGAACCCGCAGGAATGCATGATCACGCGCATGCCGCGCTGGTGCGCCCAGGCGATGGTGCGTTTATGCGCGGGCATGATCAATTCCCGGTACATTGCCGGCGACATGAATGGCTTTTCCTTGAATCCCATGTCTTCCCAGAACCAGATGCCGTCCGGCAGACCCTCCTCGGCAAACAGCATTTCCCAGAGGTTAATGGTCATTTCGGCATAAAAGGAAGCCATTTCCAGCACCCACTCCGGATCGAGCGCCATGCCGACCAGAAGGTGTTCATGTCCGCAGACCGGGTGGAGCTGCTCGAAAACATTCGTGCCGAACCACATGAAAAAACGGTTTTTGTCGGCCGCCGCCTGGCGGGCCAAACGGTAGGCTTCAAAATTCACCCGGCGCCGGTCGGGCTTTAAAAACGGCTTGATATGCTGTTCCCAGCCCGCGCGATCCCGCACCAGGAAGTCCACATGCTCCGGCGTGCCGGACTTGGCTTTCCACTGGCGTAAGACTGCGCCGTTGCCGTCGCGCACGAGCTTGGTGTCGGCGTCCTCCTCCAAAATCGTTGGGGGAACGTCAAGATTGGCGATCATGTTAAAGCCGCCGGACCCGACAATATCCATATTGAAAAACTCGCTCAATCCCTTAGGCGGGAGATGCCCCTCGGCTGTCCAGCGCCGGGTGGTTTCTCCCCAGAAAGACTCGCTGAAGGCGGCGCGATCGGCCGGCCGCCGTTCCAGCAAATTGCCTACGCGTTCCCGTGAAGTCATTTCCGGCATGGCCTGATTCTCCTTGATTAAACGAAATTCATTACGAGGTTTTGACCGGGCATTGAAACCTAGACATGAAGTTCCGCCACCGTAAAACCGGCGGCCGCCAGCATGGCCAGGTCGGCGGCGTGACCCTGTCCGGGCGTAGTCAGGTAATCGTTGGTAAACATCGAGTTGGCGGCATAGAGGGCCAGCGGCTGCATCGGCCCCAGAACCGCCTCGCGCCCGCCGGCAATCCGGATTTCGCGGTCCGGCAAAACGAACCGGAACATCGCCAGAATCCGCAATCCTTCCATGGGCGACAGGCGCGGCCGGCCGGCCAACCGGGTGCCGGCGCGCGGGTCAAGCAGGTTGACGGGCACGGAATCGGCGTCAATTTCACGCAAGGCGAATGCCAGTTCCACGCGGTCGGCCGGCGTTTCCCCCATGCCCAGCAATCCGCCGCTGCATAATTCCATCCCGGCGCGCTTGGCGGCCCGCGCAGAAGCCACGCGGTCGTCATAAGTATGAGTTCGACAGATTTCCGGGTAAAACCGGCGGGATGTTTCAAGGTTATGGTTATAGCGATCCACGCCCGCCGCTTTCAGACGCCGGGCCTGGACGTCATCCAGCAATCCCATCGAGGTGCAGACCTGCAAATGCGGGTGCCGGCGCTTGATCAGACTGGCGGCGGCGCAGATGTTCTGCAGGGCGGCTTCGTCCGGCCCGCGGCCGCTGAGCACGATGCAATAACGCACCGCCCGGGCCTGCACGGCAGATTCCGCGCCGGCGGCGATTTCCTCCGCCGATTGCAACGGGTATTGCGGCGCGCCGGAAATTGCCGCCGCGCTCTGGCTGCAGTAAGCGCAGTCTTCCGAACACAATCCGCTCTTGGCGTTATGTAACAGGTGCAGGCGGACGCCCCGGCCGAAATATTTTTTGCGGATGGCAAATGCGGCGGACAGCAAGTCCAGCAGGTTGTCATCCGGCGTATCCAGGATGGACAGGGCCGCGGGACGTTCAACGGACTCCCCTGCCAGCACGCGCGCGCTTAAAGCGCGCCAATCAGATTCAGGCTTTGCGGTTGCAATTGACATGCGGATGGGGATACCCTGTTTTGCGCAGGATGTCAAGGTAGAATTCGCCCCGCCCCACCCGCGGGGGCGCATCTGCGATTCGTTGCAGGCAAGCAGGCACCGGCAATGCGATTGATTGCTTGCGTACAGTTTTTGGCCGCGCAGCGGTTTTGGAGTGCGCAGGCTCGACTGCGCTTTTATAGGGTTGCGTTTAACCCGCAAGACCTGAAGCCGTAGCAGAAAAGCGGCGTCAAACCGCCGCAGTCCAAAGCAGCTTTCCTGCGCAAAAGCGGCGTCAAACCGCCGCAGTCCAAAGCAGCTTCGCCGCGCAAGAGCGGCGTCAATCCCTGCGGAACAGACTTGCGCCCGAGCAAGTCTGGCTAAAGTCAACAACCTTGACATCCGGCTGCCGGCATTTATAATGCTGGCGCTGTTTTGGATGCTGCTGGCAGAGGCAAACATTTTCCATGGGCATTGAATTCATTCAGGATTTTACCGTGGTCCTGCTGGTGGCGGGCATAGCCGGCGCCATCTGCCGGCGACTGGGCGCTTCGGCCACCATCGGCTACCTGCTGGCCGGGATGGTGGTGGGGCCTTATACCCCGCCGGTGGACCTCGTATCCAACCTCGACAGCATCCAGACGCTCTCGCAACTGGGCTTGATTTTCCTGATGTTTTCCACCGGGTTGGGGTTGAGTTTCCGCAAGCTTAGCCAACTGGGCATGGCCTTGTTCGCCGCGGTTCTGTGCAGCACGCTGGTGATCATCACCCTCATGCGGATGGGCGGGGCGGTATTGCATACCCACACCATGACCGCCTTGTTCATCGCCGGGATGCTGGCCAGTTCGAGTTCGGCGATCATCAGCCGCATTCTGCATGAAGGCGGCTTCATTCACCGGCATGCCGGACAATTGGCCATGACGATTACCCTGCTGGAAGACCTGGCGGCATTGATCCTTTTCAGCGTCGTCGGCTCCTATGCCGCGGCGGACCAGACCCATCTGGTGCATCAGACAGGATCATTTTTTGCCTTCCTGTCCCTGGTGGTCATTCTGGCACTGTTGTGGGTGCCCCGTTTCCTGGCAGCCATCCAGCGCCGGCTGCAGGAAGAATTGCGGACGCTGCTGGTGGCCGGCACACTGTGCCTGCTGGCGGTGCTGGCCACCCGCGCGGGCTATTCCCCGGCGCTGGGCGCCTTCCTGCTGGGCGTGATTATCGCCGGCACACCGCAGCGCGCGGCGATTGAGCGGACCTTTGCCGGCCTGCGCGACATCTTCTCCGCCGTCTTCTTCGTCTCCATCGGCATGCTGATAGACGTGCATGTATTTTTCAACCCCTGGCTCATGCTCCTGCTGGCGGCGCTGGCTGCCGGGGCGATTGCCGTACGCCTGGTTGCCGCCACCACCGGCATGTTGCTGGCCGGGTACAAAGGCCGGGACGTTTTCCCCGCCGCCCTGACCTTGACGGTGACCGGAGAATTTTCCTTCATCTTCGCCCAATTGGGCGTCAGCCGCGGTGTGCTGCCGGAATCCGCCCAGGCGCTGGCGGTGGGGGTATGCGTGGCGACAGCCGCCTTTGCCTCCCTGGCGGTGCCGCGCAGCGAGGGCATTACGGCCTTCCTGATCGCGCACCAGCCGCGGCTGCTGGCGCGGGCGGTCAATGGCTGGCAAAACCTGCTGGCCGCCCTGGGGCGGCGCGGCCAGGCCAGCATGCTCTGGCGCTTTGCCCGCAAACGCGTCTGGCAGATCGGCGTAGAAATCCTATTTGTGACCGGTCTGCTCATCTTTGCCGAGCCCTTGTTCGCGCAGGTATTCGACTGGCTGGGACACAGCCCGGAAACAGGGTCGCGCATCAACCTGTTATTCTGGTCGGTATTCGGCTTGTTCCTGCTTGGTCCGCTGATTGCCATCTGGCGCAATATCGGCGCCCTGGCCATGCTTTATGCCCAGGCGGCCACGCTGGAAGAGGCCCGGCAAAGTTACCGCTCAGCCCTGCTGGAAAATTTGATCAAGCTGATTGCCGCCGTCGTGCTGGCCGGCTGGTTGTGGCTGTTCTGGCCGGCGCATTTCGCTTCCATCTGGATTCCGGTGGCGCTGGCGGGCGGCCTGGGCGTCATGGCCGTCCTGTTCTGGCGCAAGATGATTTACTGGCACAGCGTGATGGAAGGCCGCATTTACCGCGCCTTTCAGGGCGGCGAACTCGCGCACGCCCAAGCCTGGCGCGACAAAACAGCGGAATGGAACGTCACCATCGGCGAAAGCATGATTCCCGATTACAGCCCGCACGGCGGGCGTTCCATCGCTGATCTGAACCTGCGCGCGCGGTTCCGCTGCACCATAATCGCCATTGAGCGCCAGGGATACCTGATCATGAACCCGGCGGCCGCCACAGCCGTTTACCCGCAGGACAAACTGTTGCTGCTGGGCGCGGCGGATCAGATTGCCGCCGCCCGGGAATGGCTGGCGGGCGGGCAATCGCCGACGCCGGACGACGCCGACCTGGATGATATTCATTTTGAAACCATCACCGTGCCGGAAGACAGCCCGCACCTGGGCCAGACGTTGATGCGCCTGGGAATTGCCGGACAGTTGGGCGTGCAGATCACCGGCATCCGCCGCGCCGGCGTGGAGCATATCAATCCGCCCGCCGCGGAAACACTGCAAGCGGGCGATGAAGTCCTGGCGCTGGGTTTGCCCCGCCAGATCCGCGCCTTCCGCGAGTGGCTGGCGGGCGGGTGAACGGCCGCAGACATGCATAAATCGCCACGCCGCCCAGGCCGGCATTGTCCGTTCGAGCTTAGCGCAAGTTATTCACCCTGCGAATGCCGGCCTCCTTACGGGGGAACAATCCGGCAATCTTACTCCTCAAACACCACAACCGCCCAGCCGCGCAGATAGGGAATGCATACCGTGGCATAATTGCCGTCAATGGTGAAATCCAGGCGCTCCCGGGCGGGCGCCAGGTACACCTGCCGGGGGACGCGGCCGTCCAGACGCAGGCTGACGGTCAGCCCGGTCAACTCCAGCGGCTCTTCGATCATGTTGATTCCCGCGCCGCGCGCTTCGGGAAGGTAGGCCAGCACATACACCATGCGCCGGCCGGGCTGCGACGTCACGGTGATCCGGGCAAAAGACGGCAATACGAGCCGCACGGGCATACCGGCGGAAGCGCGCACCAGCGGTTCCGGGAGAAACCGCGCCAGCAGGTTGGCGATGATCTGCCGCATGGGCGTGGCCGCGCTTTTATAATACGTCTGGAAAATGGGGTGGCTGACATAGGCGACACGCCCCTTGAGCGTGACTGCGGGCCGGCCTGTGTCCCTGTCCGGCGGCGTGTAACGGTTGGCATGCCGGCCGTCCCATTCGTTGTTGTAATAAGGCGCCACAATCGTCGCCAGCACTTCCGTGCCCGGCCGGGCCTTGACGGCCAGGCCGTGCGCATACAGGGTCACCGGCATGTCCGGCAAGCCGGTGGCCAACTCCGGCTGAAACGCAATATAGGCCGGATCGTATGGATCGGCGCCGGCATACTCCACACCGAAATCATCCAGCACGAACCTTTCCCGCGCTGCATCCAACCCGGAATTGCCGGTGGCGATGATGGCGCCACCGCGGGCCAGGTGCTTTTGCAGGCGCCCGGCGATTTCGGCATTGACGGTGATTTCGTCCGGCAAAACCAGCACCTGGTATTTATCCCACGGCGCCGCCAGGCTGACATTGTCGAACTGCATTTTCAGTTCGCATAACACGCGGGTGGCGGCCTTGAGCGACATCAAGGCGGCCTGGTTCTGCTGTTCCCGGACGCCGCCGCGCCATTTATAGCCGGGATAGCAGCAGGATGGCATGATATTAGCCATTTCCGTCACCGGCACGGCGCCCGCGATCCACGGCTGCAGCGGCCGCAGTTTATCATAGACAGCCTGGTCCAATGCCATCACGGCGGGGTTCAGATCGCCGCGCGGGTGCAGATGGTCGCCGATATTCGGCATCAAGCCGTTGGCAATGCCGTTGATGCAATCATACTCCACGCCGGCCGGGGCGCGGACACCGCCAAAATCGCCCCAGGTCATCTGGAACCGGCCGGTCATGTTCAACACCGGCTTGCCCAGCGTGCGCAGATGCCGCGCCATCATGGGCAGCAGCTCGTAGCCGCTGCCGCCCTGCGGCAGACATTCGAGTTCCAGGTAGTTGCCGAAATCCGCCTGGGCTTCGTAATCCAGCCCGTTGAAATAAAGCAGCAGGCCGGGATTGACGCCGCGGACAGCTGCGGACAGCCGGCGCCCCATGTTGACCATTTTGTCGTAATTAAAATCGTGCAATTGCTCCGGATTGCGCCAGTCCACGCCGACGGCCTTCATCTTCTCCATGCATTCAATCCCGATGCAAGGCTGGGTCTGGCAGCAGTCGAAAAAGAAGCCGCTTACCGGATACGCCCGCGCCACTTCCACCGCCATCCCGGCCACATGCTCAGCATACCCGGTGTTGTAACACATCTGACGGCAATAGGCGTTGTTGAACCGTTCGTCATACATCCGGCCATCGGCGCGCAGCACGGTCCAATCGCGCCGGCGATACGCTTCCTCATGGCTCAAGCCGACATTGATATAGGCGGAAACGGCAATGTTTTCGGCGCGGCATGCCCGGACAAGATCGCCGAACAAATCGCGCTTCAGGGCCGGATGGGGTATGCCCAGTTTGGTGGGATAATAAGCCATCCCCTGATTGCAGCGCGCCGGAAAGACGATGAAATCCGCGCCGCATTCCCGGATCCGGCCGGCGAAGGCCTTGGCGTCAAAATCAGCGCCCACGTCCGGGTTCGCCGGCATGGTGTGAAAATCAAAGAACAGCGACCATTGGGGTAAATGCATTTTCCTCCTTAATCATCCTGAAATCCCGTGGCCGTCTCCCCGGCCTCCATTTGTAGGCCGCTGACCCATATCCGCGAGCCGGACGGCGGCGCCGGACGCATAAATATCCAGTAAATTGGCCGGCCATTGAAATCAGTCCAATCGGGGGAATAGGGTTTTAATTCTCCGGCAGCCTGGTAGCGCTGCCATTCCACCGTCAGCGGAAAACGGGTATAACGCCCTTTTCCGGCAAAAGGCAATTGCACGATAGCCGTATCGCCATGCTTCGCGCCTTTGCCATAGAATGAAAACACCATCTTGCGTGGTTGGTCATTCGGGGCATCAGGCGGATAACAGATGCCGCAGATACCACCGGATAACTCGGGCTTGCTGTAGACCATGCATAAGGATGGGCTGCCATTCCAAGGCGTTTGCGCGTCGAGATACCAGGAAGAACCCGGTTTCCCGCGTTCCGGATCAAGGCCTTCGCTCCAGTTGGGAAGATAGAAGTCCGGCACGCCTTGATTATGCTGTTGTTTGAAACAGGGGTTGGGCACATGATTTTTGCCATGCATTGCCCGGCGGTAAATCCCGACGACATCCACGCGCGGCGCGGGTTCTCCCGGCATGGCCGTCATCGAAACCGCCACGGCCACCGGCGCGGGCAGTCCGGCCGCCCCCTCCGTCGGACGCGGCGGGAGTTGCAACCGATACGCGCGCACCCCGTACCCCTCGATTTTGTCCTTAAATTTCTCCTTATCCAATTTCATCGCACTTTGTGGCTTCGTGCCTTTGTGAGAGATTTCCGTACTTTCGCCGGCGCCAAACATCCGCGCCGCCGCCTGCAATCCGCCGATCCCGAACTCCGTCTCCACGGCATGGGCGGCGATATTGGCGGCCAGCAGTAAATAATCGCCGTCGGGGTATTGGAACACGGCGGCATTGACCATGGGGAACTTTTGTTCCGCCGGAATAAAATTGTCCGGCGCATAACGGATTTGCTGCGCGACCTCGCCGTTGAGCAGCGCGGGCGACATTTCCCTGATTTGAGCGTTAATCGTGCGCAGCGCGTCCCAGGCATCTGCGCCGACCACGCAGTCCAAGGCAAAATAAAACAATCCCCGGGCGCCGTATATCACCGCGGTATAAGCCTGGCAGAGCATGTGGGCCTTGCTCATGCCGATCGGCGTTCGATAGATATCCAGCTTATTCGCCAACGGCACGAAAAACATGATTTTGTTGTCCTGGCGGCAGCGCTCCCGCAGGATATAGGCATAATAAGCCGTATACAAACCCGGTTCGCTGTAAATCCGTCCCGTGAACGGGCGCGGATAGATGTCGAATCCCAGGATTTCCCCCCAGCGCGTCCAATTGCCGCCGTGCGGGATGTTCATCGAATACAGCAAAAACAGGGGCCGGTAAGGGTCAATGGCCTTGGCTGTATTCCAATACCATTCGGCGACGGCAATGTTCGCGTCCCGATCGCCCAGGTTTGGCTCATCCACATTGTAATAACATAGCATGTTGCGGCGTTCCCGCAGGATTTTGGCGTTCTCCGCCAGCATTGGCGCAAGTTTCACGTAACCTTCCCGCTGATAAGCCAGCCGCTCGGCCAGCGGCTGCATCAGCCGCGGCTGGCTGTCGCCCGGCTTGTATCCCGCCCACGGCGTCGCTGAAACAATCCATTCAATCACATCCAGTCCGTATTTGTCCGCGAGTTTTGCGAACCGTTCGGCCTGGGCATTCGCCAGCGGAGCCGCGCCCGGATCTTTGGTAATATGCTCATTGACGAGCGTGGTAAACCCGGCATCCTTGAGAAACTTGAACAGGTTTTCGTCATAAATTTTGACGTTATTATAGATTCCCACTGGGAATATCGGCCGGCCATCCTTAAGGATCGCACCGTTGATAAAGTCGCATTTCACCTCAAAGCCGGGACGCGGATCGAGGCGCTTGACGGTCAGTGTCTTTGCCGCCAGTTCTTGCCCGGCCGCGATCAGACGCGCGATCACGGTGTTATCGCCGAGTTGGAGCGCGTTTAATGGAAGGCCGGGCGTCATGACCGGTTGCAGTCCTTTGATTTGCGGGATGGCCGCCCCATTGACCTCGAGAGCCAGGACGGCCTCCGGGAGCATGGTCGGCGGCAGGCCTATTTCCAACCGAATCTCCGCGTTTTCTTCGATTGTGTAATAACTGCGTCCGACAAAAGCCTGCTTGATGACATTCAAAGCAGAAAGATCTGCGATCGCCATGGCTGCCAGCAGGCTGCCATCCGCCGCATCCGTCAAGGCCACGCGGACCTGGCGTTCGCGTAAATCTTCGGCCGCAACGCTCAGGATCAGGTCGCGCTGATATCGTTCGGCCCCTGCGCGTTGCCCGGTTTTTCCGTCCAAATCAATGATTGAGAAAGCTTTTTCTACGCCACCCGCGCCGAAGTCCTCCAGCACCTGGACCTTCACCTGGCCGGCGACTCCGGTAAACCGCTGCAAGGTTACCTTAACATCATAGAAGAATTGCCCGGCTTGCCGCCGCCAGCCAACGATTTCGGCCGCCGCGATTTGCGGCGCGAACGGGGCTTCCGGCTTAAACCCGCCCAAACCGGAGACTGCGCAAAAATTGTTTAAATCGTGCGATTTGCCCCGGCCCGGAGTGCCGGCCTTGAGCGTGGAATAAACCGTACGTTCGTTTTGTTTCGCCCCCATGGGGTCCAGTTCAATGGCCCGGAGATTGCGGGCAATATTGATGTGAACGCTAACAAGGTCATCGCATTCCAGGGCCTGCAACGGGATGGCGACCTCGGCCGTCCAGCCGCGCGGCAGGCGCCTGGCGGCGCTGCGCCAGAAAGTATTCCAGCCGACATCCTGCTTGCGCACGGGAGTCGTTTGGATCCGCTGTTCCATTGCCACATTGTCGGCCGTAAGCACGAACCAGTAATAGCGGTCTTGCGCCTTTTCCGGTTGCAGATACACTTCCACCGACTCGTTGGCATAAAAATTCGGATAAATATCGTCGTGTTTAAACACGGTTTGGATGACATGCGCCATGTTGGAATTGGCGCATTGGAACCCCAGGTAGAGCCACTTACTGTCACGGGCCAGCAAGACAACCGTATCTGAGACGGGGGTGTCGGTGTTTTCCAAATATAATTGCCCGATTTTGGCTGCCGCCTGCCAGTCTGGTTCGTCCAGCATGCCGTCAATTTTCGGCGGAGCGATGGCGGGAATTACCGGGAATTCCGGATTCGCGGCCAGCGCGCCAATCGCGGCTCCGAAAAATATTCCCAATGTCAGCCTGAATGTGTTCATGTGCGGAGCAGCCGATTTTTTTATTCCCGGCGGACACCGGTTTGACGGATGTTTTTCATGCCGCCTCATTCCGCGATCACGCAAACATCATAAGGCGCCAGATTGACCCGGCCCGCATGGTAATCGCCCAACAGCGCCCGCCCCCCGCCGGCGCGCTGCACGACGGCGGAATCCGGGCCATGATTGATGATAAACGTCAGCGGGCCGCGCTGCACGACCTCGACGGCCGCGGGAGTTTCCGGGCCGGCCGGCACGCCGGCGGCGTCTAACGCGTAATCCAGTATAGCCGCCAGGATGTCGCGGTCCACTTCGTTGGCCGCGATATAGATTGTCCGCCCCAAGCCGGACTGGCGCTCGACCACGGCAGGCTGGCCCTGGAGAAAGCTGGCATCAAAGCGCATCAGCGCGGCTCCGTCCAGGAGCGTGACATCGCCCGCCCACTTGCGCGCCATACCTTGCAGGCGCCGGCCGGCAATGACTCCGGAAAACGGCATATCCGGGTCCTGTTCCGAACGGATTTCGGCATGGGCCGTGGAGGTATTCAAGCGCACACCGCTTTCCATCGTCATACCAAAGAGTTCTTGCAGCGGTTCCGGGCCGGCCAGCGGCAAATAATTGGCATTGGCGTCAAACATGCCCAACTGCCCCATGGCCACGATCACCCCACCGCACTGAACAAAATCCTCCAGGCGGCGGGCCGCCGCCCGGTTGACATGCAACAGCGCCGGAATCAAGAGCAGGCGATAAGCGTCCAAGTCGCGATCGGCCGGAATGACATCGGCCACAAGCTGGCGCCGGAACAGCCATGCGGCCATGTCCGCGGCCGCGTTGGTATCGGCCAGCCGGCAGCCGGCAAGGGTCCACTCGCTGTCGTAATCGTGGAGCAGCGCCATCCTGGCCGCCGGCAATGGGAGGTTTTTCAAATGCGGCGCCAGCGCCTGCATTTCCAGGAAGGCCCTTTTGACAACCTCGTAGCGCGCGCCGGCCTTGCCGGAGTGCTCCAGCAAGCCCAGCGCTTGCTGCTCCTGGCCCGACAGGAACGGGCGCCACAGGAAAACCAGGAGCATCTCCGCACCGCGGGCGTAAAAGCTCCAGAGCCGCGGCCGGAAGCGCGCGTCATGCGGCAAGCCCGGCCACCCCTCGCCGCCCACCCCGGTTTCCGTGATCCAGAAAGGCGTACCGGCTTTATAGCTCCGATGCCGGTCGAGAACATGGGCGAAGATAAATCCATCCGCCTGGTAAATATCTCCGCCCGCGCGGTCCAGGGCCGCAAAACCCTTGAAATGATCCACCCGGTTGAAATTGTTCGTGCAGATCAAGGCCCCCGGATGATTGGCGCGGATGATGCGCGCCTGATCCATGGCATAGTCAATTTTCGTATCGCTGTAAAAGCGGCAACTATCCAAAACCCGGCTCGGCGAATGGATGAGGCCGGTGTCGCCCAGGGTCGCCTCTTCCCAATCGCTGTAATCCATGCTCCAGAAGGCGTTGCCCCAGACACGGTTCAGTTCCGCCAGCGTGCCATAGCGTTCCCGCAGCCATGCGCGGAACCGGGTCTGGCAATGGGCGCAATGGCAGTTGCCGAAAATCGAACAGCCGATTTCATTGTCAATCTGCCAGGCAACTACATTCGGATATCGCGCCGCTTCGCGGGACAGCCGGTCCGTAATCCGGGCGCAATGCCGGCGATAGACGGCGGAGGAATAGCAAGTGTGCTGGCGCACGCCATGATAGGCCGGCCGGCCGTCCTTGCCGATGACCAGGGTCTCCGGGTAGTTTTTCACCAGCCAGGCCGGCGCCGCCGCCGTGGGAGTGCACAGCATGACATTGATCTGGTGATCGGCCAGGATGCGGATTGCCGAATGCAGCCAATCCAGCGTGAAGTGGTTTTCGCGGGGCTCCATGTGCGACCAGGCAAACTCGCCGATCCGGACCATGTTGATACCCGCCGCCCGCATCAGCCGGGCGTCGGGCTCCAGATTTTCCAACCCCCAGTTTTCCGGATAATAAGCACAACCAAAGTATTGCATGTTTTTTATTCCATCGCGTTAATCCAACCGGCGTCCGCCAGACTGCCCGCGGCCGGACAAAGGCGCGGCCAACCACGCGCGTCTTGCGGAAGGTTCCGCGTGGAGTGAAGGCTTCCAGCCCGCGCCGGTTTCATCTGAATCCAAAAAGCGCGCCTTGCGGCAGGTATTCGTAACAGCCCATGTCCGCCCGCCGGGAATAACGGTCAATCCTTGTCCGGCCGCCCAAGTCGAGCGCGCCCGCCATCCAGGGCTGGTTGGTCCCCGCGTTTACCCCAGGCGACGCATGATTCAATCCATAATCGCCGCCGGAGTAATCGGCAAATATCGGCGCATTCGTGATATTGCCCAGCGCCGCATTGGTCAGGGCGGCATTGCAACTGTAAGCAAAGGCATTGCTGCGCACGGCGGCATTCAGATAAATGTCCGGGTAAGAATCGCTGACGCGGTTGGAGACCACGATGCAATTGGTAAAGCTGTCATCCCCGGCAACATCCAGGTAAATACCGCCGCCCGCGCGGGCGTAATTATCCACGATCGTGCAGGCGTCTATCTGGTTGGTTGCGCCGGCGGCAATGTATATTCCGCCGCCGCGGGTGATATATTTCGCATCATCGCCAAGATTGCCGGCGATCAGGCAATTGAGGATGACGCTGTTGCCGCCGCCGCGGCAAAATATGCCCGCGCCAAACTTGATCGCGGTGGTGAGGTTGGTGATTATGTTGTCCCGGACAACGCAGTTTTCCAGCACGCTGTTGGACCAAAGCGCCACGCCGGCGCCGCAGCCATTGCTCAGGATATTTCCGACAATCCGGCAGTTAACCGCAGTCAATCCGCGGTGGGCATACTGCGAAGCTTCGATGCCGCCGCCAAACGAACGCGCATAATTGTTGCTGATCACACAATTCGTCAGCAATAAGCCGCCGCTGCCAAGCATGATGCCGCCGCCGTAATTGTTCGGCGCCTGGTTGCCGCTGATTTCGCAATTGGAAAGAACTTGCGTGCCGGGTTGTGCGCAATAAACGCCACCGCCCTGCTGGCCGGTGTAATTATCACGGATGGCTGTGCCGTAAACCACCGTATTGGTCGTGCAATATATTCCGCCGCCTTTACTGGCGACGGGAATGGAATTGTTCACCACGGTACAGTTTGAAATTACACTGGCAGAGGCGGCAATCCCGCCGCCATCATAATATGAGACATTGTTGCTGACCACGCTGTTAGCCAGTAAGGCGCCGGGCAACAACAACACGCCGCCGCCCTTGGTGGCGGCATTATCGGCGATGCGGCAATTCCACACCTGCCCCTGTGCGTGAACCCCGCCGCCGCCGGCATATCCATAATTAATGTTAGTATTGAAACTGATGACACAATTGCTGATCAAGCCCGCCAACTGGTAAACTCCGCCGCCCCTGTCCGCGCCGACGTTGCTGATGATATTGCATGCCCGCAATGTGCCTTTGGCCAGGTAAACCCCACCGCCGGCGCCGACGCCGGAAGGCGCATTCTGGGTCATGCCGAACCCCGTAACGGTGAACTCCTCCACCGTCGCGCCGGCGTGGTTGAGGTAGATGCCGCGGTTGGTGACAGTCGGGAATTGCCAAAGGATAAAGGTGTTGGTGCGATTTTCACCCCTCAATGTTATGGCATTGGTAACGAATATATTGGTTGCGAGCAGATAAGTGCCGGCAGCCACGTGCACCGAATCGCCGGCAATGGCATGCGCCATGCCGTTGCTGACGGTCAGCCAGGGATTTCCAAGCGAACCGTCGCCGGTGAGATCATCGCCGGTGGTGGCGACGTATATGTCGGCCGCGGGCAGCATGGGGACCGCTGCCAGCATGGCCAGCACCAGAAACATCCTGATCTTTTGCATGGACAAAATATCCTTTTCTTTAATGGGTTTCACTGCATATCATCCGCCGCATCGTCCTGGAATTCCGTGGCCGTCTCCCCGGCTTCCATTTGCAGGCCGTTGACCCAAACCCGTGTTCCCGCCGGGGCCGCGGGCGCGATCCATATCCGATAGCCCGGATTGCCGGTGAAATCCGGATGCGGCCCGGCCGGCCGCAAGACTCCGGCAACCTGATAGCGCTGCCACTCCTTGGACAGGGCAAAGGTCTTGCTGCCGCCCTTGACAAACGGCAGCGTTACCTTAATGCGATCGCCTTCCTGCGCGCCCTTGGCGTAGAAAGAGAAAACCAGTTGCGGCGGCTGGCCGGCGCCGGATACGGGCGGATAAAACGCTCCGCCCATGCCCGTTGACAATTCAGGCTTGGTGTACACCAGACACAGGGACGGATGGCCGTTCCAGGGATTTTGATCATCCAGCCACCACGAAGAACCTTTTTGACCGCGGGCGGGATCATGGCCCGGACCCCAATTGGGCAGGAAAAAGTCCGGCACCCCCTTGTTGAATTGCCCGCGGAAGCAGGGATTGGGCATATAATTCTTCCCCTGCCGCGCCCGGAGGACGATCCCGGCGACATCCACGCGCGGCGCGGTTTCCTCCGGCACGGCCTGCATGGATACCGCCAAGGTCACCGGCACAGGCAGTCCGCCCGCTCCATCCGCCGGGCGCGGCTGGAGTCTTAACCGATACGCCCGCACGCCGTACCCCTCGATTTTATCCTTAAAAGACTCCCCCTCCAACCCCATTACCCTTTGTGCCTTTGTGCCTTTGTGAGAGAATTCCGTATCTTCGGCGGCGCCAAACATCCGCTCCGCCGCCTGCAATCCGCCGATCTCGAACTCCGTCTCCACGGCATGGGCAACGATATTGGCGGCCAACAGCAAATAATCGCCGTCGGGGTATTGGAACAGGGCGGCATTGACCATGGGGAATTTTTGTTCCGCCGGATTAAAATTGTCCGGCGCATAACGGATTTGCTGCGCGACCTCGCCGTTGAGCAGCGCGGGCGACATTTCCCTGATTTGAGCGTTAATCGTGCGCAGCGCGTCCCAGGCATCTTCGCCAACCACCACGTGGAGGACAAAATACAGCAATCCCCGCGCGCCGTAGATCACCGCGGTATAAGCCTGACAGAGCATGTGGGCCTTGTCCATGCTGATCGGCGTCCGCCCCAGATCCAGGTAATTGGACAATGGCACGAAAAACATGACCTTATGGTCCTGGCGGCAGCGTTCCCGCAGCTTATAAGCGTAATAGGCCGTGTACCAGCCCGGCTCGCTGAAAATCCGGCCGGTAAACGGACGCGGGTAGATGTCGAATCCCAGCACCTGGCCCCAGCGCGTCCAGTTGTCGCCATGGGGAATGTTCATGGAATACAGCAGGAACTGCGGGCGGTAGGGATCAATCTTCAGCACGGTTTCGTAATACCACTCCGCCACCTTGATCTTGATATCGCTGTCGTTCAGGTTCGGCTCGTCCACGTTGTAATAAGCCAGGACATTCCGGCATTCTTGCAGAACTTTAGCGACGGCAATCAAGGTCGGCTCCAGGCTCTGGTACCATTCCCGCTGGTAGGCGATGCGTTCGCCCAGCGGCTGGGTGAGCGGCGGACGAGAATCGCCCGGCTTGTAGCCCGGCCATTTCGGCATCGGCGAATTCCATTCCACCACGTTCATCCCGTATTTATCCGCCAATTCCGCAAACCGGCCGGCGTTTGCCGCCGCCTCCAAGGCGCCCGGTTCCTTGCAGATATGTTCATGCGCCAGGGTGTTAAACCCGATTCCGGAAAGGTGTTTGAACAGCGCTTCCGCATCGCCCGGGGCGGCGTCCACTGTAAACGCAAAATTGCTGCTCCAGTGCGCCACGTACATGCCGACCGGGAAAACCGGCCGGTCATCCTGCAGCAGCGCGCCCCGGATGAAATCGGCCTTGACCTCGAATCCTGGCCGGGGCGGCAGGCGCCGTATGTTCAATTCCTTCACGGCCAATTCCTCCCCGCCCGCCATCAAGCTCACCGTGATATTGTTATCGCCTTCAGCCAATTTTGCCGTGGGGATTTGCAAAGTCATTGCCTCTGTCAAATCCTGGAATTTAAAGATTCCCGACCGGTTGACGGCGACGACCAATGCGGCCTTCCTCCTCAAGGCTTCGGGCAATCCCAGTTCCAGGACGATTTCCGCGTTTTGTTCGGACGAGTAATAGCTGCGGCCGACAAATATTTTTTTGATTAACTGTAAGGCCGACAGGTCGTCAATTGTGGTTTCGGCCAGCAAACTGCGGTTATCGGGGTTGACCAACGCCACCTTCACCTGCCGCTCGCGCAATTCGCCGGCCGGCGTTTTCAAAGTCAGATCAAGCTGGTAAGGACCGGAATATCCGGGCGGCATGATGCCGTCCATATGGACCAACCGGGAAATTTTAACATTTTCACCATCCCCCGCATTTTCCACGACCTCAACCAAGGCCGTTCCCTTGATGCCGGTAAATCTCATCAATTTAATATTTACATCGTAAAAATAATTGCCGTCGCATTCCTGAAGTCCGGCCACTTCCGCCGACGCGATCTTCGGGGCGAAGGGCTGCTCCGGCTGGAATCCGCCCAGG
The DNA here is from genome assembly GCA_964463985.1 of uncultured Verrucomicrobiota bacterium. Classification (GTDB taxonomy): domain Bacteria; phylum Verrucomicrobiota; class Kiritimatiellia; order JAAZAB01; family JAAZAB01; genus JAXGPF01. The sequence continues at coordinate 73,830 of CAYXEK010000007.1, forward strand.
CCGGCGACGGCGGCGAATTTTTCAAAATCATGGGTATACCGCCGGTCGGGCGTGCCGGGTTGCAGCGCGGACATGACCGTTTGCTCGCCTTGTTTCGCACCCATCTGGTCCAGCGTCACTTGCCGGAAATTGCGGACGAGATTGATTTGCGCCCTGCTCAAATCATCGCATTCCAGGGCATACAGCGGGATGGCGATTTCGGCCGTCCAGCCGTCCGGCCGGATTTGGGTCAAATGCCGCCAGGGCGCGCTCCAGGCCACCTCCTGTTTTGATACGGGGGTTTTCTGGAGGCGCTGCTCCATCGCCACGTTGGCGGCGCTTAAAACAAACCAGTAATATCGGTCCTGCGACGCGTCGGGCCTGAGATAAACCTCCACCGACTCATTGGCGTAAAAATTGGGATAGATATCGTCGTGCTTGAACACCGTCTGGGCAATGTGTGCCATGTTGGAATTGAGGCACTTGAACCCCAGGTAAAGCCATTGATTATCATGGGCAAGATAAACGGCCGTGTCCGCAACCGGAGTATTAGTGTTTTCCAGATACAGCCCGGCGATTTTCGCTGCATTTTGCCAGGCCGGCTCATCCAACATACCGTCCATTTTCGGCGGGCTGGCAATGGACGGGATATTAACCGGTGCCCCATCCGCCGCAACGAAAGCCGCGCAACAGGCAAACACACAAAACGCCGCGTGCAAGGCGCATATCTTGATCATAATCTTTGCTCCTCAATTTTCATCGTCTGCATCAGCATGGCATGCTCAATAGACAGTACATCCCGCGCCTTGGGCGCCAAAGGCGGCCAGAGCCTGGTTACCCTGCCAAAAACAATTAAATTTTCAAGACCATTGAGCCAGTTTCAAAAGTCTCGGACGACGTGGAAGTCGTCCCTCCAAAAAGCAAAAACACCCACCTTTTGGGAGGGTCGGGTTTTACCCCCGACCTTTTTATCAGGACTTTCGCAATTGGCTCCCTTAAGAGTAAATTAACAGCTTACGCCAGATTTTCACAGCGCCGAATCATCCTGGAACTCCGTCGCCGTCTCGCCCTCTTCCAGTTGTAGACCATTGACCCAGACGATTGAGTTTGGTCCCGGGGCAAATTTGAATTGCCGCATCGGCCCATAGGCGGCGGTGTATTCACGCAACGCCGGCGCATCACCCGCAACCTGGTAGCGTTTCCATTCCGTCGTCAAGACGAATCGGTTCCCGGAACGGCTCCCGCCCTTAATCAGGTAATCATAAGATACGATCACGCTGTCGCCGTCTTTCGCGCCTTTGGCGTAGAAGGAGAACACCCTCTTGCACGGCTCGTCCGTCACGGCCGGCGGCCAGCACAGGCCGGACATACTACCGAACCCCCAGGACATTGTGTATTCCATGCGCAGGGATGGAATTCCATTCCAGGGAGCGGCTTCGTCCAGATACCAGAATGATCCCGGCTTGCCGCCGGCGGGATTAAATGGCGCAAAGAACGATTGCTGCCAATAGGCGCAATTGGGCATATAGAAGTCCGGAACGCCTTTGTTGAACTGCTGTTGGAAAGCGGGATTGAGCATGTGGTTCTTGCCGTGCAGCGCCTGTTGCCTGATTTTCGGAATGTCCACGCTTGGCGCCTTTTCATTGGTTAAGGCGGTCATTGTTAGCGACACCTCTACCGGGACCGGCCTTTCTGACAGCTTCAGACGGTATGCGCGTACGCCGTACCCCTCGATTTGGTCCTTAAATTTCTCCTTATCCAATTTCATCGCACTTTGTGGCTTCGTGCCTTTGTGAGAGATTTCCGTACTTTCGCCGGCGCCAAACATCCGCGCCGCCGCCTGCAATCCGCCGATCTTAAATTCCGTCTCCACGGCGTGGGCGACGATATTGGCGGCCAGCAGCAAATAATCGCCGTCCGGGTATTGAAACACCGCGGCATTGACCATCGGAAAATTTCGCTCTCTTGGCCGGAAATTGTCCGGAGTGTAGCGGATATTTTGGGCAATATCGCCGTTGACCAAGGCGGGCGTCATTGCCTTGATTTGCGCGCAGACCGCCCGCAACCCATCCCAGGCGTCCTCATTTTTGACACATTGCAGGGAGAAATAGAGCAATCCCCGGGCCCCATAGATCACCGCCGTATATGCCTGACAGAGAATATGGGACTTGCTCATGCCGACCGGCGTCCGCCGAAGATCCAGCATATTCGCCAATGGCACAAAAAACATTACCTTGTTGTCCTGTCGGCAGCGTTCCCGCAGGGTATACGCGAAACTGGCCGTGTACAAACCGGGATTACCGGAAATGCCGGGCATAAACGGGCCAGGATAAATGTCGTATCCCAATAGCTCTCCCCACCAAGTCCAATTGTCGCCGTGGGGAATCATTTGGGAATACAGCAAAAACATGGGCCGGTAAGGATCAATCGCCTTCACTGTATTCCAATACCATTCGGCGACCGCAATCTTTACGTCCTGATCGCCCAAATTCGGCTCATCCACGTTGTAATAGGCCAGCATGTTCCGGTGTTCCCGCAGGATTTTTGTGTTGTCAATCAAGACCGGTTCCAGTTTTTCGTACCACTCCTTGATAATTGCCAGCCGCTCGTTCAACGGCAGTGTCTTATCTTGTTTTCTCGGGTGCGGTGCAATCCATTCAATCACGTTCATGCCGTATTTATCCGCCAGTCTCGCGAACATATCGGCATTGGTGGTCGCAGATCGGTAATGCGTATTTGTATTGATTGAATGCGAGTTTACCAGCGTATTGAACCCGACATCCTTTAAATACTTGAACAATTCCTCTTCACCGCCACCCGCCATGGATGCCGGATCGCCCCATGCCTGTTCGCTCCATAATGGCACATATATCCCGACGGGAAAAATTGGCTGGCCGTCCTTCAGGAGAACCCCCTTGATAAAATCGGTTTTCACCTCGAACCCGGGACGGGGCGTCAGACGCTGAATGCCAAGGGTTCTGCGCGCCAGTTCTTTTCCCGCCGAAACCAGACGAACGACCAGGGTGTTATGGCCGATTCTGAGAGCGTCCACGGGAACTTCCGGCGTCATCACGGCGCTGACGCCCCGGCTCTCCGATATCTTTGCACCGTTGACTTCAAGGATCAACGCGATCTCCCGCGCCATTGTTTCCGGGATGCCGAATTCCAGGTGGATCTTCGCGGCCGGCTCGGCCGTGTAATAACTGCGTCCGACAAACGCCTTTTTAAACAGGTTCAGAGCGGATGTGTCTTCAATCGCCGTGCTTGCCAGCACACTTCCGTCCAGCGGGGCCACCACCTCCACCCTGATCTTATACTCGCACTCGCACACGTCCCCGGCCGGCACACTCAAAACAAGATCACGTCTGGCAACGTTGAGATCAACAAGTTCGGATGCCTTCTCGACCTCTTTGCCATCCATAGTCTCAACAACCCGGACCAAAGCTTTACCGGCCACCGGCGTAAACCGCATAAGCGTCACCTTTACATCATAGAAGTATTGGCCGTCTTGCTCTCGCAAGCCGGTTACGCTCGCGGTCTGAAGCCGCGGGGCAAAAGGCACCTCCGGCGTAAACTCGCCCAAACCTGAGACCGCGACAAAATTTCCGGGGTTGTGGAAACTGGGCCTACTGCCGGGTTTGAGCCCGTAAAAAAGAGTTTCTTCGCTTTGCCTTGCCCCCATATAGTCGAGCGTGATGGCGACATAATCGCGGATGATATTGATTTTTGCCCCGCTCAGACCATCACATTCCAAAGCAAACAATGGGATGGCAACCTCGGCCGTCCAGCCGTCCGGCAAGCACTTGGTTATGCTCCTCCAAGGCGCATTCCACGCGATGTTCGCCCCGGCCCCCCCGGTAACACGCTGTTCACACCTCACGTTGGCGAAACTGAGCAGAAACCAATACCAACGGTCTTGTGTGTCATCCGGTTTAATACACACTTCCACAGTGTCGTTTCTGCTGATTGGAAGGTAGTCGTCGTGTTTGAACGCGGTTTGGATGACGTGTGTCATGTTGGAATTGAAGCATTGGAACCCTGCATACAACCATTTTTTATCCCGGACGAGGTAAACGGTTGTGTTCTTGACGGGAGTGCTGGCGTTTTCCCCATATAACGTCTCGATTTTGCCGGCATTTTCCCAGGCGGGATCATCCAGCGTGCCGTCCAATGTGGGTGGCGTTATTGTCTCAGAAATCATAATTGGCGCCGGTTCCGTGGCGAACGCACCAATCGTCAATCCGCAACAAATTCCAGTCACAAGGCTTCTGATGTTCATGTTTGTGCCTATGTTATTTTAATTCTCTCGAAAATTAAATCACCAATTTTTAGACTTTTGAAACTGACCCACGAATGTACTATGCCCGGCCATGGCACCATTCTTTCAATTGCACCGATTCCTGTCGGCAAAAAGCATCCAGTTCCATCATGCCCAGGGCGGTGAAAGCCAGACAATTCAGCCAGAGCATTCGCTGACGGATATTCTTGTCCCCAACCATTTTTCCCAACAGCGTGGACAGGCAACCTGTTTCAGGGTCTTGGGCGGCAGTCAAGGCCGATCCCAACGCCAGCGCCTTGGCCAGGAAAATGTCCTGCCGGGTCTTTGCGTATGCCTTTATATACAGCCGAATCATATTCACGGCGGACGAATCTATCGGATAATCCCACTCGTATTGTTCCAGAACGCAGGGTACCGGCCAGGAAGCGGTGGAAGCGGCAAGCGCATGCCTGCCCGGACGGGGCATGGGCTTGTCCCAGACTACAAACTGGTCTTCGGCATAACGGATGATCTCCAACGCAATATCTCCGCGACCGGGATGGACATCGCCGTGGTCCAGCAGGTATAGCGCAATCTGCGCCGCGTAAAACCCCGTCATGCTTTTGTATTTTTCGGAGCCCGGCATGATATCCTCAAACTGGCTTTCCCAGTGAAAATCCCGGACCGGATGCTCCATTATCCAGGCAACCGCCTTGTCTCTGGCCAGACGGTATGCTTCCCGTCCGTCTTCGTTCAGCAAGACATCGAACATGTTTATCATCCTGATCGGCAGACAGATATTATCCATGACAGGACTACCGCTGTCGCTGTTGACCATCAACGGCCAGGAACCGTTCGGAAGTTGTAGCCGGACATAGGTATCGGCAATGCGTTTCGCAGCTTCCCGGTATTTCCCCCGTCCCGTGGCCTTGGCCAGGCTGATATATGAATTGAACGGGAGCAGCGCTTCCGACAGCATCAGCTTGCCAAAAAACTTGTTTTTGCCGCCTATTCTTTTGAAATCATAAACCGGCGGCAGATATTGCAGCGGATGACCGGCCGGATTGCCGGCGGCAATCAAATAATCGGCCGCATTGATTGCCAGCATCAAGGCCCGCTCTTTCTTGTCCGGCTTCAACGACGCATAGGCAACCATCGCGCCAATCACGGCGCCGATGATCTTGGCCGGAAAGCGATAGGCACTGTAGCCGGGGTCCGGAGCTTTGTTTTCCCAATACTGAACCTGTGGAAGCTGATAAAAATAGTCAAGCGCCATGATTGCGCATTCCCGGAAATCCCTGGCCGGTGGCGGCGGCGGCCCCGAGAATGGCGCAGACTTGTAAAATTCACGCAACCCGCTGATCCCGATGATGTTGCCGTCCTTGTCAAGCGCCGTTACTTGCAGCGCGGCAAATCCCGTCGGTATCTGCGACCAGACCGGGCCCAGGTCGGCCCAGGGCTCCGCGGCGGTGAAGTCGCAGGTCGTCCCCTCCCGCCAGTTCATCTTGTCCCAGCAGTTGATTTCAAAATGATAACTTGCCGCCTCGTCAAATTTTTTAAATTCAAATGCAGGCGCATGGATGAATTGTTTCGCATAGCTGTTCCAGAACGGCGCCTCGCCCGGGATGCCGGGACGAATCGGCCGGAGCGATTCCGCCACGGCCTGCGTATTTATGTGTTTCCAGTCCATGCTGAACTCCTGATTTTCACGCTTTGATAAAAGATCGTCTTTTAACGGCAATCATTTGACGTCAGAATCCGGTTCGGGCCGATTAGACAGATTGACATCGGCGAACCTAATCCCTTGGCAATGGCGGCAAACAACGGCGTCCCCGCCGGAAGTCTCTATCGCCATGTTGCTGAAACCAACATTCCGGATTATGGTTTCCCGGCTTCCCTGAATGAGACATGTTCCTCCGCTTGTTTATTTGCATAGCGTACCCTCATCCTGAAATTCCGTGGCTTCAGTGCCCATTTCCAGTTGCAGGCCGCTGATCCAGACCGTCAGGCCGGAGGCGGGCCCAAAACTCACCACCCGCCCGCCCAGATTACGATTGCCGATGGGAAACACATTGCCGGTGATGCTGTAACGCTGCCACTCCTGCGTCAGCTTGAATACGGATTTGATTTTAGGGTCAGAGGAAAACATTTCGTTCAAATTAAACGATATCCTACCGCCATCTTTATCGCATTTGGCATAGAATGAAAAAGTCATCTGTTCCGGCTTATCCGACACCAGCGGGTAGAAAACGCCATGCGTGCCCGCCCCCATCCACCTTTTTTCCGCGGGGTCAAGATGCATCCGCAGCGACGGGTTGCCGTTCCATAAAGTTTCGCTATCCACGCACCAATCCGAACCTTGCCGGCAAAGATCGCGATCGGTGCGGAGGGGACGGTAAAAGTCCGGAACTCCCGGCAGAAACTGGCGTTGAAAACATGGATTGGGAACATAATTCTTCCGCTGCCGCATTTGCGCGACGATGCCGGTCACATCCACGCCCACCGCCTGTTCATTGGTCAATGCCGTCATTTTCAAGCCCACCTGCACCGGGGCCATGACGCCGCCCGTCTCGCGGCCCGCTACTACTGCTGGCGGCGCCAGCTGCAACCGATACGCCCGCACCCCGTACCCCTCGATTTTATCCTTAAATTTCTCCCCCTCCAACTCCATTACCCTTTGTGCCTTTGCCCCTTTGCCCCTCTGTCCCTCTGCCCCTTTGCCCCTTTGCCCCTCATCTTCAAACATCCGCGCCGCCGCCTGCAAC
>CAYXEK010000007.1:80931-82729 GCA_964463985.1 uncultured Verrucomicrobiota bacterium
TGCCCCTTTGCCCCTTTGCCCCTCATCTTCAAACATCCGCGCCGCCGCCTGCAACCCGCCGATCTGAAATTCCGTATCCACGGCATGGGCGACGATATTGGCGGCCAGCAACAAATAATCGCCGCCGGGGTATTGGAACACCGCGGCATTGACCATGGGAAATTTTTCCTCCGCGGGATTGAAATTTGCGGGCGTGTAGCGGATATCCTGGGCGATTTCGCCGTTGAGCAGGGCCGGCGCGAATTCCTCCACCCGGGCGCAAATGGTTTGCAAGGCATGCCAGGCGTCCGGGCCGACGACATTCGCCAGGCTGAAATACAACAAACCCTTCGCGCCATAGATCAGGCCCACATACATCTGGCACAGCATGCGCAATTTGTCCATGCCGATCGGGGTCCGGGCGGGATCCTGGATATTCGCGACCGGCACGAGCAGGACGACCTTATTGTCCTGCCGGCAGCGTTCCCGCAAGTTATACATTCCATAGGCGGTACAGAGCCCGGGTTCCGTGCGAATCCCCGCGGGACGGAACAGTTTCGGGTAGATATCATACCCCACAATCTCACCCCAGCTTGTCCAATTATCCCCGGCGGGAATATGATACGAATACACCAGACATGCGGGACGATACGGATCAACGCCCTGCAACGTCTGCCAATACCACTCGGCCACGGCAATCCGCTCATCGGGATTGATCAGATTCGGCTCATCCACGTTGTAATAGGCCAGAAAATTCCGATGTTCCCGCAGGATTTGGGCATTCGCGATCAATTCCGGCTCCAATTTCCGATACCACCCCCGCTGGAAGGCCAGCCGTTCCGTCAGCGGCTGCGTCACCGGCGGCGGCGGCCATTTTACGTATCCCATCGGTTTCGGGTTGGGCGACATCCAATCCACCACCAGCATGCCGTACTTATCCGCCAATTCCATGAACATGACGGCATTGGTATAAGCTTTTTCACGCACCAGCGTATTGAAGCCCAATTCGCTTAACAACTTGAACGTTGCCTCCTCGCCATCCGCGCTCATGCCCGTGGTAATCCCCAGACCAAGCGGATAGGTATATATGCCTACGGGGAAAAACGGCCGGCCATCTTTTAAAATCACGCCCTTGATCAAATCGGTTTTCACTTCAAAGCCGGGGCGGGGCTCTAATCGTTTGACGGACAGCGTTTTGGCGGATAGTTCCTTCCCCGCCGCGGCCAGGCTGACTTTCACGAGATTAACGCCGGGGTTCAGCGCGCTGACTGGAATCTCCGGATTCATGCGCGCCTGGACACTCGGAATTGTTGCCTGTTTTACACCATTGACTTCGATGGTCAATTCCGCCGCGCGCGCCAGTGCTTCCGGCAGGCCGAATTCCAGGTGAATCCGCGCGTTTTCTTCGGACGTGTAATAACTGCGTCCGGCAAATGCTTTTTTAAAGACACGCAAGGCGGACAGGTCTTCGATCGCCATCCCTGCCAGCAGTTTGCCATCCGACGGATCAACGAGTTCCACCCTAACCCGGCGTTCCCGCAAGTCGCCGGCCGGCACGCTTAAAACCAGTTCGCGCTTCCGCGCGTCCAGATTCACGAGTTCGGATAGTTTTTCCACCTCCCCGGCGCCCAGGTCCTCAACAACTTTCACCGCCACCTTGCCGGCAACCGGCGTGTAGCGGGTCAAGGTCAAATTGACATCGTAAACATATTCCCCAGCCTGTTCACGGAATACGGCGGCCGCCGCCGCGGCAATCCGGGGCGCAAATGGGACTTCCGGTTTAAACCCGCCCAGTCCGGCGACGGCGGAAAAATGTTTA
>CAYXEK010000008.1:0-31812 GCA_964463985.1 uncultured Verrucomicrobiota bacterium
GTCATCCTTCGCGCCGCGCATCTGCGGCATCCGGGCCTCATCACGGATTCAGGTAATGGTAAACCATCCATGCCCGGAATGAAAAACCTTGGATTGTTGTTTCGCCTTGGCGCCATTGCATGCGCCGCCGGGCCGCTGGCTGCCTGTCTGGCAGACGGGGCTGTTCCGGTGTTGCAGCCGGCTGAGTTCGCTGTGCCGCCGGTCATTGACGGGATCATCACCGATGCCGTCTGGAGCGGCGCGTCAACTTTTCCCTTGACCAATCCGGCCGGCGCCGGCGCGGCATCTGCGGTTGCCGCAACCGCCCGGCTGGGCTATGATGGCGCATATATTTACGTAGCGATGAACTGTGCCCGGCCGGCCGGCGCCGCGGATGGTGAGGCCGACCGCGTGGAGGTGTTCCTGGGGACGTCTCACTTGCATTATTTTCAATTTTCCCTGTCGCGCGGCGGCAGCGCGGCGCAGCAAATGGTCCGCCGGGGCGAAGTGGATGCAGGTTGGCGGACCTTCTGGGCTCACGCTGTCCGGGAAGACGCCGACGGCTGGAGCGCCGAGATGGCCTTGCCGCTGGATATTCTGGGCCGGACCGTGCTGCCGGAAGATCAATTGCGGTTTAACGTGGCGCTTGTGGCCGGCGGGGAGACGGGGATGCCGCACACCGTGCGTCTGCTACAGGGAACCAATGCCGCGGGAGTGATGCCGGCAATCTTTTCATGGGCGCCTATGGATGGCGCGGACGGGGAACGGGGACTGCTGGTTGGCAAAAAATTCGGCCGGCTGAACGGCTTGCGGCATCAAAGAATCAGGGATACCAGTCCGCGCCTTCGCGCCGCCGCCATCCTGTCGCCTTACCAGCCGGATGGCGCCGGGTATGCTTATCGGCTGGCGCTGGTTAGTGAAAACCGCACTGCCGGGCCGGTGGACCTGCCGGTCCAAATCCGGGAAATTATATTACCTCAGGCCGCCCTGCCAGATGATGGCTTCGCGCAATCTCCGGGTGCTTCCCCGTCCGGCGCCGCGCCCGCGTCTGGGCAGGCGGCGCAGACGCCCGATTTAACCGTGTTAAACCTGCCGGCCTGGGGCAGTCTGACCAACATTGTGACAGTGCAGACGCCTGATGCCCGGCCGCGCCGGGTGGAGGTTGGCATCAACCATCCCGTAATCACCCAGTCATGGGTAACCGTTTCCGGCGCCAGCCTGCTCACGCCCGGCGTGCGCGCGTTGTCCCGGACAGATTTGGCGGATTACGGCTCTTGCCCCCAAACCATCGGCAACCCGATCGGCGGCGGCGCCGGGTATGATCGCGCGGTGACAGGCGGATCGCATAAGGCGGCCACCGCCGGCGAACTCCTGGCGTTGCTGGCTGATTTAACCAACGCGCCTGATGCCGCGCCCGGCGTGATTTTTATTCCACCCGGGGCGGAAATTGATTTGACCGGCCGGCTGGACCCGGCCGTGCGCCGCGGGGCATATCCGTTTCCGCTTCTATTCGTGCCGGCCGGCTGGACCCTGGCCGGGGATCGCGGCGTGAATGGTTCGCCGGGAGCATTGATCAAATTAGATTTCACCCCGGATGAAATCCGTTTCATCCGTGAAAACAAAAAATCGCACCCCTATGCCGGCAAGGTGTTGATCGGGCTGGGTGCGGGCGCGCGGTTGACCGGGCTGCGCGTGCGGGGGCCGGACCCGGCCGTGCTTGACCGCGATTACGACGATCTGCCGCCTTCGCGTTTCAATGCCGTCCATACCATGGGTGAAAACGCCGAGGTGGACAACTGCGAGATTTCGCGTTTTCACTGGGCCGGCGTCAACATCTGTCATCCCGGCACGCGCATCCGGCACAACCATCTTTTTGACATTCACGCTTATCCGGCGGTGGTCGGGGGCGATGCCGGCCGGGCCCTGCTGGCCGGCAACCGGATTGAATGGTCGTGGCATGCGATTGCGGGCGGCGGCCGGCAGGGGACGGGTTACGAGGCCGCGCATAATGAATTCATCCATGTCGGCCCTGGCGGGCCGGCGCATGCGGTGGATATGCATGCCTGGCGTCAGATGATGAAGGGGCATGGTTCGGAATACCCATATTTGAACATTGCCGGGGACCGGATCGTGGTCAGGCGCAACACTTTTCGGGATGATGCCGCAAGCATTCGCGCTTATCGCCGGGCGCACAAAATGGCCGGCGCCGCCTTGCCTTCCCACGATGTGCTGATCCGCGGCGTGCCGCGGGAACTGGCGCTGGTGGAATCCAACCGGTTTGTCAACCCGGCGCCGGACCGCGCCTGCAATATTACCGACAACATCCACGGGCTGCCGGGAAAATTCGACCGGGCAAATTTCTGGGCGCGCGGGAACGTGCACGGACCGGAAAATATTCTGGTTCCGGCGCCGTTGGAGGCCCGGCCGGCCATCCGGTTTGCCAGTCCTGGTTTGACCATCCCGCGCGTGGACCGGAAATTTTCCACCCGTCAGGCCAACCTCCTGCGGCCGGGCGAAAAAATGCCGGTTGAAATTGAAATCAAAGCGATGCCGCCGCTGGTTTTGAAACGGGTGACGGTGACGGCCGGCAATGAGGAGTCCGGTCAACGTACGTTGTTTGCGGACGATCGGCCGCCCCGGCCGGGTGAAATCGCATTGGATGCCGGGGCGTTTGCGGCCGGCTGCTACGTTCTGACGGTGGAAGCCGAGGATGCGCGGGGCGTCATCGGCCGGCATTCGACATCGTTTGCCGTGGCCGGCGGAACGGAATAGCCTTGTGTTCAACCGTATGAACAAAAAGAATGTATGGATGAAACAGAATGGCTCAGCACAGCTTCGCCCTTCTTTTGGATCTCAAATTTGAAATTTCAAATCTCAGATGGAGGGCGAAGCTGTGCTGAGCCTTATGCAGGAACGGCGTTGGCCATGCGAATGTCAAAACGGTTATACGCTGCGTGCCGAAAAATTTTTAGCTTATTGCTCAAAAATATAATGTTCTGAAAGCAGTGGGAAAATACATACAGCCAAAGCGCCGTTAATGGAGGCTGAAGATATGAAGGATGTCTTGTCGGCAAATCACTGGGCGCAAGCGCGCCGGCGCCGGTTCATGATCGGGTTGCACATGCCGGATTACGACCAGTTGCCGGAAAAGGCCTGGGGTCAATTTCCCGGCATCCTGGAAAACATGAATCCGCAAAAACTTGTTCAGACGCTGAAAAAATCCGATGTGGAGGTTTTTTACTATTACTCCAAGTGTCATTACGGCAATGCGTATTATCCCAGCCGCGCGGCCGGCGCCCATGTACATTCCGCGCTGAAGGGCCGGGACTTGTTCAGGGAATTCACCGATGCCTGCTTGAAAAACGACATCATTCCCGGCGCCGTTTACGAGTTTTCCGATCATCGCCTGCGGAAGGATCATCCCGATTGGTGCCATCGCAACGCGCCCAACTCGGAAAAGGGCGTGGTGGACATCACCGATGAAGTGGAGGGAGCGGTAATTGCCGGCGGATGCCTGAACGGTCCTTACGGCGATTACGCCCTGCAGCAAACGCTGGAAGTCGTCCGCAATTATCCCATCCGGGTGTATTACATGGATTTCCTGGGATTGTTCGGATCGTTCCATGCCTGGATCTGCCCGTATTGCAACGCGCGGTTCCGCGCGGAATTCGGCGTGGATTTCCCCGGCACCGCAAGGTTGACCGAAAGCCAGTTGATTGCCTATCGCGCCTGGCGCTACCGGCAATATGACGAGTATGCGAAAAAGTTGCGCCAGGCCGTCCGTGCCGAACGGCCGGACGTGCTGTTTACCCATAATTTCTTCGGCATCAGCGATGAGCCGGGCCAGTGCCGGTGGGATATGGCGCAGGAAAACTGCGATTTCATGACCAAGGATGTCTTCAGCATGCGGCTCGGATCGCTGCCGATCGCCTGGCGGACGCGCGCCCTCCGCGAATGCAGTCCGCGGGCGCCTGCGGAAATCCTGCTGGATTCCATGACCTGCCTGTCCAGCGACTGGTTCACCCCCAAGCCGCGCGACGCCTACCGGGCGGAAGCTTTTACCGCGCGTTGCGCAGGGCTGGCGCATTGCGGATCAATCCTGCCGACCCTGGCCGGCGATACCACGGCGGGCATCACGCGGCCGGTGCTGGCACTGGCCGCAGATGTGTTTGCGGAACAGAAGCGGTTGGAACCCTGGCTGGACGGCATGCAGCCGCTGGCGGATACGGCGATCTTGCGCAGCCGCCAGTCCATCGAAAATCCGCTGCCCGGATCGCCCGTGGATGGATTGCAGCATGCCCATGAGTTTTATGGCTGGTGCGAAACCCTGTGTGCCGGGCACCGGCTGTGGACCGTGATCCAGGATCACCATTTGACTTGCGCAGAACTGGCGCGGTTCAAAGTTCTGATTCTGCCCGAGGCCACCTGCCTGGATGACGGGCAATGCGCCGCCATCCGCGATTTTGCGCGCGCCGGCGGCCGTGTAATCGCCACCGGGGCCGCGTCCCTGCTTGACGGCGAAGGCCGGCCCCGCGCCGATTTTGCCCTCGCGGATGTCTTTGGCGCGCAGTTTCAACGGCACGCGGAGCCGGAACCGTCCTACCTGATGTTGCATGACCGGAGACTTCTGCCGCCGGCGCCCTGGCGCCAGCCGGGCATGATCTATAACGCCGGGCAGACGCTGGTGTTGCCCCGCGCCGGCGCGCGTGCTTTGGGCGGCGTGGTGCGCCGCGAATGCGAGACCATGACGACCTTCCTGACGCCGCTGCCGAACCCGGGCCTGGTGGAGCAGCGCTGCGGGCGGGGCCGGGCATGGTATTGCGCCGGCGGCTGCGGCCGGCAGTATTACCGGTATGGCCAATACAATCTCAAGCAGTTGATGATGGCGCTGGTGAAACGCGCCCTTGGCAAACGCGCTCAATTGGAACTCGACGCGCCCGAGTCGGTGGATATGATGGCGCATACCCAGGCCGGCCGGCCAGGCAAAATGGTGGTCAGCCTGCTCAACCAGATGTCATCCATTACCCGCACCCAGGGCTCTTACCAGGCCGGCCGTAAACACGACATGATTGACAAAATGCCCGTGGTGGCGGAGGTGCGCCTGGCAATTCATCCGCCGCGCGGCCGGCAAATCCGGCGGGTAATGCTGCTGCCGGACCGGAGGCCGCTGAAGATCGAGACCGGCAATGTCTTGCGGTTGCATAATCTGGACGTATTGACGATGCTGGCGGTGGAATTTAGTTGATGAACGAGTAATGGAGGGTTAAGCTGTGCTGAGCCGTCTGAGGCAGAATGACTCACCGAAGGTTCGCCCTCCACTTCAGGTGATAAACGAACAATAGGTGATAGCCATGCATAAAACGTGTCATAATATGCGAGGCGCCGTAGTTCTCATGGCTTGCGTTGCGCTTTGCTTCACGCCCGGCGTGTTTGCCGGCGATACCGCCGCGCCGCCGCGCGCACGGATTGCGCGCCTGCCGTCGGCGCCGGCGATTGACGGGCGGCTTGACGATGCGGGGTGGGAAAGATCGGCCATGGCGAAGCTGGAACATCTCCTGTATGAATCCGCCGCGCCGGCAGTGGAAACGACCGCATTCCTGGGATATGACGATGAAAATCTTTATGTTGGAGTGCGATGTGCGGAGGATGGCGCGCGCAAGCCGGCGGCCCTGCCCGGGATCATGGCGCCGGAAACCATCGGCATGCAGGATTGGCTGGAAATATTTCTCATGCCGGACGGCCGGGGCGGCGCCTATTATCATTTTCTGCTGGCCGCCGGAGGGGCGCGCCGGCAGCAACGGCTCTTGGATGGACAGCGCGACAGCGAATGGAATGTGCCTTATTCCGCGGCGGCCAAAGTCACGGCAAACGGGTGGGAAGCCGAGTGGAGCATCCCTCTATATGTGCTGGGCGAGGACCGATTGTCGGAAGATTTCCGGTTGAATATCTGCCGCGTCCGGCCGACGGAACCGGTGGAATACATCACCTGGTCGCCCCTGGGCGGCAAGGCGGTCAGGCGGGGGTTTCACGATCCGGAAAAATTCGGGCGGGTGATTGATGCCGGCAAAATTGACGTCAAGCCGGTTTTTGTCCCGCGGGTTGCCGATGCGGTCATTAAAGGTGTTTATCAGGACAGTCCGGCGGGCGGGGTCGAATATCCCATGCGGGTCATTCTGGAAAATCAGGGCGGCGCGACCGGCATGCTGGATGTCGTTGTCGTCCAGGCAGGGAATAATGGCCGGATGTTCCGCAACCGCTTCCCCGCGGCCATGCCGGGCAGGAAGGATATCTTCAATTTCAAAGTGCGTCTGCCGCAAGGCGGAAAATCGCCGCCGGTGATCAAGTTGGAGGTTGGCGGGACGGTCCAGGGCGAATTTTCGCCCCGGGGCGGATCGTTGCTTTCCCCGGGCGCCCGTTGCCTGTCCGGCGCCGGGTTGGACGCGTATGGCGCAAATGAGCGGGCCCTGGGCGATCCGATCGGCGGCGGCGCCGGATATTCGCGGATCGTTGCTTCGACGGATGTGGAAGTGGCAACGGCCGGAGAATTGGCCGCGATATTGGCAGAGTTCAATCAAAAGGCACCGGCGGAAGTTGCCGGCAAAGTCATCCGGGTGCGTTCCGGCGCGGAGCTGGACCTGGCCGGCGCGGTGGATGTGCTGGCGGCCAAACCCTACCAGCCCATGTTCGCCATTCCGGCGGGAGTGACTCTGGCCGGCGACCGCGGGGCAGGGGGCGCGCCGGGGCCGCTTTTAATGTTCCGGATGCCGGCGGACGCGCCGCCGGACGCCCTGGCGGAAAGATTGTTGTTCCGGCTCGGCGCCGGCGCACGCCTTACGGGCGTGCGGCTGCGCGGTTCGGATTGCGGCCACGGGGAAGCCGCCGCCGTCACGGCGGCGAATTCGCGGTTCCGGGGCGTGACTTTTGCCGGCGGCGGCATAGTTGACAATTGCCGAATATCGCATTTCGGCTGGGCGGATGTTGATGCCAGCGTCCCGGGCGTGGTTGTCCGGTGCAATGAACTGTCGGATTCCGCCTATCCGGTATTGATCGGCGGCAGCAATGGGTTTGCCCGAATCGAGGGCAACCTGATTAGATGGGCCTGGCATGCCGTTGCCGGCTCCGGGCAGCAGGGAACGGGATACGAAGCCGCGCATAACCGTTTTGTGCATGTCGGGCCAGGCTGGCCCGCGCACGCGGTGGACATGCATGCCTGGCGCCGGCTGATGCGTGGGCATGGGGGCGCGTATCCCTACCTGTCAATCGCCGGGGATGCGATCAAGGTCCATCACAACACCTTTGAAGACGATGCGGCCGCCATCCAAAGTTACCGCGCCTTGCGGGGCAGGCTCCTGCCGGCAGAGCCGTCGTGCGGAGTCTGTATCCGCGGCGTGCCGCGCCTGGGCGCGGAGATTTTCAACAACCGGTTCGCCGCCGCCGATCCCGGGCGGGCCTGCCGTTTGATTGACAATGTCGGCGCGCCGCCGGGTTGTTTCGACCGCGCCAATTTCCAGGTGTTCGACAACGTTTTCGGCGGGGACCGCATGCTGGTGCCATTGTCGCTGGAAACCTTGCCGCAGATCCGGTTTGTCCGGCCGGGGTTGACCATCCCGCGGATCGGGCGCACCTGGTCCACGCGCGATGCGAATGTCTTGAACGCCGGCGAAAAAATGCCGGTGGAACTGGAAATCACTCTCATGCCGCCGCTGCAAATCAAACATGCGGCGGTTTTCGCGGGCAATCTCGAACTGGAGCCGCGGCAATTGTTTTCCGGCGCCCGGGCGCCCCGCCCGGGCGAGATTGTCCTGGACGCCGCCGAATGGGCGGCGGGATGTTATTTTCTGACGGTGGAGGTCGAGGATGAGCGGGGCGTTATCGGCCGGCATTCGACGTCGTTTGCCGTGGCCGGCGGAGATAAGCAGTCCTCGCGCTGACAACAACAGGAGGGATACAACATGCGAGCAATGATTAATTGCATGCCCGGTTTGTACCCGGGCGCAGCCGCCCCTTGGCGCGGTTGTCTGGCGGTGGCGCTGGCGGGCATGGCCTTGGCGGCCGGCGCCCAGACCATCTACGTTGACGGCAACACCGGGGATGACGCCCGCACCGGCTTGGACGACTGGACCAATGCCGTCAAGACCATCAGCAATGGCGTCGCCAAGGCGGGCGCCAGCGGCACGGTGCTGGTGGCCACCGGGGTGTATGATGTGGCCGTCAACGTGGCCGTTGCCAGTGGCATTACCCTGCGCAGTTGGAACAACGGCGCCTTGGATCCGGCCAACACGATCATTGACGGGCAGGGTGTTGCGCGCTGCTTGTATATGAACAATGCCGGCGCGCTGGTCAGCGGGTTTACCCTGCGGAATGGCAATGGCGAAGGGAGCGTCCTGGGGTATGCCGGCGGCGGCGTCCTGATCAACAACGGCGGCACCTTATCGAATTGCCATGTCGTGAATAACCTGGCCAACCAGTATGGCGGCGGAGTGTACCTGGGCAATGTGAACGCTTATGTGGAAAATTGCATCATCGATGGCAATGTCGTCACCAACGAAGCCGGCGCCCGCGGCGGCGGCGTTTATATCGCCGGCGGGGGCGGCACGTTGCGCAATTCCACGCTGGCATTTAATACCAACCTGTCAACCGCCGTTTACGCCGGCGGCGGCGGTGTTTATGTCCGGGGCGATGGGGCGGAAGGCCGGTGCCATGTGATCGGCTGCGTGATCAGCAACAACCAGGCCAACAGCGGCGGCGGCGCGCTGGGATACCGCTGGGCGAATTTGATCAGCAACACCATTGTCAACAATCTGACCGTGCCGTTCTCCTACAGTTACGGCGGGGGTGTGTTGCTGTATGCCATTCGCCAGGGGTCGATTTTCGCGCACAACACGGTTTCCGGCAACACGGCTGCGGTCAGCGGCGGCGGCATGTTCGTCTGGGTGGACTCCAGCCTGGGATTGGGCGGGGTCTTGGTCAGCAATTGCGCCTTGATTGACAATGTGGCCACATCCTTTGGCGGCGGCTTGTATTCCTACATTGCTTCTCCAGTTTACACAAATACACAGGTCTTGGTGACCCATTGCGATATTTCCGGGAACCGGGTGATGGCTTCCAGTGCCAATCCCGGGCAGGTGGGCGGCGCCGGGGTCTACTGGGACGCGCCGGGCCGTTTCGAAAATTGCATTATCGCCGGGAATGCGGCGGACGCCTGTACCGCCGGCGGTATGTATCTGCGGCGTATTTATGCCACCTACACGTATGATGAGGCTGACGAGTTGATTGTGCGCAACTGCCTGATTGTCAGCAACCATGCGCTGATCGGCGGCGGTGTATTTTTCAATCAGTGCGGCACCAACAAGGCCGCGCGGCTGGAGAATTGCACGGTTGCGGGCAATGCCGCGACGAATTACGCCGGCGGCGTCTTTTTGAATGCGGGCACAAATGCGACGATGACCAATACCATTGCATATCACAACAGCGCGCCGGTTGATGAAAATATCCGCACGAATAATTCGGCTTACGCGCTGGGGCATTGCTGCGTGACGCCGACCAATCACCTCAGCGAGGCCGGCGCGCTGGTGAATGTGACGACCAACGATCCCGGCTTCCTGGGATGGGAATCGGGCAATTTCCGGCTCGGCCCCGGTTCGCCCTGTGTCAACTCCGGCGCGCCGTTGGATTGGGCTTTGGCGCCGGACGCGGACGATCTGGACGGCCGGCCCAGGGTGGACCGGTTCAGCCGGCTGCCGGACATGGGCTGCTACGAACGCATTCCGCGCGGAACCTTTATCGGGGTTCGTTGAGATTAGCCGCCGGGAAATACGCAAAAAAGGAAAGGCTGTATGACTGCGAAGGAACGGGTGCAATGCGCGCTGTCCTGGGGCCGCCCGGATCGCGTGCCGATCGAGATGTATCTGACGCCGGAAATGGGTGAAAAATTAACCGCGTATTTTGGCGGACGCAGTGTGTCGCAGGCGTTGGGCGTGGATTTCCGGCGCGTGAACCCGGACTTGAAACCCGCCGGCCTGCGCCGGCCCAAACCGGCCGGCGCCGCGCGGTTTAACCTCGAAGGCGCCACGCGCAAGATTACCACGGACACCGGCGCAACTTACGTGGAATGTGTTTCCTTCCCCATGGCGCAGATTCAAACCATGCGGGATATCGCCGATTGGCCGTGGAACGATCCGGATAATTACGATTATTCCACCATGCGCGCCAAGTGCGATGCCGCCGGTTCCTACGCGGTTTGCGTGGGCGGCGAAGGCACACCGGATATTTTGAACGGGCTGTCGCGCGCGCGCGGCATGGAGCAGGTGATGATGGACATCGCCGCCCGCGACGAAGTGGGATTGGCCATCATTGACAAATACGTATCGGTCAAATACGAGGTCGTCAAGCGCGCGCTGGAAGCCGCGGACGGCCGGATTGACATCGTCCGCATGGGCGAGGACTGCGGGAACCAGAACGGACGGATGTTTTCCAAAAAGGATTTTGATGAAATCTTCCGGCCGCAGCTGCAGAAGTTCATTGACCTGGCCCATGCTTTCGGCGCCAAAGCCATGATGCATTCCTGCGGCGATACGCATGAACTCATGCCGACGTTCATCGAGATGGGCCTGGATGTGCTCGATGCCATGCAACCGGAGCCGCCCGGCATGCAGCCCCTGGAAAAATGGCGCGGATTGTGCCGCGGGAAAATGGCGTTTTGCGGTTTGATCAGCACCCAGAACACGCTGCCTTTCGGCACGGAGGCGGAATGCCGCGCTGAGGCCCGGCACCGCCTGGACGTCATCGCGCCGGGCGGCGGTTACATCTTTGCGCCCGCCCATTGCATCCAGCCCGACACTCCGCTCCGGAATGTAATTGCCATATACGAGGAAGCGCTGGGGAAGCCTCTGCCGCCGGGATAATTTACACATGAATAATCGCGAACGGATTCTGGCCTGTTTGAATTATCAGCCGTATGACCGGCTGCCGGTGGTCCACTTCGGATTCTGGGGCGAGACCTGGAAAAAATGGGATCGCAACGGGGAAATGACAGCGGAATGCCGGGAGTTGTACCATGCCCGCCGCACCGCGGCGGAACTGGCAAAACATCTTGGCTTTGACTGCGGTTATGCCGACAACACGCTGCTGACGCCCAACATCGGGCTGGAGCCGCCATTTGAGCCCAAGGTGCTGCGCAATAATCCCGACGGCTCCTATGACGAACTAACCGCGCAGGGCGTGGTGGTTCGTAAGTGGAAGGGCGTTATTTCCATTCCCGCCGAAGTTGATCATGTGCTCAAGAACCGCGCTGCATGGGAAAAGGAATATCTGCCACGCCTCCAATTTCACCCCGACCGGGTTAACCGCGCGCCGGCGGGCGGCGAATCCGCCGGAAAAACACCGTTTGCGGATGCAATTGCGGGCTTGCGCAGCGGGCAACGGGATTATTTATACGGATTGCATTGCGGATCGCTGATCGGGATCATTCGCGATTATCTCGGCGTGGAGAATCTTGCCTATTTGCAGGTGGACGACGAGCCTTTATTCGATGAAATAATTGATACGGCGGCGGGCTTGTGCTTTCAGTGCGTCCAGACCGCCCTGAGTTCCGGCGTGAAATTTGATTACGGACATTTCTGGGAGGATATCTGTTTTAAAAACGGCCCGTTGATTTCACCCGGAGTGTTTGCCCGGAAAATCGGGCCGCATTACAAACGCATCACCGGCTTGCTGCGCGATCATGGCATGGATCTGGTTTCGCTGGATTGCGACGGGATGATTGACGCCTTGATTCCAATCTGGCTGGAAAATGGCGTCAACACTATGTTCCCGATCGAAGTTGGAACCTGGAATGCCTCGATTGCGCCCTGGCGCGCAAAATACGGGAAAGAATTGCGCGGGGTGGGCGGGATGAACAAAACCGTGTTCGCCCGGGACCGGCGGGCGGTGGACGATGAAATTGCACGTTTGAAACCGCTGGTGGAACTTGGCGGATATTTGCCGTGCCCGGATCACCGGATTCCCCCGGACGCCAAATTCGACCTGGTACGGTATTATTGCCGGCGGATGCAGGATTGGGGTGTCACGGAGAAGAGTATCTCACAAAGGCGCTAAGCCGCCAAGGCGCAACGGATTTGCAGATGCTGAAGGAATGCATGTAACTGTGCGGCAGAGGCGTAAAACGGTCATGTTTTCCAGAGCTTCTTGCTTGGCGCCTTGGTGACTTTGTGTGAGAGGAATCATCTATGTCCGCTGGTCCCTTTGAAAAATCGCAGTGGATCTGGCCGGGACTGCCCTGCCTGGATTTGATAAATGCATTCGCGCAGTTCCGGCGGACCTTCCGGCTGGAGCAGCCGCCGCGCCGGGCGGAGATATGCGTTACCGCGGATGCGGCTTACCAGTTGTTCGTTAATAACCGTTACGTCTGCCGCGGTCCGGCGCGCGGCTGGCAGATTGAATGGCCGTTTGACCGGGTGGATATCGCGCCTTTTTTGCGGAAAGGCCGAAATGTGATTGCTGTCCGGGCGCATAACCCGGGCGTGCATACCTGCAAGTACCTGCACCAGGGGTGGGCGGGGTTCATCCTGGCCGGCAGGGCGGGCGGAGTTGATTTAGCCACCGGCACGGAGGAATGGCGGGCGCGGATGTCCCCCGGCCATTTGCGGAACCTGTCCCGGCTTTCCGCCCAGATGGAGTTTCAGGAGCATTTTGACGCGCGCCGCGAGGATGAATGGCGCCGGACAGATTATAACGACAGCCAATGGAGCCGGCCCTTCCCGTACAAGAGCGGCGTGGATCCCTGGCCCGCTTTCAGCGAACGCGGCATTCCGTTTTTGCGCGAAGACCGGTTCGCCGGCCCGCGGTCCGTCTTGCTGGAGTCGGACGGGTCGGCCTGCCCGCTGCGGGATTGCGCGGTCAGAACTTATCTTTCCGAACAACGCAAGTGGCGGCCGGCGGAATTGGTCTTGACGCAAACCGGGCGATCGCGCACGTTGAAAACCCGGCCGGTCAAGGCGGGAATGTTTGCCTCGTATTTGTTGGATTTCGGGGCGGAAATAACCGGTTGCGTCAGGTGGCGGACCGCCGGCGCGCGCGGCGGCGAGACGGTTGAAGTTATAGCCACGGAAAGGATTGACAAGAACGGGCCGCTCGTGTTTGATCCGGATAAAAATCCGGGCCGGGCGCCGGCATTGGCTTCCAGGATTATCCTGAAAAAAGGGCGCTCCGAGTATGAAAATTTCAATTACTGGGGATTCCGGTATTTGATTGTCACCGTGCGCGGGCCGGCGCCGCGCTTGAGCATCCGGGTGGACGCACGGCTGGTCGGTTATCCGCTGGCCGGCGGGGACCATTTCATAACTTCGTCAGGACGTCTGAACAGGATTTTTGAATGCTGTTTCCGTTCCCAGCAATGCTGCATGACCGACGCCTACATGGATTGCCCCGGCTTTGAGCAGGCCATGTGGTGGGGCGACGCCCATGTCCAGTCGTTTGCAACGCATTACCTGATGAACGACAACAGGTTGTTCCGGCGCGGGATGGAGGTCATGGCCCGGCATAAAAGTCCGGCGGGCGTTTTGTACGGACTTGCGCCGGCGCATCTGTACAACTGGGTGATGCCGGAATACACCTTGTTTTGGATATGGTCGCATTGGGAATATTACTGGCGCACGGGCGATATCAGTCTTTTTGAGAAACTGTCCGGGGAGATTGAAGACATCATGTCGTATTACAGCGGCTTCCTGGACAAAAAACTCAACTTGCTGCGCACGGATGCGCGCTGGAACCTGTTGTGGGTCTGGCGCGGCCCGGTTGCGGCTTTATACAATCTGTTTTATTTGAAAGCCTTGCGGGAATTGGCGATGCTTTGCGCGGCTGCCGGCGCCAGCCGGCGGGCCAAATCCTATGAGTTGCAGGCGGAAGCCGTGGCGCGCGCCCTGGTCAGACATTTGTTTGACCGTCAGGCGGCCAGATTCTACGCCGGCCTGGATCAGGCCGGCCGCCCGGTCAGCGACCCCGGTGTCTGGTGCGATGCTTTGGCTGTGCTTACTGGTATAATGCCGGTAAACGACCATGTGTTCGCCCGGCGCCTGGCGGACATGTGCCGGCGGGCAATCGCGCTTGATACCCCGCCGATCGGGATGGGCATGTTTCTGGTTTTTGAAGCCATGAAAAAAGCCGGATGCCGGCGCGAGGTCATCGAATGCATTGACCGGTTATGGGGCGAAATGAACATCGCGCGGGGCGAAACTGCCACCCTGGAACACTGGTGGACTAACCGCAACGAAGGCGGCAGCCGCTGCCATGCCTGGAGCGCCCACCCGATAATGCATTTCCTCAATATCCTGCTGGGCGTGACCCAGTCTGAGCTGGCCTGGCGACGCGTGCGGTTTGCGCCATTGCTGCAATTCGCCGGCCGAGTTTCGGGCTGCGTGCCGACGCCGCATGGCCTGGTTCAAGCCGGATGGCAGATAAATGCCGGCAAGGCGGATGTCAGTTTGCAAGTCCCTGCCGGCATCACCGCGGAAATTGAAGTCGGCCGGATAAAAAAGACCTGGAAGGGACCGTTTAAAAAACATTTTTCCGTTCAGGTTTAATGGCAGTCAGTTGGAGGGCGGGGCTGGGCCGAGCCGTTTTTGATGCGCTGGGATGCCCGGCAGGCTCACCGCAGGTTCGCCCTCCAGGGAATGGGATGACGGATATGCGGCAGGCTCACCGCAGGTTCGCCCTCCAGGTGACCATCTGATGGAGGGCGAAGCTGAGCTGAGCCGGTCTTGCCGGTGAATTGTCAGCAATTAAAAAATAATGGAGACAAGGTGACGACTCAATCGCATTTTACGCCGAAATATGCCGTGGCTGCTGAAGGATTTGTGCCGCTGAACGGACGGCGGGTAACAGTGATGTCTGGTTCCAGTTCCGCCGCCGCGGAGGCGCAACGCCTGGCCGTACGGCTGAAAAATGATTTTGGCATCAATGCCGGCGCCGCAAAAAAAGCCGGCAAAAACCTGACGATACGATTGAATCTGCGCGCCGACCTTTCCGCCGTGAATTCCGATCCGGAAGGTTTTGTCTTGCGCGTTGATCATGGCGGCATTCGGCTGGAAGCCGCCGGCGCCGCCGGGCTCTACTACGGCGTTGACGACCTGATCCGGCGGCTGGAACATCGTGCCGGCGGCTGGGCGCTGGCCTGCGGGGAATGGCATGACTGGCCGGACTCCGGCTGGCGCGCCTTCATGATTGATCCGGCGCGCAAGTTCGTTCCCATGCCGCGGCTTTTACGGATTCTGGACTGGATGGCGGAAAGCCGGATGAATGTGCTGCACGTGCATTTTACCGATAACGAGCAATTCACCATCGAACTGCCGCGGCATCCGCTGGTGAACCGCCGCATGTATAATTTTCAATGCTGCGGCCCGATTACCGTGCATCCCCATTCCTTCGGGGAAGTTGCGCGGGTGGAACGGGAATATGCCGGGGTTTACAGCCATGCCGACATCCGCGCGCTGGTGCGCTATGCCGCTGACCGCCATATCCAGGTCGTCCCGGAAATGGAATTCCCCAGCCATTGCATTCCCATCCTTAAAACATATCCCGAGTTGATGTGCGATACCGGTGTGGCGCCAAGTTCCAACAGCGGCAAACGCCCGTCGGAATCAATCATGTGCATCGGCAATCCTAAAACCTATAAATTGTTCAATGAAATCATTGACACCGTCGCGCCGCTATTTCCGGCGCCTTACCTGCACATCGGCGCGGACGAGATTGATTGTCCCATCATTCCCCTGGCCAAGCGATCCTGGGATCGTTGTTCCGTCTGCGGTGCAATGATGCGGCGGCATGGATATCGGAACGTGCATGCGCTGTTTTACGGCGCCCTGCGGCGCGTGCGGCGCATGCTTGCCGCACACGGCAAACGCATGATCATGTGGAATGATTACATTGACATCGCCCGGCCGGTGGATTTGCCGCGGGACATCATCATGCAATTCTGGCGGATTGCCGACAAGGCCTGGCCGATCGGGCCGCGGCATGGGTGCAGTTACGCCAAGTTCGCCCGGGCCGGGTTTGACGTGATTAATTCGCATTATCCCGAGGCCTACCTGGATGGGTTCATGGCCGATGCGCGCCTGGCGAACTGGCGGCCGGACCGGCGGCCGCCGCTGCCCGCCGGCCTGCGGCGGAAAGCGCTGGGAGGGACGATGTGCGCCTGGGGGTGGCATGATTATTATGCCTATGCCATGCCGCCCGCCCTGGCCTTCTGGGGCGCCCGTCTATGGCGGCATGCGCCGGTGAAAAATTTCCCGGAATTCGCGCGCAGCCTGGCGCGGCATATTTTCGGTCCGGCCGCGCCGCCGGCATTGGCGGAGGTATTTGACGGGTTGGGGTCGGTTATCCCGCCGTTGCAGGAACGGGCGCCGCGCGTATTTGCCAGGGACGAAGCGACGTTGCCGGGCCGGCGCGCCTGGAATCGCGCCCGGTATCGCGCCATGCTGAAGGCGATGGATGCGGCGCTGGCCGATGCCGGAGTGTGTAATCGCGATGTGCTGCGGGAATTGCGGTCAAGTTTGGCGGAACTGGCGGTATGATAGGGCGCGCATAAAATGCGTCCGGCCGCGCTGGACTTTCACGGCGGCGGCAGGGGAGGAGCCATGCGGCGACAAAAGAAAAACCATTCCGGCACGGTCCGGCAGGGCGATTTGGCGCGCCTGGCATTGCGCCTGGTGGAGCCGTCGCGGCACAATACCGGCTTGACATTTCCGGCCATGGATTTGCCGCGGGGAATCCGCGTGTTTGTCCGCACCCGGATTGGTTACGGCGCCGAGGCGGCGCCGAACTTGAACATGGTCAAGCATGTCCTGATTGTGAATCTGCGCGGCGAGGGCGAAGTCATTCTGGACGGCGTGGCAATGAAATTTCATCCGGGCGAATCCCTGGTGATCCGCCCGGACCAGTTTCATCACTATGCGAAGTCCCATCAGGCCGCGCTGGTCTGGCTCTTTATCGGTTTTGATTTGCGGGAAAGCATGCTGGCGTCGTTTGCGCAACATGGCCCTTTGCCGCTGCAACGGGCGGACTGGGAATACTTGCGCCGGATTCTGGCAGATTACCTGGATGTGTTCAACGATGCCAATGGCATCGAGCCGGGATTCGCCGCGGTCTTGAGCAGCGGACGTGTGACGGTGATGTTATGGCTGTTGCTGATGAGCCTGGCGGAGCGCCAGCGGCGGTTATATATCGGGGAGAGCGCGGGGGAGGGCAATCTCGGCGATCTGACCCTGGTGAAAAAAGCGCAGGCTTACCTTTTGGAGCATTTAAACCAGCCGATACGAATCCATGATATGGCCCGGCATGCGGGGGTGTCGCCCACGCGCTTGTGCCAGGTCTTCCAATCCGCCGTGGGCCGGTCATTGGGACGGACCATCCGGCAGTCGCGCGTCAACCGCGCGGCCATGCTGCTGGTTGAATCCGATTTGGAGGTGAAGGAAGTCGCCAATGCCTGCGGGTTTTCTTCCGTATCGGCATTCTGCCGCACTTTTCACCGCATTGTGGGCATGCCGCCCCGGCGGTACCGGGAATTGCGGCGCCCGCCGCCTGGCCCGGACCGGGCCATCCAGCCGAAAAAACGCGCCCGCGCCGAGGAGCGCGCAAAATAATTGCCCGATCATGCCATCCCCGCGCCATACGGGGGAGCATTGCCTGCCCCGGATGCGGGTTCCCAACAGTTGTTCCCATCTGTCCGAGTTCAGGTTTTGCGTGCCCCGGGCGCTTAATATTTGTCAACATTTAATGCTTTTTTGCACATGATAAAACATTGTGTTCGTCAAGCGCAAAAGCCATAATGCCTTAAAAAGAAATCTGCCGCGCGGTTTTGCCGTGGAAGGAAGTGGTTTATGCATGCAGCATTGGTGAAATTGTCCTGCCGGGCGATTTGTTCCCGCGCCTGCCGGAGCGCAGTGCTGGCGGGCAGTATGGCGCTGGCTGTATCGAGCGCATTTGCGCAACGCACTTTACATGTGGCGCCGGACGGGACGCATGACAGCGCCGGGTTTTTCCCGGATTGGTCCGGCGCGTCCACCAGCATCCAGGCGGCGGTGAATCTGGCAACCAACGGCGACGTGGTGCTGGTCACCAATTATCCCAGTCCGTATTTGTTGAACAGCAATATTGTTGTCGCCAGTTCCATTACATTGCGAAGTTACCATGATGGAGCGGCCGATCCGGCCAATACCATTCTGGACGGACAGGGGCAGGTGCGTTGCCTGTATTTAAGCAGCCCGAGCGCCCTGGTGGCTGGTTTTACCCTGACCAACGGCACCGGCCTGGGCAATGGCGGTTTGACCCACGGCGGCGGCGCGTTGATTGCCGCCGGCATCCTGTCCAACTGCATCGTGGCCGGCAATATCGCCGATGCTCGCGGCGGCGGCGTATATGCCAGCGGCGTCCAGTCCCTGATTACGGATTGCCTGGTGGACGGCAATATCCAGACCAACAGCGTTTCCGCGGCCGCCAATAACGGCGGCGGCGGAGTTTATCTGATTAACAGCGCGCGATTGCGGCGCAGCCGCATCACCGGCAACCGTTCCCTTTACCAGCGTTATTACAACGGCGGCGGTGGGGTTTTCCTGTACAGCCTCGGCGAAATCACCGATTGCCTGGTCAGCAATAACATAGCCGATGTCATGGGCGGCGGTGTGTTATTGCATAGTTATGCGGCCGGGCAGGCGGTGCGCGGCAATGTCATTGCCGCCAACATGGTGACGAACAGGGTCTATTTAAGCGGCGCCTACACCTACGGCGGAGGCTTGGCGGTCTATATGCCGGCCAGCAACAGCCTGATTGCCGATTGCGAGGTTGCCGGGAATACCAGCTTTGCCTACACCGGCGGGATATGCTTGTTCCATTCAACTTTGCAGGGGTGTATTGTCTCCAACTGCCAGGTGCGCGGCAACACGGCCGTGCTTTGCGGCGGGGGCATCGGCATGAATTCCCCCGTCGGCAAAGGTTTGACCAATTACCATTTGGATTTTCAGATATTAAATTCGGAGATCAGCGATAATGCCATGACCGGCGATAACAGCCGCGGCGGCGGCATCTTTGCCAACTATGCCGGCTTGCGGGTTGACGGGTGCATCGTCCGCAGCAATCAAGCTTACAGTTATGGCGGTATTTATTATGTCGGGCCCAACACCAATTCGCCTTACACGGTGCGCAATTGTCTGATTGCCGGGAATTCGGCCACCGGCGCTTCGGGGATTGTGGGCGGGTTGCAACCCTTGGAAAACGGCTGGATCGAGAATTGCACCATCGCCGGCAACCAGGCGGCTTTGCAATACGGCGGCATGTACGCCGGCCCTGGCTCCGCGGTTACCAACACCATCTGCTATTTCAACTCCGCTCCGGCCCATCCGGATTGGTCGGCCGCCGCCGGCGTCAGCCTGGCATACGACTGTTTTCCAACCAATGATTTTGTTCAATGGCCGACGGTCATAACCAATGCCCCGGTGTTTGTCAACACCAACGCCGGCGATTACCGCCTGGCTGGCGGTTCGCCGGGGGTGAACGCCGGGGTAAATCTGCCGTGGATGACGGGAGCCGCGGACTTGGATGGGCGCCCGCGGCTCGACCGCCTGGCCCGCCAGG
Source organism: uncultured Verrucomicrobiota bacterium (assembly GCA_964463985.1). Taxonomy (GTDB): domain Bacteria; phylum Verrucomicrobiota; class Kiritimatiellia; order JAAZAB01; family JAAZAB01; genus JAXGPF01. The sequence continues at coordinate 19,603 of CAYXEK010000008.1, forward strand.
TGGACATGGGTTGCTATGAACAGATTCCGCGCGTTACATTCATCAATATCCGGTGAATGCGGCCATGATGGCGTTATGAATTCAAGATTACATTTGGCGTTGGCGGGCTGCGGCGCGGCGGCGGTGTTTTTATTCCAGCCAATGCCGCGGATTCAGGCCGGCTCAGTGGCATTCGATCCCGGCCTGAATTGCATTCATATTGCCGGGTTTCCGGAAGAAGCGCCGGCCACGCTTGACGATATCCTGACGGCGGACCGGGCGAACGGATGGGGGCGGGCGGCTTATGACGCGGCCGCGGACCTCTACACGGTTAAGGCGTCCCTGCAGATCGGCACCAACGCCGATTGGGGAACTTTTTTCCAGATCGGGCGGACCAATCATCCACGCGAGACGCTGATGCTGCACGGCCACCTGACCGTCGCGCCCCCGCGCAACATGGGCCGTATCGTCCATCATTACCAGGATTACGCCGGCGGGCGTTACGACGGCCGGTTGCGCGTTTCCAACCGCCTGACCCTGGGAATTGAAGGCAATCCCGCTGTCCGCCCGACAGTCAAGGTCGCCTGCGCCGCTCCCGGCGGGTTTTCAATCCGATTGCTGGCCGACGCGCCGCCGAAAACTGAAAAAGGGCACTGGTATTATGTGCCGATGGGCGAATTGTTCATGTTTCACGCTGCCCTCACCGCCGCGGACACCAATTGCCCGTTTGCCGCCGCCTTGCTCCTGTCCCATACCGGCCTGAATTTTAAAATGCGAAACTCGCGCATAGCATGGTGGCGCGGCAATCTTTTCGGCGTTTCTTTCGTGGCCACCAGAGGGTTGAACGATGACGATCGAACCGTGACCGGGATGACCTTTGAAAACGGCGGCAGCGCCGCCGCCCCGTTTGACGCGGTGGATTGCATTTTCAGCAACCTGGAAGTGGCGACCCAGAACCGGGGCGCCACCCGTTGCGTGTTTGAAGGCAACCGCGTCAATTTCCAGATGCTGCCATCGCAAGCCGGCATTATTTTAACCGATTGTGTCATCGGCCCTCCGGAACAACCTTTGAGGCTGCCGCGCTCCACCCGCGACGAGAAATGGCTGCGCCATTACAGCGTGTATAAACAGTCAAGCGATTTGAACCTGGTGAAAAATCCGGGCATAATTGAACGGATCAGCCTGCCGGTGCAAGTCAGCGATGGACGCGGACGGCCGGTAGTTGGTGCGGCGGTGCTGGTGGATTGTCAGGGTGATGTTGATGACCTTTTTGTCCAGCGTTCGCTGGCGGTAACCGGCCCGGACGGCATGACGCCCGATGACGCGCTCGGCCGCGCGCTCCTGATAACCAGGCGCGAGTATCGGCCGACGGACGATCCGGCGAAGCCGGAAACTATCGCCCATGTTTATAATCTTACGGTAATGGCGCCGGGACATGCTGTTTACCGCATGACGTTTGACAGCGCCGCTGAAATCCCGCGGCCGTTGATTGTGGCGTTGCCGGATTAGCGCCTTATCCGCCCAGTATTGCCATGAAAAACGAAATGTTTGGAGCCGGGGCGCCCTCGCCCCGGTTGCCGGCCTGGGGGCAGGCCGGCTCCATTTCAGGTTGCGGGCGTCAGCGCCGCGTTGCTGCCTTTCGGAAAAATGTAAACCAATGACAACCTCAACGACATGGAATTATGGCCGCGCCATGCGGCGGATCATGGCCGGCATGCATATCCCCGACCTGGATCAGGTTGGCAACGAATATCGCGAAATGGTCGCCGGCGGAAAATGGCCTGCGCCCATGTCGCGGTTGAATGCGAAGACGCTGATCAGCGCCATTAAAAAGGCCGGATTCCAGGCATTCTGGTTTTACAGCAAAGGCGGGTATGGCAATGCGTTTTACCCGACCGGGGCCGGCCACATGCTCTCAACCCTGCACGGACGCGATATTTTCGGGGAATTGTGCGAGACTTGTCTGGCAGAGGGAATAGCGCCGCTGGCGATTTACGAGTCAAGCGACCGCCGGATTTGCGCTGAGCGCCCGGAGTGGACGCACACGGCCGATCCGGACGGAAAGCAACCCGTTGATGCCTGTGTTTTCAGCCCTTACGGGAATTATGTCCTGGCACAAATGCGGGAGATTCTGGAACACTATCCCGTGAAGGCTTACTATCTCGACGCGCTGGGTTGCGCCATGAAAGGCGAATGGTTATGTCCGGCCTGCCGCCGCGAATTCGAGGAACGGTTTGGAATGGATTTTCCCGGTTTAAGCCGGTTGACCCATGAACAGCACACGGCTTTGATCCGGTTCAGAATTGAAAAACTCAGGGATTTCACCGAAAAGGCGCGCGCTCTGGCAAAATCCATCCGGCCGGATGTTGCATTTACCTATAATTACATCGGTTCGCCCTCGGCCTGCGACTTTGTGACTTGCGATCTCTTTGCCCATGAAAGCGGCAGCCTTGCCTTGAACACGGGATTGCGCCGCAATGCCGCGTTAAGCCTGCACCCGCCCGGGGAAGTCCTGCTGGATTCGGTAACCCAATCCATGCGTGTCAAGGGGCGGGATGGCTATGCCGCCGAGGTATGGGCCGCGCGCTCTTTGAATGTGGCGGTCTGCGGGTCTTTGGTGATGGATGCTTCCGGGGCTGCGCCTGCGGATGAAATGGCACTGGCTGCGGAATTGTGCCGCGAACAGACCGCATTCGAGCCTTGGCTGGAAGGCATGCGGCCGGTTTTTCAAGTCGGCATTTTGAACAGCCATAATTCGCGCCGTTACCGCCCGCCGCTGGCTTTTTCCAAAAACGCTGTTGTCAACCAATCGGCGTTGAATGTTGCTCCGCCGCATGCCGACGAATTTGCAGGCTGGGCATCGGCGGCCGGGGCAGCGCATGTTTTCTGGAATTATGTTGATGAATTACAGCTGGATGCGGGTAAATTCCCGGAATTGGATGTTCTGGTATTGCCCGGCGTATCCTGTTTAAGCGACGCCCAATCTGAAGCCGTCATGGAATTCGTCCGCGCCGGCGGAGTGTTGCTGGCCAGCGGCGACGTTTCGCTCTTTGATGAAACCGGCCGGCGCCGGCCGAATTTCCGTTTGGCGCAATTATTAGGGGTGGATTTGGCCGATGACTGGCGCCCCGATTATGCTTTTTACCTCGACGGTGCGGGCGCCCCGCTGCAATGGAACATGGGGCAATGGCCGGTGGCGCCAAGAACGGGCGCGCGCGTTGCCGCGCAGGCCGCCCGGACCCCGTCGTTTGGATTGACCATGATGTCGCCCTTGCCGCCGTTCCTGCCGGCCATGGTTGAGCATTCCTATGGCAAGGGACGTTGTGTTTACTTCGCCGGCATGCCGGGCCTGCAATTTGCGCGCGGCGGCATGGCGGCCGACAAAGCATTTCTGACCCGGGCATTGCTGCAGGCAGTTGGCGACAAAATGCCGCTGGCGGTGGAAGGGGCCGGTTTGGTTGATGCTTATGCCCATATTCAACCGGATCAAAGGCGATTGATTGTCAATCTGGTCAACATGCCGGCCGGCGCCAGCCGGACATTGAAGCGCGATTGCTTTGAGGATATTGACAAATTTGCGCCGGTTTGCGGGATGGCGGTGCGTTTCAGGAAATCGGCCGGCGCTTTGCCCGCGCGGATTTATCTCGCTCCTGGCCGGCAGATTCCAGAGGTGATGGAGGATGAGGACGGCATTGTGGCGACGGTGCCTCGCTTTACGGTTCATGCCGCTTTGGTTGCGGAATATGACAAGGGAATAGAATGCCTGGTGAGCAGGCGTTGTTGAATGGAAAGAGGTCAAAATGAAAAAATCACAAAGAAGTGCGATGGCGTTTCTGGGGCTGTGCATCACCATGTCAATGCCGGCGAATGGATTCAATGCCCGGCCCAGGGTGCATTCCGGCGACCTGTATCGGGCCCGGCGCCTGGATGTCTACGCCACCACCAACGATCTGGCCCTGGAACGATCGGGCAAGCCCTGGGAATTTTCCGTGTCCGACCGTTGCAACTTCACTTACTTTGCGCCGGAAGTCAAAAACCTCGCCGTCAACGACCAAGGGCTGCGTTTCACGGCTGCCGGAGAAAAGGTCGTTTTAGGCTGGGGTAATTACGATGGACGGCAGGCCAAATCCGACCGGATCATGATGTTTTCCGGCTGGAACGAAGTCGAGTTCCAGGTTAAACAGTCGGCAACCTCCAGCACCTGGTCGCTGGAGCTGTGGGCCAACGGTTCGAACAAAATCGCAAATTACGGACCGGAAAGCCTGTACTGGTGGATGAAACCCAAGGCGGAGGCCAGGCTGGAAGGAACCGGCTGGCAGATATTGCGCTTCAAGGTTTACAAGGCCGGTCCCGACGGCTTTGGCCTGACGATCGCCGGGCCGGCGGACAATACCGTGGAAATCAAATCAATCCGCGTGGTACAGGTGATCAACAATGGCCATTACCGCAAGGAGTTTGATTTACCGCGCGGGGAAATCTGGCGCGCGGTCGGCCAGATTGCCGAAGGCAACCGGCTGTTTGTGAATGGACACGAGGTGGCCGTGCGGACGATTTACGAACCCACCGCCCCGGTGGATCTGTCGCCATTCCTGGCGCCGGGCAAAAAAAACGTCATCTGCCTTAGCGCGGAACAGGCGCGCACCGCCCGCGATGCGCCGGTGGTCGCATTCCAGGGCAGGGTCATCATGCGGGACGGCGCGGTCGTGCAACTGGATACGGGCGCGGACTGGAAGGGCGCAGGCGGAGTTCAGCCGGCAGACTGGATACAGCCGGATTACAATGACGGGCAATGGCAGCCGGTGCGCGCGGTCAATATTGACGCGGCTTTCGTGGATCGGCGCTGGCCGGCCTACGATGGACGCCTGCTGCTGGAAAATCCCGGAGCGGATCCGCTGTTGTATTTTGACGAGGCCGAACCGCTGCGGGTTAATGTCCGTGTCCCGTCCGGCATGGCGGATGCAAATACCGTGCTGCACTGGGTATTGCGCCGGGTCGAGCGTGATGCCGACCGGCCGGAAGTCGCGCGCGGCGAAGTAACCGGGAGCGCGCCCGCGCGCGATCCGGGATCGGCCGTTTACATCGTGGACGCCGGCCGGCAGACCGGCGCCGTCTATACGCTGGAAGTCGGATTGCGCCAGGCCGGCCAATGGCTGGAACGCCGCCTCGAGGAGCCTTTGATCGTCGTTGGGCGGCTGCCGATGAAAGAAGTCGCCGGCGGCAGTTTCGAAGAAGGCATGCAAATGGAGTTGGAAGACGTCATTGATTTTACGCGCGCTGACGATCCGCATCGCTGGGTGGAAGCGGCGGCGCCGCAGGCCAACGTGAAAATCAGGGGCATTGCTGCGCCGAAGCTTGTTGACAAAGGCGGCCTGGTGTACCGCGAGGTGACGGATGAAGGCCGGGCCGCGAATTTTTCGTATCGCTTCGAATTTGCCAGGCCGCACGGCTGGTACCTGCTGGTGCTGGAATATCCCAACGACGCCGAGCGCTGGATCGGCGTGTCCGTCACCAGCGCCGGCCGCGAAGTCGGGGGCCGTCCGCTGGCGCCCTGGCGCCGGCTGGACCCGTCCGGTTGGACTACGGAGGATGGTCCGTCGCTGGTGACGGGCGGCAAATACCCGCTGGACGGCAAAATGCATGAAATGCGCTGGCTGCATTGGGCCGACCCGGAAATTCACACCCTGGACATCGTCAATCTGAAACAGGGTTTGCGGTCGGCCGCCGCGCGTCTGCGCATTTACCGCGTGGACGAATTGCCCGCGGTCAAGATTAACGCTTCCGGCGAACGGTTTTTCGGCATTCATTCCGAGCGCGCCCGGTCGCTGGGCCGGACCTTTGGGGATGTGGACGGCCTGGATCCGTACCAGCGGCGTTACCAGAACCTGGGATACGATTCGGTGGCCCGGTTTGCCCAGCGCCTGCGGTGGCATTTTGACGCCTGCCGGAATTACACCGAGTACCTGCGTTTTACCGGCCAGAACCTGTATGTCATGGGCTCATTCCAGTACGCCGAGGACAACACATCCTACACGCCGCCGGATTTAATGCCGGGCGACGGCCGCCTCCTGCAGGACATCCGCGAGACCGCCTTGCGCTTTTTCGAGCGGAATGGAATTACCATGTATTCCATGGTGGAATATGTCGGACATAAAACAATCAAGGCGCAATATGCCGTCGGCAACGCGGAAGTGGCCGCCGGCGCCGAAACCGTGTCGTTCGTCAACAAGAACGGCGAGCAGGGCGGCTGGCACGCCAACCCCAATCATCCCGCCATCGAGGCCGGGTATCGCCGCGTGGCGGACGACCTGGCGCGCAAGTTCGCCTTCTCCCCGGCATGGCAGGGCATCTATTACTGCGTGTTCATTGACGGCGGCGGATTCGGTCCGTCGCCCTGCGTGACCCACAAGGCGCCCTTCGATTATGATTATTCCGACGCCACGCTCGCGGCTTTCGAGCGCGATACCGGCGTGAAGGTTCCGGGAGACCCGGATGATCCGCAACGGTTTGAGAAACGCCACCTGTTCCTGACTTCCGAACCCATGCTGGAAAAATGGGTTGACTGGCGCTGCCAGGCCACGCGCAGCTACATGGCCAAAACCCTGGAAACCCTGCATGAATACCGCAGGGATCTGAACGTGCTTTACGGCTTCCATACCGGCGCCGGCATGTGCCGGTATTGGCTGTTCGAGTCGGGCAAGCCCTACGCCCGGTACATGCGCGAGTTTGGCATGGATCCGGCCGTGGTTAAAAATGATAAAAACATCTGGTTTGGCCGGTATGTTTACCCGGTCGGCCCGGCCAGCGCCGGGCAGGCTTATTTCTGGGAACATATTGTCGGTCGCGAACCGTCGGAATATTACGCTGCCGGCCCCAACCGCATGGTGGTCTTGTGCACCTGCTGGCATGAATTGCCTACCGGCGCGCCGGGTTGGCTGTTCAAGTCCCGGGGCGACAGCACATCGGGCGGGGAGGGACGGCTGGAGGACATACCGGAAGGCTGGCCCATGCCGGCCAATGTCAGCCGGTTCATTTCCCAGGCGCATGGCGACAACGTCATGGAGCCGTTCACCCAGTCCATGATCGGCGCCGACCCGGACATCCTGGTTTTCGGATTCACCGATGTCAACATCATCAACAGCCGCGAGCAGCACCTCCGGGAAGTGGCGAAGGTCATGACCGCCCTGCCCCGGGAAAAATTCGCGCCGGTGCTGGATACCGCGGATTTCCGGCACAACCTGGCCCTCCGCGCCCTGCACCAGGACGGAGATTACTGGTTTTACGCCGCCAATCCCGGTTATTGGCCGATTGAAGGCGAAGTGGTGTTGTCCGGCAAAGCGAATGTCGTGCGCCCCAGCGACGGCGCGCCGGTGGCGACGCGGGAACAGGACGGCAAAACCGTCGTGCCGATTGCTCTCAAGCCGTATGGCATGGCGGCCTTCCGGATTGCCGGTGCTGAAATCTCAAATCTGAAATCTCAAATCTCGAACATCGCCATCGCCGCCTGGAGCAATAAGCCGGTGCCCGACTCGGAACTGGCGCATATGCGCAATATCCTCCGGGATGTGGCGGCGATCATGAACGATCCTTCCGCCACCCTGGCAATTACCCGCACGGACCGCGATTTCATGCGCGGCGTCATGGCGCGGGCGGAGGAATTGCTCGCCCGGAACGAATACGCCGCCGCCTGGTCGGAAATGACCAACTGGCGGTTCTGGTCCCTCTGGAAGGAAAATCTGATTCCGGCCAGTGAATTTTCGGCGCGTCTGCCGGACCGGCCGGGTCCGGCGGCCGCCATTGATTCATGGGAACGTCCGGTGCTGACGGCGGTTGCCGCCGCGGGTGCGCCGCCCGAAATTGACGGGAATCTGGAAGACGCAGCATGGAAACAAGCGCCCGCCAGTTTCCGGTTTTTAAGCATCAGCGCCGGTCCGGCGGCTTACCTGGGCATACCCCTGGTGGATACGGCCGTGCAGGCGTGTTATGACAGTCAAAACCTGTATTTGGGATTGCGCATGGCCGATCCGGACGTCCAGGCCTTGCGCAAGACGGCCAGCCCGGACCAGCCGATCGAGGTCTTGCGCAAGTACGACGATACGATGGTCATGTTCATCAATGCCGAAAATGCCCGGGTGCGCCAGTTTGCCGTAAACGCCGGCGGCGTGAAATATTATGCCGGATCGGCCGAGTGGGGCGTGACCGGCGACGATCTGCGCCAGGCGGAATGGAAAGCTGCCACCGGTGCGGCGGACGGATATTGGACGATTGAGGCGGCAATCCCCTTCAAGGCGCTGGAAGTCGCCGGTCCGTCTTCCGGCGCAAAGTGGCGCGCGAATTTCATCCGGCGTTTCCGCGAATTCAGCATTCCGGAAAGTTACTGGGCGCGCATCAGGCAGAAGTGGACGGATGTTGAATGCTACGGCGACCTGGTTTTTAATAATTGATAAAAGGAGGAATAAATGAGTGCAAAACATGCCCGCATGGCTGGTCTATCCTGCTTGTTGATGACTGTCTTGGCGATGAATTTTTCATACGCCGGCCCGGATGGCGCTGCTTATCAGGCCAAAATGAAAGAAGCTTCGAGGGCCCAGGCGCGCGGTTTGTGGATGGACGCCGCGCAGGCGTTTGACGCGGCAGCCGGGCTGGCGGCGGATGACGCCCAGCGCGCCCTGGCGCAATTGGGGCAGGGACGCAACCTGGTGGCGGCCGGCGATGCCGGCGCCGGCCGGGCAACGCTCCGCAAGGCGCTTGAATCGCAAGCGCTTAAACCGGATGATTGCGCCGAAGCCTGGAAGTTGATCGGCAATTCCCACCGCGGCGAATATTCGTTCGACCTGGCTGTCGAAGCTTATACGCGGATCATCAGCCTGAGCAATGTCAACGTCGCCGGCCAGGCGCGGGGCTTTGCCGCCATCGGCGAAACGGAATACGCGCGCGGAAATTATCCCGGCGCGCGCGAAGCCTGGGCCCGGGCGCTGGCCCTGCCCCGGGTAGCGCCGATCCATCTGCAACCGGCCTGGATCGGCATGGGCGACAGTTATATGGCCGAAGGCAATTTCCAGGAAGCCTTCCAGGCATATCAGCAGGTTTTAAAGGCCGGGAACGCGGACGCGCCGACCAAACAGCGCGCCGGAATCGGCGCGGGCAACGCGCTCTATGAAGCCGGCGATTATCCGGGCGCCTGCAAGGCTTACCTGGCGCTGGCGGACAAGCACCAGGCGCCGTTGACCGTGATCGAAAGGCTGGACACCATTTTCCGGATGCAATTGCATAAGGCCGCGGCATTGCGCGCGGCGGGGAAATTGGCGGCGGCGCGCGCGGAATACGCCATGGTGCTGGACATGGAGAGGGTGGAGGATCATCATCGGGCGACTGCCCGGCTGGGAATCGGCCAATGCCTGGAGGCCGAAAAACAATTCGCCGAAGCGCGCGCAGCCTATGCCGCAGTTATGGCCATGCCGGGCGTCCGCTGGCCGGACCGCGGTCGGGCGCAGATGGGGCTCGCCCGCTGTTTCGAGGCGGAAGGCAACCGCCAGGCGGCGCGAGAGGCGTATGCCAAATTACTTGACATGTCCAACATCGCGGAGTCGGACAGGGCGGCGGCGCAAGCCCGGTTGCAAAATGAAGGTTAATTTTTCCCGTGAAACCAGCGATACACGCAACGGCGGATTTTGTTGACGACCTGGTTTTTCACGGCGAATTATATACCCCCGCGCAGTTGGACGGTCTGCTGGCTTCCCTGCAAAGGCTGGGCGTCGCGCGGCTGGACTGGCATTACGACACCTGGCACGATCTTTACGAGCGCATGCCTTACCAGGGCCGTCGTAATCTGCTGGCTTATATGGCGGAAAAGGCGCATGCCGCCGGCATGGAAGTCCACGCCGTTTTCAAGCCGTTTGAGATGGGCGGCCTGTATCACACCCATTTCATGGTGCCGCACCCTTTCCCGCGACCGCCGGGCATCCCCCTCCTCTGCAATCACCTCGGCATTTCCTACATGGTTGATCCGTTTGTTCTCTCGCACCCGGAAATGCGCCTGAAACGCATGGCCGGGGATTGGAATCCCCCGGGCCGGGTTACGGAGATAAGATTGGTCAAATCCGACGATGCGCCGGCGGAAATCCGGCGGGAACATTTGTCCATCCTGACCAGCCGGCGCAACGGTGAATCGTTTTTATACGAAAAACCATGGGGCCTGCAGGAGCGGATCGAGCAGCGCGGCGGCAGACCGCGGCGCATATTGGCATTGCAGGGTCTGGACCTGGATGAAACGCAGCGCTATATCACGGTCAAATGTTCCCGGCGCACGCCGCGCGGTTCTTTTGCCAACGCTATGCACGAGATCATGGAAATCTATTCCAACGGATGCCGGCTGCCCGCCCTGGCGTTCGACGAGCATATCGGCCTGCGCAAACTCCAGCAAAGCCGGCTTAACCAGGGCCGGCCGCTGTATCCCGGGGCGGGAATCATATCGCCGTATGCCAGGCACCCGGACGTCTTGGAGTTCGTCAGGGACACCCGCAGGATTGCCGATATCTACGAAAATTATTTCCGGCTTGACGTTTTGACCCCGCAGGAATGGCATGATCTGCCGGCTGCGGTCCGCGATGATTTCACTCCATGTCTTGACCGCGATCATGGCGCGATGTCCGGGTTCGCCGGCCTTTACCGCGGCAAGGCGGAGTATTGTTCGTCGTTGCTTCATCCGGTTTACCCGGAAGTGCGCAATTACTGGCTGGATGTCACGCGCCGCTGCCTGGCCTGCGGCGTGGACGGCGTCGGGTACCGCGTGGAAAACCACAACCGCAGCAGCGAGCCGGAACTGTACGGTTTCAACGCGCCGGCGCTGGCGGCAACCGGCGGCCGCGCCGATCCAGAGGCCTTGGCGCAGGTGAACGGCGCCGCCTACACCCAATTCCTGCGCGAGGCGCGCGACCTGCTGCATGCGGCCGGCAAGGTTGTCACGCTCCAGATTGCGACCGACACCAATCAGAAACACGGTTATGCACCCTGGAATTTTGAATGGCAATGGGAACGCTGGATCGAAGAGGATCTGGCCGATGTCGTTTACGCCTATCCCCGCGCGCCGGATTGGGCGGAAGATGATTTTGCTGGCCGCGTGGCGGCAAAGGCGCGCCGGCGCGGCAAGCCGGTCGTTTTCAAGTGCGGCGTCGCGTCGGCGGCCGTGGAGCAGGCGCTGCGGTTCGCGCGGAACCATGCCGGCCCGGATGCCGTCAACCTGTACGAAACCGCCTTTTTTACCCGGATCGGAGAGAATGGCAGGTTGGAAGGCAGCCGGGAATTGGAGAAGGTTGTTGAAAATTACCGGATGTGATTTTATAATGCCGGAAAGGGAGGATGGATTATGCATGCATGTCAACTCAGATTGTCAGCCATGGCGCGGATGCCGGCGCGGCTTGGCTGGTCACGCGCGGTATGCGCCGCCTTGTCCGTGCTGGCGGCCTCGGGATTGCGGGCGCAGACGATTTATGTGGATGTCAATACGGGCGATGACGCGCGCACGGGACTGGGCGACTGGACCAACGCCGTCAAGACCATCAGCAACGGCGTGAGCCTGGCGCAGACCGGCTATACCGTGCTGGTGGCCACCGGGACGTATTACGTGGCGACCAATATCCTGGTCACCCGCGCCATCACCATCCGCAGTTGGAATGCCGGCGCCCTGGATCCGTCCAACACCGTGATTGACGGCCAATCCGCCACGCGCTGCATGAACGTGGCTTATCCCGGCGTTTTGGTCGCGGGTTTTACCTTGCGCAATGGCAATAGCGGCGCGGGGTATGGCGGCGGCATCTATCTTGGCCGCGGCGTCATGTCCAATTGCTATGTGCATCACAACACATCGGTCAACCGCGGCGGGGGCATCTACATTGGTCTGGCCGACGCCCTGGCGGTGGATTGCGCGGTGTACAGCAACACCGTGTCGCCCACGGGCGACCGCGGCGGCGGCGGCGTGCTGGTCAACGCCGGCGAATTGCGCAATTCGCTGGTATTTGATAACGGCTGCGTGACCCGCGGCGGCGGCGTGTTCGTCATGACCGACGGCATGGCGCGCGGATGTTCGGTCTTCAATAACTCCGCCAACGAAGCCGGCGGCGTTTATTGCGGCTGGCATTCCACGGCCTCGGCGGTCAGCAACCGGATTTACGGCAATGTGGCGACGAATTTCGGCGGCGGCATATTCTGCGGCACGATTAAAAAAGGATCCTTGCT
>CAYXEK010000008.1:31912-44849 GCA_964463985.1 uncultured Verrucomicrobiota bacterium
CGGAGGTGGAGGAGTTTATCTGGGCGCGCCCGGCCGGATCGAGCATTGCTCAATTGTCAGCAATCGTGCGCCCTGGAGTTCCGCGGGCGGCGCGTGTCTGTACCGCCAGTTTGCCGTCTATTCCTCCGGCGCCTATGATGACTTGACCATCCGCAACTGCCTGATTGCCGACAACCAGGCCGCGGCCGGCGGCGGCTTGCTGTTATATGCCTGCGATACCAACAAAGCCGTCCGCCTGGAAAACTGCACGGTGGCGGGGAATGCGGCGTCGAATTACGCGGGCGGCGTGTGGTTTTACCAGTCAACCAACGCGACCCTGACCAACGTGATCGCCTATCACAACAGCGCCCCGGCGGATGAAAACATCCGCACCAACAATTCGGCTTACATGCTGGGTTATTGCTGCGTGACGCCGACCAATCACCTCGGCGAGGCCGGTGCGCTGGTGAATGTGACGACCAACGATCCCGGGTTCCTGGCGCGGGAATCGGGCAATTACCGGCTTAATGCCGGCTCGCCGTGTCTGAATGCCGGGTTGATTCAGGACTGGGCCCTGTTGCCGGACGCATCCGACCTGGAAGGCCAGCCCCGGCTGGACCGGGTTACGCGGCGGATAGACATGGGGTGCTACGAGGGATTGCCGGGCTGCACCATCATCATGTTGCGGTAACAGCAGGCGGGCGTGCCGCGCCGCACTTTGGCGAAGAAAGTTTGTGGTGAGTACACGTGAATCCTGGAGGGTAAACTCCCGGTGGGCCATCCGGTTTTACCATCATGCAATTTAATGGTTTTGATTTTTCCGGAAACGGCTAAACAATCCGTACCTTCTTTGCGGCTTGGCTCCTTTGCGGGAAAACAAAGCGGTTTTGCATGGAATGCTGATGAAAAAAATAATTTTTCGCCTGCTGGTTGCCGGATTACTGCAGGCAGATATCGTTGCGGGCCGGGAGGGCGAAGGCCACACGCCGTTTGCAATCGGTGCGCGGCGCGAATTGCCGGTGGACGGCTTCTGGATTGAAAAATTGTCGGGGGGCGCGCGGCGGGAATTGAATCATCCGGCGCGGCGCAATGTCGCCCTGGACCACAACGTGCCGTGGGAGGGCAATACCTGCGCGTTTCATGCGGTGTTCCGCGACGGGAATATTTACCGGATGTATTACCGCGCATCGCATCAGCAAAAATTCGCCGACAAACTCCAGGTGATCCATCCTTTTTTCATCTGTTACGCCGAGAGCCGCGACGGCATTCATTGGGCCAGACCAAACCTCGGGCTGGTCGAGTTCAACGGCTCGACCGAGAACAATATAATTCTGACCAATCATTGTTCCCACGGATTCAGCGTTTTCAAGGACCTGAACCCGGCCTGCGCGCCCGCGGCGCGCTACAAGGCCGTTACCCGCGGAAGTTTCCGTTACCAGTCGCCGGACGGCATTCGCTGGGCTTTGATGTCGCCGGACCGGACGGTTCCGGCCATTGACGGCGACTCCCAGACCGTGGTTTTCTGGGATGCCGTCCGGGCGCGTTACGTCAGCTTCGCGCGGGCGGGCATCGGCGCGGTGCGCTGGATCAAAACCAGCGTATCGCCGGATTTTTTGCGCTGGTCGGCGCCGGAAAACATCAAGTGCCCCGAGGCGCCGTTGAAACATCTGTACACCAACCAGACCGTTCCGTACCACCGCGCGCCGCATATTTTCATGGCCTTCCCCATGCGCTTTTCCCCGCGGCGCTGGGCGGCCGGTTTTTACGGCGGCATATCCGACGGCGGTTACATGACCAGCCGGGATGGCGAGGTGTTTCAACTCTGGGATGAGGCGTTTATCCGGCCCGGACCCCAACGCTCAACCTGGCTGAATCGCAATAACCTTATCGCCTGCGGCGTGGTGGAAACCCCCTCGGATTTGCCCGGCGCCCCCGCTGAACTGTCGCTTTACGCGACGGAAGGATATTACGAGGGCGATGGCGTGCGCCTGCGGCGGTATTCGCTTCGCCTGGATGGATTCGTTTCCATCCGCGCGCCGCAATCCGGCGGCGAAATGCTTACCCGCCCCTTGCTTTTTAACGCGCCCGCGGTAATGGCGCCAGCCGCCGGGTTTACGGTTGATGAAAACACGCCCGCGTTTGTGAACGACTCGCGGCCGCTGGCCGGGCGGGCTTCGCTTTCCGTCAGCCGCGCGATCGGCCAGGGAACGGTGTTGAACCTGACCGGCGCGCGGCAGCTTGGATCGAACGTGACGCTGGCCGCCCGGGTGCGGCCCCTGCCGTCCGAGTCGGGATATATGCGGCTGTTTTCAGCTTACGCCCCAGCCGCGCCGTCGCGCGAGCGGACGCGCCCGGAATTCATCGGGCCGGCCCGGGAAAACGCGCATGACCAGGGCTTGACCGCTGCCGGCTCGGGCGAATTGACATTTTCGGTGTCATTCGGCCGCGGTTCTGCGCCATTTATAACTTTCAGTTACGACGGAAATCATGTCGTCGTCCGGCCGAAAGATCCGGGGATGATCGGCGGTTTCGATGTCTGGGACGCCCTGAACCGGCCGGGCGGCGGCGATGAGCGCGGCAACCATTTTGCCGTTACCTGGCAGGATGGAGTGATTGATCTTTATTTCGACGGACGCCAGGTGGCTTCCGGCGGCAAACCCGGCGCCGGGGCGATTACCCTGGCGCGCGGCGATCTGCGGTTCGGACAGGATTACAACCAGCCCGAAACCGCGTTCACGGGCGAGGCGGATGACATCGCCGTGCTTAAACGCGCCCTGGCGCCGCATGAAATTGCCGTCCTGGCCGGCGCGGGCGCCGCGTCGCTGCTCGATCCGGATATTGAGGAAGGTGTTTTATTCAACATGGAAAACGACCCGGTCAACAGGATCACAGACGGACTGCCCCGCGATGGATCTTCGGATATCTCCCTGGCGCGGGAAACCGGCGCCGTGCAGTTGCTGATCAATTACGCGACTTCGGTTTTCGGCGGGCTGCGCGTCGAAATCCAGGATGCCGCCGGCATGCCCCTGCCGGGCTTCCGCCTGGACGAATGCGATTTGATTTACGGCGACCGGATCGAACGCGCTGTGACCTGGGCCGGCCGGAGCGAATTGCAAGACCTGGCCGGCCGCCCGGTGCGACTGCGTTTTGAAATCAAGGACGCCGATTTATACTCCCTGCGTTTCGGGCGGAAGTGATTTCCGCCGGCGGACGCAGGCCGCATGCCGGCCGTACATGACCGTCAGCCGCCTGCCGGTATGGGTGTCTGCCGCGGCGGTTGGAGCAGGATGGCACGCAGCCAGGCCAGTTCTTTTTCCGCCTGCCACGGTTCGATGCAGTGGCGGCCAAAGGGATAGATTTCAATTTCCTTTTCCGCGGATATGCGGTTGTATGCGGCAAAAATGCATTCCGGCGGCACGGCTTCATCGTCCAAGCCGCAGGAAACCAGCGTCGGGCACCGGATGCGGCCGGCGAAATTCATCACGTCAAAGTAACTCATGGTGCGGTAAACCTGCTCCATTTTGTGCGGGTAACGCCGTAAAAAGGCCGCCAGCTCGCCGCCCGAGGCCGTCTGCGTGACGATCCGCTTGTCCCACCAGCAGTAGCTCGGCACATCCGCAATGCAGGCGGCTACTTGACCGTTCAAGGCGGCCATGGCCAGCGCTGTGCCGCCGCCCTGGCTGGAGCCGCCCACTGCCACGCGGCCGGCGTCAATCTCCGGGATGGACATTGCCAGGCGCAGGCAGAGCAGGGCGTCCGTCCAGGCATGATACAGGAAATAAGAACGGTGGTCTTCAACATTCATGACGATGAACGATTGCGCGCCGCAGCGGGTCAAACTGGTTGCCGAGCCGGTTTCGCCGCCCTGCTGCCGGAAATCCATGGCCACCACGGCGAATCCAGCCGCTACCCAGCGCAGGTGCTCGTAGGGACGGAACCGGCTGCCGCCTCCGCCATGATACCAAACCATGGCCGGCGCCTTGCTTTTCCGGGCTGCCGGAGGCAGGATGACCCATGCCTTGACGGCGGTCCCGTCCAGCCCGGTAAAGACGGTGTCCCGGACTGCAACGCCCTCCAGCGGATAGGGGATGGCGGCAGACTGGACGTTAAGATCGTGGCGGTCAACTTTTTCGCAGTTAGCGCGCCAGAAGTCATTGAAGTCCGGCGGCGCGGTTAAATCCACCTGAAAGCTTTCAAGCCCGCGTACACGTTCCTGAATCAGCGGCGACATCTGAAAATTCATGGCCGGTTTCCCTGATTGAAATATTTCGGCTTTCATGTTAAACAATTAAACCAACTTCCAAACTCACGTTTTGAATGTTTTAAGGTTATGCGCCGGAACACCGGCGCTTTTAAAAGCAACCATTATACTTCATTTTTAACCTGGATCAAACAAAAAGGAGGCAGCCATGCCCGTGCGAAAATCCCGTGAAAAACTGGCACGCCTTTGCGCCGCGGCTTTAAGCGCCGATGCGGCATTGTCGGCCGCGGCGCCGGCGCTTCCGGCAACGGAGGAATCCCGGATTACCATTGCCAACAGCGACAAGATTGTCATGGCCGGGTCTTCCTACGTTTCCGGTTGCGCCATCCGCGGCAAGCATTTTACCGACATTGCCTCGGCCTTTTCGGATTACCAGTTTTACAACTTCGGTGTCAGCGGCGATACCCTGCTGGATATCCTGAACCGGGTGCGCTGCAACCAGGGCGGCAAGGTCGGCCTCACCGGCATCCGCGACTGGAATGCCACCTATGCCGTCCTCAGCAATTTTGAAAACAATCTCCGGCATGTTTACATCAACGAGGATTTTTACTTTTATAACCTGAAGGCGCTGTGCAGCGCCCTGGAAGCGCTGGGCATCAAGCCCATTCTGTCGCTGGAATACAGCGAAGCCTGGATTCAACCGGAACTGGACCGGCTGGCGCATGAACGCGGTTACCTTGTGATCAACGAGGGCGCGTTGCTGGGCGCCGTTACGGATCATGTGTTTCCCGCCTTCAACGCCAACCAGCACCCATCCACCCGGACCGCGGCCAGCCGGGGCATGGTGCTGGCCAAGCACCTGGCCGGTTTGCCGAGGCCCCGGCAATCCATCAAAATTTTCCGCCCGCGGCCGGGCGCGGCGGAGGGCGCTCCGGCGAGCCTGGTCTACGACGGGATTTATGACCGGTTGGAAAAATTTTGCGAGATCACGGTGGGCAATACCGGCATTGCCGACGAAAACACGCGGTATTTCGACCGTATGCACAGCCATTACCAGTCGGTGCCGCACGCGTCGGAATATGAAAAACTGCTGCTCCGCCAGCCGGTTGCGCTGGGCGATCATGCCCTGGTGGAAGTCACCTTGCCCTGCACCGCGCGCGGACTTGAAGCTTTCCGGCTCGGACTGGCCGGAACCGGCGTCGGGCAAGTATTCGTCAAACGTTGCACCGGCCTGGATCAATACCCCGCGCCCGGCAAAACGCTGCTGCAGTTCGGGATTGACAAAACATCGGCATACGCGCCGCAAGACGGCGACAAATTCAAACTGGTGTCGTCCGGGAACGACTATGATTTCAAGGTGGACGGTACGGTTTACACCGTCATCCGGGTCGTCGGCGACAAAATCACCACGGATATCGAGAAGGGCGGTCAGGTGACTTCCGGGCTGAATCTTTTTGACACCGACCTGCCGGGCCTGAAATTGCGCGGAAGCTTCGGCGCGGGCGATATTTCCGATCCGTATTACGCGCAGATGCGGGCGCCGGTCGGCGACTGGTTGGCACTGGAACGCGATGCGGATGGGTGCTGGGCGGTGCCGCCGGCGCAATTCTCCCATGCCATGCAATACGACAAGCTGGGTTTCCTGCTCGCCGGACGGAACATGGCCTTGACGGACGTGTTTGCCCTGTATGCCGGCGCGGAAGGCAAGGACCGCACCGGCCGGCCTGTGGAATGCGCGCGCGCGGGCCGGGAGTTGCTGGCCGACACCCTGCTGGACGACAATTGCACCGCCTGGAAAAACATCAGTTCCATCCCCGCCCATCAACCGTTGACGATGGAATGGCAAGGCCGGACTTATACGGAAAAGCCGCCCGCGGGGATCAACACCATCCGGGTCATTGCCGGGGATCGCAAACTGGTCCAGGACTTGCCGCCGGTCGCGGCCGGCCGGCAGAGTTGCGACGCGCAAATCCGGGTGCTGTGCCGTTACTTCCCGCCTTACATTGACAGCGACGAAAAATACGATCCGGCAGCGCCCGACGCCGTGGGCATCGGCAGTTATGACTTTGCCGAGTTGCAGGTGGAAATTCTGCAGGACCGGACGAATCCCATCGTGCCGCCCGCCAAGGCGCTGGTGGCGCCGGTGGCCCTCTGGTGGCATGAAGTCGCCATCACCGTGAAATTGCCGCGGCGTCCGCGGCTGCAGTTAATCCTCTCCGCGCCCGGCCGGCCGGTGCAGGTGGCCGAAGCGCATGTCGTTATGACGCAGGAATAACAGGAATAAACACGAAAAAATGAAAAATCACAATCCTATTAAATATGCCTGCGGCGGTTTATTGGCATTGGCGGCTATTCTCTCCGCCGGCTGCGCCACCAGTCCGAGCGCGCCATCCGGAACGGCGCCGGGAGCGGAACAGCCGGTCATGCTGGCCCGCCGGGCAGATGCGCCGGTGCGATTGGACGGCAAACTCGACGATCCGGCCTGGCAAAAAGCAGCGGTGTATCAGTTGCACAAGGGATTGGACCGGGCCGACCCGCCGCTGAAGGAGCCGGGCGCGGTACGCTTGCTGTGGGATGCGGATTACCTTTACGTCGGCGTGAAATATTCCGATTCGGACGTGGTGCAGGAAGGCGCAACCAATCAAACCCCGCTGTACGGCACCGGCGACCTGGTGGAAGTGTTTTTGAAACCCGCGACCAGCACATGGTACTGGGAGATTTACGGCACTCCCAACGGCTTGCAGTCGGTGTTTTGGTTCGCCAGCCCGGGGCGGCGTCTGCTCAGTTCCATTAAAAATCATGCCATGCGCGATTTGAAGGTCGCCGCGGAAGTCCGGGGGACATTGAACGACTGGCGCGACCGGGATGACTACTGGACGGCGGAACTGGCGATTCCCGCCAAAGAATTGACGCAGTACGGCGATGCCTTCGGGCCTGGTTCGGATTGGCGGATACTGATAGCGCGTTACAACTATGCCATCGGCCTGCCGGAGTGCGAACTCAGCATGGCGCCGCAATTAACCAGGACCGTTTTCCGCCTGCTGGATGAATATGCCGTGCTGAAATTTGAAGAATAGGAATGGGATCAGATTTGCTTGTTTTTTATGTCTTCTGTGTCATAATAAAACAATTGAGCCAATTTCAAAAGTCTCGGACGACGTGAAAATCGTCCCTCCAAAATGGGTAAACAACCCGTTTTTGGAGGGTCGGGTTACACCCCGACCTTTTTGACAGGACTTTTGAAATTGGCTCAATTTTAAGGGGAAATATTTTATGCCGGATGTATCTATAATGCCCTGCCTGGACATGCGGGACGGGCGCGTGGTCAAGGGAGTTCGTTTTGTTGACATCCAGGACGCCGGGGACCCGGTCGAATGCTGCCGGGCCTACTGCGCCGCCGGCGCCAATGCCATCGCCATGCTCGACATCACTGCCACGGTGGAAAACCGCCCCACGCTGCTGGAGGTGGTGCGCCGGGTTGCCGGCGCGGCCACCGTGCCGCTGACCGTCGGCGGAGGCATCCGGGATGCGGCTTCGGCCGCGTCCGTGCTGGCGGCCGGCGCCGACAAGATATCCATCAGCAGTTCGGCTTTCCGCCGGCCGGCCGTCATTGGCGAAATCATCCGGGAATGCGGACGCGACGCGGTGGTGGTGGCGATTGACGCCGCCGCCAATCCCGCCCTGCCGTCCGGTTACGAGGTCTGGATTGACGGCGGCCGTACAGCGACCGGCGCGGACGCCGTCGAATGGGCGCGCCGCGTGGAAGGCGCCGGCGCGGCGGTGATCCTGCCCACCAGCAAGTCCACGGACGGCGTCCGTTCCGGCTACGATTTGCCGCTGCTGCGCGCGTTGCGCAAGGCCGTGCGGGCGGAACTGGTGGCCTCCGGCGGCGCGGGCAAACTCGAACATTTCTACGAGGCGGTGGCCGCGGGCGCCGGCATTCTGCTGGCGGCGTCGGTCTTCCATTTCGGCATTATCGGCATTCCCCAGTTGAAACAATACCTGCGCGGCCGCGGCGTGGCCGTGCCGTGAAAGGCAAGGATGACTCCATGAGCAGATCGGAACCGCGCGAACTGCTGATCCGCAACGGACGCGTTTTGCTGCCGGATGGCAGCATCAAAGAACAATCCATCTTGCTCCGCGGGCGCGCCATTGAGCGCATCGGCCCGGCCGGCCTGAACGCCCCCGGCGCGGAAATTCTCGACGCCGCCGGCGCGCTGGTGCTGCCGGGGCTGGTGGATATCCACCAGCACGGCGTGTTGCGGGCCTCCACGCAGTCGGGCACTCTCGCGGATTTCGCCGCGCAGGAAGCCGCCTGCGGCGCCACGACTTTTCTGCCGACTTTCTTCGGTCCGCCCGCGGAAACCGCCGCGCGCATGCGGGAATGGCGGCGCGAGACGGATGAATTGAAATTGACGCCCCAGGTTGCCGGGTTCCGCCTGGAATCGCCTTACCTGTCCGACCCCAGCGCTGGATTGCAGAAAGACGTGGCGCCCATCACCGATGCGACCACGGACATGCTGCTGGAGGCCGGCGGCGGACATATCCGCGTATGGGATATTTCCCCGGAATTGCCCGGGGCCATTCCGGCGATCCGCAAACTGTCCGGGATGGGAATTGCCTGCAGCATGGCGCACACCCGCGTCTTGATCGAAGGCGCGCGCGCCGCGGTGGATGCGGGCGCGCGCCTGGTGACCCACCTGTTCGACACTTTTTTCCAGCCGCCACCGCGTCCCCCCGATGAGGACGTTTACCCCGACGGACTGGTAGATTACCTGCTGGTGGAGGACCGTGTCGCCTGCGAAATTATTCCCGACGGCACGCATGTCTATCCGCTCCTGGTGGAAAAAACCTTCCGCTGCAAACCGCCGGACAAATTGATCTTCATCACCGACAGCAATTACGGCTCCGGCCTGCCGCCCGGCGAATATGTTTTGCCGCAAGGGTGGGGCAGAGTGCTGATTCAAGGTCCTAACAAAGGCATTCGACTGATTGATCGTGGCATGGGACTGGCATCCAGCGCCCTGACCCCGGCGGATGGCTTCCGCAACGCGGTCAAACTGTTCGGTAAGGATCTAACGACTGCCAGCCGGGTTTGCTCCTTGAACCCGGCGCGCCTGCTGGGATTGAATAAAGGCGAATTGGCCGCCGGCCGCGATGCTGATATTGTTTTCATGGATGACGATCTGAACTTGCTGCGCACCATCAGCGCCGGCCGGACAGTTTACGTACACGCCGACAGCGAAAATTAATCGGATAATTTTTTCGTATTCGACAAAATGACAATTATGGGTGCGTCAAATGCCGATTATGTTTAGCCATAAATCATTTTCGTTTAAATGATAACAAAAAAGCGAAAAATTTTTCAAAAAAAGTTGACGAAAATTAAAACCTGTGTTAACTTAACAACGTAATGGAAGGTTGGCGCAAGCCTTTGTTGCGCTTTTTGCTTTGATCCGTAATAATTTAAAAATGCGTTCGGAACCATGGGAGAACCAATATGAAATGCGCAATGCTGGGTAAGGTGCGGTATGCGGCGGCGGCAATGCTGGTTTGTTTTGGATTGGCCAGCGCGAATGCCGCTGAAAGCGTATTGCCTTTTGCCGATGATTTCGAGGCTTACGATCTCGGGACTCCCCTGATTGACGGCACTAATGGATGGTACGGTTCTGACACCAACGTTCAAGTTCAGGGGCAACAGTATTACCAGGGGCTGCAGGCAGCGCAGGTGCCGTTGGATTGCCTGCTTTCGAACCGGTTTGACACCAATGTGACGGTTGCCGCATCCAACCTCTGGATGGAGTTCTACGTGCAGCCGGTGCATTACACCGGCACGAACGACCCGGAATGCGAGACAAACGTTGCGTCCGTGTTTTATCTGAACAGCAACGGTTATTTTGTTTTGCGCAATTCCACCAGCCAATGGGTGGTGGCCGACACCAATTTTTCAGGCGGCGCCGTCACGCCGATTGCCAGCGGCGAATGGGCCATGGTGGATTGCCGAATGGATTACGGCAACAAAAAATGGGCTTTCTTCCTGAACGGCGATCTGCTGATCAAAGACTTGAATTTTGTTGACACCAACGTATCCATGCTGTCATCCATGGATATTTACAACGGTTCCGGGCCGACGACGTTTGTGGACGGCGTTCAGGTTTCCGTGACGGTTCCTTCCGGGATATCCTCCAACCATTCCGGCGACTGGCTGCCCGTCCTGCAGTTGATGTCCACCTCCTTTTCCTCGACCATCGTCTCCGGTCAGACCTATGATGCTCAGACCTTCTACGTGCAGCGCGGCAATGACAGCCTGAACCCGATGTATTTCACCAATACCCCGCTCCAGACATGGTTGTCCGTGGACACGCCGGACGGCACTTCCACCGGCGATATCAAGTCGGTCCAGATTTTGTTCGATACCGCGTCATTGCCAGCCGGCGTGCATACCGGTTATGTGATGGTGGCCGGCTTTGACTCGGAATTCATGCTGGCAGCGTCCAATTCGCCCCAGCTTGTGGAAGTGGTTTTGACGGTCAATCCGCGGGCATCCATCGCGGTCAGCGAGACCAGCCTGCAGTTAACCACCCGCGAGGGCGTAAATGTCGGCACCAATTTCGACGTCTGGAACGGCAGCGGTTATTACACCCTGGATTTCACCACCACCGTGGCCACCCTCAGCGGAGGCGATTGGCTGAGCGTGTTGCCCGTGGACGGCTCCAGCACCGGCGACACCGACAAGGTTAATCTGGTCGTTACCTGCGACGCGTCCACCATCGCCACCAACCGCGGCAGCTATACCGGCACGGTGACCATTGCCGGCACGATGACGGAAGGCTCAACCTATAATGCCGATAATTCGCCGACCGTGGTCGAGGTTGTTCTGAATGTGGAATACCCGGCGCCGGAATTGGGCGTGACTCCGCTGCTGTTGAGCCAGCAGGTCATGCATGGCGGTAATGCGACCAACAACGGCTTCAACGTCTGGAATGCCAACTCCAATTATACTCTGGTGTTTGAAGCATCGGAGGCCGTGGCCTGGATCACTACCCTGTCGCCAAGCAATGGCAACAGCAGCGGCGCGGCGGTGCCGGTTGCGATCGCTTACGATGTCAGTTCCCTCAATGCCGGCATTCATACGGGCGTAATTGTGGTGGCGGGCACCGATCAGAAATACGGTGAGCCGGCCTTGGAGACGCCGAAGAACGTTACAGTGCTGATGGAAATTGTGGATCCGCCGGCGCCGGACTGGATCAGCGCGACAGATGGCGATTACACCAACCAGGTGCGCGTCCAATGGGCGGCCTTGACGGGGGTGGCGACTTGCGAAGTCTGGCGGGGCGAAACCGACAGCGTCAGCAATGCGACCCGCATAGCCTCGCTTGGCGGATCCGAGACGTTGCATGACGACCAGACGACCCTGCCTGGCAAGTTGTATTATTACTGGGTGCGCGGGGTCAACGTTTACGGGTACGAGGGAGCTTACAGCGTCAGCGATTCCGGCTTCCAGCAGCTTCTGCCGCCGGCTACCATTGACGCCACTAAGGATACCCACACGGACAAGGTGGCGGTGTCGTGGAGCGCCGCGCCCGGCGTGCCGACGGGATATGAAGTCTGGCGGAATTCCGCGGGAGGCACCGGAGCCATCATTGGCGCTAGCACCACGCTGGCGTACAACGACACGACTGCGGTGCCCGGTACGCTCTATTCCTACTGGGTGAAAGCCACCAATAGTCTTTCGGTCAGCGCTCCCGGGCCTTATGCCGATGGTTGGCGGCGGTTCACGGCCCCGACCAACATCGCGGCCACGGAAGGCACGCTGAACGGCAAGGTGGATGTCACATGGTCTGCGGTGAGCGGCGCGACTTCCTATGAAATCGCGCGCGACAACACGCCGCTTGACACCGCCACCGTGACCAGCTATTCGGACACCACGGCAGCGCAGGGCGTGGGCTATAACTACAAGGTGCGGGCCAAGAGCGCGGTCAGCACGGGATCGTACAGCACGGCGGTCCTGGGCTGGGCTTCGCTGGGAACGCCTGTGGCAGTGCAGGCCAGCCAGGGACAGTACAGCTACAAGGTGTTGGTGACCTGGCCGGCCTTCGCGGTCGCCATGGACAGTTATGAAGTGCAGCGGAGCGAGACGGAAGATTTCGCTGAACATGATGTCCTGGGAACCACTGCCGCGACAACCTATGACGACACGACGGCTGTTCCCGGCGAGGTGTATTATTACCGGGTGCGGGGCATCAAGGGCGCGCTCTACTGGCTGAGTCAGACTGACAGCGGCTGGCGCAGTTTGACCCCGCCGACCAGCGTGTCGGCTTCGCAGGGAACCTGGCCGGGCGGCGTCCTGGTGCAATGGAATGCGGTTGCCGGCGCCACGGCGTATGAAGTCTGGGCGAACAGTGAAAATGACGTCCTGGGCGCGACCAAACGCGCGGAAGTGACTGTAACGGAATATCCCGACCGCACGGTCAGCCCCGGCGCTACGCGGTATTACTGGATCAAGTCCAAATCCGCCGGCGGCGTCAGCGATTACAGCGCGGTGGCCAGTGGTTATGCTCCGACTACCGTTATTCTGGGCGGCGCCGGCTTTGCGCCGGCACCCGGCGATTACGACGGCGATGGCATTGACGACTTGGCCGTTTACAAGAGCACCAACGGCCATTGGAAGGTTCGCATGTCCGGTTCCGGTTATTCCGTGGTGGAAGTTACCGGATTCGGCGGAGTCGGGTTTGTGGCCGCGGTTGGCGATTATGA
>CAYXEK010000008.1:44949-69274 GCA_964463985.1 uncultured Verrucomicrobiota bacterium
CCGGCGCAAGCCGGTCAAGCAAACAACTGGCCGGCCAATGAAGTCATTGGCCGGCCAGTATTTTTTCCGGGTGATGCGGACATGTACGGTCAACCCTGCCCGGCATATTCGGAATATGAAAAATTGCATTGTGCCGCCGGCCTCATTTTGTTAAAAAGTCTTTCTGGAAATGCCTGAAATAATCGGCCGCCGATCAGCGGGAAATGAAAGGGAAATCATATGGCTTCATTAAATTGTGTTGTTCTGGCCGGCAATCTCACCCGCGACCCGGAGTTGCGCGCCATTCCCAGCGGCGCCAATGTCCTGGAAATGGGAATGGCTATTAATGATAATTACCGGAATAAGGCGGGCGAGACCGTGGAGTCCACCTGTTTCGTGGAAGTGGTGGTGTGGGGGCGCCAGGCGGAGAACTGCGCGCAGTACCTGCGCAAAGGTTCGCCGGTGCTGGTGGAAGGCCGGCTGCAATACGACCAATGGGAGAATAAGGAAGGCGAGAAGCGCAGCCGGTTGCGGGTGGTGGCTTCGCGCGTGCAGTTTCTCAGCAGTCCCCGGCGCGCGGAATACGCGGATGCTCCGGCCGGGAATGACGCCCCCGGCGGAGCCCGTCCTGATGCCGGTCCCGCGCCGGTGGCGGATGCCGATGCCCCGTTTTAGGAATTAGCCATGCGTATATTATCGGGGATTCAGCCTTCCGGACGCCTGCATCTAGGCAATTATTTCGGTATGATGCGCCCGGCGTTGGAACTACAGCGGCAGGGGCAGGCTTTTTTATTCATTGCCAATTATCATGCCATGACCACGGTGGATGACGCCGCCGTTTTGCGGCGCGCCACCGCGGATGTCGCGCTGGATTTTCTGGCGTGCGGGCTTGATCCAGAGCGCACCGTGTTTTACCGCCAGAGCGATGTTCCGGAAGTGCACGAATTGGCATGGCTTCTGTCCACGGTTACACCCATGGGCTTGCTGGAGCGTTGCCATGCCTACAAGGATAAACTTGCCCGCGGGCATGCGGCTTCCCACGCGCTTTTCGCATATCCCGTATTGATGGCTGCCGACATTCTGGCAGTGCAGGCCGACGTGGTGCCGGTGGGGCAGGATCAGAAGCAGCACCTGGAAGTTACCCGCGACCTGGCCGTAAAATTTAACCAGAAATTCGGCGAGGTATTTAAAGTGCCGGAACCGCTGATCGCCGGCAGCGTGGCCGTGGTGCCCGGCGTGGACGGGCAGAAGATGTCGAAATCGTACAATAACGCCATTGACATATTTGGCGAACAGAAAGCCACGCGCCAGGCGGTCATGC
Organism: uncultured Verrucomicrobiota bacterium; assembly: GCA_964463985.1. Taxonomy (GTDB): domain Bacteria; phylum Verrucomicrobiota; class Kiritimatiellia; order JAAZAB01; family JAAZAB01; genus JAXGPF01. The sequence goes on from CAYXEK010000008.1 coordinate 46,250, forward strand.
GCATCGTTACCGACAGCAAAACCCTGGACGATCCCAAGGACCCGGAACATTGCAATGTTTTCGCCCTTTACCGCCTGTTCGCCGATGCGGAGCAGACCGCCGCGATGGCTGCGCGTTACCGGGCCGGCGGGATGGGTTACGGCGAAGCGAAAAAGGCTCTGTTTGAAATGCTCTGGAAATATTTCGAGCCCTTCCGCCGGCGCCGCGCGGAATTGGCGGCCGCCCCGGCGCGCGTCGAGGAAATCTTGCGGGATGGCGCCGCCCGCGCGCGCGCCGCTATCGCACCCACCTTGCGGGACGCGCGCCGCGCCGCTGGCGCGGCTTAATTGGCCATGGATACCACCGTCCAGGATGAATACAAGGTCCGACTGGAAATTTTTGAAGGACCGCTCGATCTCCTGCTGTATCTGATCAAAAAAGACGAGGTGGATATTTATAACATCCCCATCGAACTGATTACGCGGCAATACATGGAATATATGCAGTTGATGCGCATGCTTGATTTGAACATTGCCGGCGAATTCCTGGTCATGGCCGCGACGCTCATGATGATCAAAAGCCGCATGCTCCTGCCGGTGGAGGACCGCCCGGAACTTGAGGCGGAGGAAGACGATCCGCGCTGGGAACTGGTGCGGCAACTGGTGGAATACAAGAAATTCAAGGATGCCGCCGGCGCGCTGCAGACTATGGAGCTGCGGCGGGAAAACATTTTCGAATGCGGCGCGGAAGACTTGCCGCTGGAACCGGAACCGGGCGCAGCGCTGGGCGATATCACGATTTTTGATTTGATCGCCGCTTTTAACGAAGCGTTGAAACGCGTGCCGGTAGCCGCGGAAATCGGCGAGATTTATGCCGAACGACACACCGTCGCCGACAAAATCGAATTGATTGTGCAAACCCTGCGTGCCGCCGATAGCGTGGGATTCGAAGAATTGTTCACGCAGGCCGCCACCCGGCATGAAATTGTCTGCACTTTCCTGGCGGTGCTGGAATTGATTCGCCTGCGCCAGATCAAGGCGCGCCAGAATGGGGTTTTCGGGGCTATTGTTTTGGAAAGGGCCATTCCCGCATGACCGAAGAGCAAGAGGCAAAGATCGCGGCAACCGCGGCGCCAGCGGACGCGGCCGCCGGCCCGGCAGAAACGCCGGAACTGGAACTGAAACGCATTGTCGGCGCCATGCTGTTCGCCGCCAAGAAACCGTTGACACTGGCGGAAATACGCCGCGTGCTGCAGCAGGTTGCCGAACAATTTCCGGAAGACGGGCGCCAGCCGGCGCGCGACGCTGCAATCAGGAAAGCTGTCGCGTCCCTGCAGGAAACATTGGAAGGCAGCGGGCTGGGCGTCACGCTGGGAATTGCGCCGGGCCCCGGCCTGGACGGCGGCGGTTACCGCCTTCAGACCGATCCCGCATGCGGGCCCTGGCTGCGGTGCCTGCTGGATCTGGGCAAGCCTACGCGGCTTTCCCGCCCGGCGCTGGAAACCCTGGCGATTATCGCTTACCGACAGCCCGTGAGCCGGGCGGAAATCGAAGGCGTCCGCGGCGTTGGCGTGGACGCCATGTTGCGCACCCTGCTGGAAATGCAATTGATTAAAATCTCCGGCCGCAGCGAACTGCCGGGAAGGCCTTTGTTATACGGCACCACCCAGTTGTTCCTTGAGCATTTCGGACTTAAAAATGTGCGGGATTTGCCCGGCATTGAGCAATTATGCCGGCGCGAGGCTGAACGCGCGCAGGCTGCCGCCGCGCCCTCGCCGGAATCGGAGACGGGCGGGAAGCCGGACGATGATGCGCCGGAGGTTGGTACAGTCAATCTGGATGCCCTGCCTCCAGACAGGGAAGCGGAAGACGCGCCGGAGGAAAAGCCAACCCCGGCGGCAGCTCCGGGCGCTGCCCAAGGGCCGGAAGACGAAGAAGAGGAAGACGATGGCGGTGAAGAAAAATAACATTCCGTGAACCATATCCAAAACTCGCGTTTTGGAAGTTTTTAGGTTTTACGCCGGAACCAATTTCATTGAACACCGAACACTGAAAACCAGTTTGCCATGGATTTGAAAAAATTACGCCAGGAAATCGACCGCTTGGATGACCGGTTGGTGGAATTGTTAAGCCGGCGGGCGCGGGTGGCGCTCCGGATTGGAGAGGCCAAGCGTTCACATCGCCACGCTGCTTACGTGCCCGCCCGGGAAAAAAAGGTTCTGGAGAACGTGCGCCATCTGAATCGGGGACCTTTGCCGGATGAGGCGTTAATTGCAATTTACCGTGAAATCATGTCGGCTTCGATTGCCCTGGAGCAGCCTGTGCGGGTCGCCTATCTGGGGCCGGTGGCGACTTTTACCCATCAGGCCGCCCGCAACCGGTTCGGCGCCAGCGTGCAATATATGCCCTGCGAAACGATCGGCGACGTTTTTAATGCCGTTCAAACGCGCCAGGCGGATTACGGCGTTGCGCCGGTGGAAAATTCAATTGAAGGCGCTGTAACGCACACCCTGGATGAATTGGCGGGCAGCCCGCTGAAAATTTGCGCGGAAATATATCTGCGGATTGCCCATCACTTGATGGCCGCCCGGCCCGAGCGCCGCCATATACGGCGGATTTACAGCAAAGACCAGGTTTTCGGCCAATGCCGCAACTGGCTGCGCAATAACATGCCCGGCGTGGAACTGGCCCCGGTGTCCAGCACGGCGCGGGCGGCGGAAATGGCCGCTCGCGAGAAAAACACGGCGGCGCTGGCAAGTTTGTTGGCGGCGGAAATGTACGGGTTGCAGTTGCTGGCCCGCAATGTGCAGGATTCCGGCGCCAACACCACGCGTTTCCTGGTGCTGGGATCCGAATTCGGCGCGCCTACCGGGAAGGATAAAACCTCGGTGTTGTTTTCCGTCAAACACCGCGCCGGCGCCCTGCACCGGGTCCTAACGGTGTTTAAAAGGTACGGCATCAATATGACTAAAATCGAATCGCGTCCCAGCCGCCAAAAAGCCTGGGAATATCTGTTCTTCGTGGATATCGAAGGGCACGCCGCCGAACCTCAGGTGCGGCGGGCCCTGGATGAATTGGAAAAACATTGCACGGTGTGCACTATACTGGGAGCTTATCCGCGAGCGCCGGAAGCCGATTTGATTCATGCGCCTTCTTCGCCATGACGCCATCTCCCCGCAAGACGATGTTAAAAATGCCCCCTCTGGTTCATTCTGTTCCATGCGAACCGCAGAACCGCAGATTGACGAACTGCAGAATATCGAAGAAATGACAGCCATCCTTGCGATATTCGTAGTTTGGTGTCCGATATTCTGCTGTTCGTTTCCGGCGTGTCCAAACAAGCGAAATCAGGAACTTTCACCCCGCCGCCTATCCGCCGTCTTATGTCTGGCGGCGTCCCTGATCTGCCGTCTGGCATCGGCGGGCCCGGCAGCCGACTCCGCGACGGGCCGCGCGGATACGAACGCCGTCCCGGCTGAGGCGGTCAGCGGCAACGGGCGTTTCGATCGCTACCACGCGGAAGTGTCCGACCAGGTGAGCCGTTACATCCGCCGGTTCGATGAATACCTGGCGGGGCGCAATATCCCGGCTGAGCCGACCGGCTCCTGGATCAGGGTGATCCCCCGCGTGGAAGCGGAGGAAGGCAAGGGAGTCAAGGTGGGCGCCGCCTTTAAAAGCCGCATCGTTCTTCCGCATCTGCCCGACCGCCTGGAACTGATAGCCGACAATGTGCCCCGGGGGATTTTGCCCGGCAAGGATGTGGCACCCGATCAATATGACAGCGTCAACGCCGGATTGCGCTGGAATCTGCTCCGCCGGGATCTGTCATGGGTGGATGTGGACGGCGGCGTGAATTTGAAGCCTTGGCCGTCTCCGTTTACGCGCCTGACCGTCAGCCATGCTTTCGTCTGGGACAATGTCTGGAGCCTGGAATTGAGCCAGCAGGGGTTTTTGTATGTCAATGACGATGGGTTCGGCGAGATGTCGCAGGTGGAATTGACCCGCGCTCTGGCGTCCGGCAGTTATGCGCGGGCCGTCGCCGCCGCCACATGGTCGGAGGAAACGGAAGGCGTGGAGTGGGAGCAGACCAGCATGTTATGGCGGAATCTCGGCCGCCAGCGCACCATAGAAACCAGTTTCAGTTTTTTCGGACACGTGGATTCGGCTTCGCTCATGGACAATTACCGTTTGAATGCGACTTACCGCTGGAATGCCTTGCGCCCCTGGCTTTTCTTCAGCGTGACGCCGCAGGTTTCATTCCCGCGCGAACGCGACTACCGCCTTACCCCGCTGCTGCGTTTCTGCGTGGAAATCACCTGCAGCGACGCCTGACGGCGAGGCGGGGGCGAGGCCGGCCATTTGTTCCGCTGCCGGCGCGCCGGCCGCAGGGCTGCGGGACGGATGCCGAACCGGCTGGCAAAGATCCGGCTGAAATACAGCGGATCCTTGAAGCCGACCGCCGCCGCCGCCTGTTTGACCAGCAAGTCTCCGCCCTGCAGCAATTGCCGCGCCTGCAAAAGGCGCACTTCGTTGATGTAACGATGCAGCGGCATTTTTTCCGAGCGGCGGAAGACGGCGTTCAGGTGGCCGGGCGAGTAATGCACTATGGCGGCCATCTTTGCCAGCGATATGTCCTCCCAGAAATACTGCCCGATGTAATGCTTGATCTGCTCGATGATCTGCTCGTGAAAATCGGCCGGCTGCATCCGGCTCAATTCGGGATTGGCAAGAATGTATTCGACGCATTCCATCAGCAGATAGTGAAACCTTGCGCGCGCAAGGATGTTCTGCGCAAAATCCGGCTCGCGGGCCGCGCGCCAGAGCTGCGGGCACATGGGAGGGGTGATGGCCAGGCGTTTTTTGGAAGTGTTGTAGGATGTCAGCGGGTCATATTCCGTCGCGTGAAACAGCAGGGCTGCCGGCAGGACGGTGGCCCAGAGCAGGCGGTAGCCGTCGTCGGCGGACAGGTAATGCTCGCCATGCACCACTCCCGGCACAAAAACCATGGCCGTGTCGCGCGGACATGCCAGCCAGCGGCCATTCACGTTCAACGCCAGGCTGCCGCGCAACAGGCATATCATTTCCAGTTGCCGGTGGGCATGCGGCGCGTAAAACAAGTCGTTGAATTGCCGGCGGAGCGCGCCGCCCGGCGGCGCCTCGTCGCCGGGCAGACAAAAGCGGACGCCCTTGTCCGATAGCGCCGCCAGGAATTGCGTTAAGTCGTTGTTGTTCATGCGTCGTTTTGTCCATGTGTTTTGTTCTTTTTATACATTCATATTTGTTTGATTGCAACGTGTATTTAAGATTGAATGGCTGCCGGTGAAGGCGGCAGTTTACGCGCGCCGCCGCCGCCGGTCGGGCGGCGTCAAGAAACATGCCGGGAATCAACATGAGGATTGGCCAATGCCGGAAGTCAAATACATAAAATATTCAACCGATGAACTGATGGAAGTCATAGACGTGTTCAACGTCAGCCCGGATGCCCAGCGGCGCATCCGCGCCATCCTGGAAGCCGAGGCGCCGGCGCCGGACGCCGGCTGCTTTTTCCGGTACTACAATCCGCGCAGCAAGACTGTCCAGTTCGAGGATCTGGTTAAAAAACAGGTGGGCGTGAAACACGTCCTGGCGGTCAACTCCGGCACCAGCGCCTTGATTGCCGCCATGGTGGCCGCGGAAATCGGGCCGGGGGACGAGGTGATCATCCCGGCGTATACCTTTTTTGCCAGCGCTTCGGCGGTGGTGGTGGCCAAGGCCATACCGGTGCTCACCGAGATTGATGAAACTTTGACGCTCGATCCCGCGGCGGTCGAACGCAATATCACGCCCAGGACCAAGGCCATTCTGCCGGTGCACATGCTGGGGTTGCCCTGCAAGATGGATGAGCTTCGCGCCATTGCCAAGAAACACAAACTCCGCCTGATCGAGGATACCGCGCAGGCCTTCGGCGGGAAATACAAGGGGCGCTATCTGGGAACGCTCGGCGACATCGGGTGCGTCAGCCTGGATGCCTACAAGGTAATCGGCACCGGCGAGGGCGGCCTGCTCATGACAGATGACGAGTGGTTATTCACGCGGGCGCAGAGCTACCATGACACTGCCGCCTGCTGGCGGCCCGACCGTTACGCGCGGGAACGCAAGCCCGGCGAACTGTTTTGCGGCGAGAATTACCGCATGCCGGAGCTCTGTTCCGCAGTGGGAATCGCCCAGATTCGCAAGCTGGATTCTGTCAATCAGGCCACTCGTGCCGCTTGGACACAGTTGCGCGCCGAAGTCAAACTGCCGTCCTGCGCCAGGTGGGTGGAATGCAATGATGAGGAAGGCGTGTGCGGTTATACCCTCGGCATGCTGTTCGAAACTCAGGATCAGGCGGTCAAGGCCGTCAACGCCAAAATAGGTTTGGGCGGTTTGGCGGCAAAGGACACCAAGGGAGTGCGCGACTGGCATGTGTACTGGAACTGGGAGCATATCCTGGAACGCAAGAGCGCCACGCCGGAAGGCTGTCCGTTTACCTGCCCGCATGTCAAGCAATTGCCGGCATATTCGCCGGATATGTGTCCGAAAACGAAAAATATCATGCTGCGCCTGGCCACCCTGGGCATCAGCCCGGATTATGACCGGGCGGAAGTCTCCCAACGCGCGGCCAAATTGAGCGCGGATTTGCAGGCGTTGTTTTAATTCACCGCGAAAGAACACAAGGAACGCAAAAGAAATCAATACAACGGCGGAATGATTTTCCGGATTTTTTGACACGGGGCCGGATGAGCCGACGGAGTGCGTAAGATGTTAAAAATCAATGCCTTGGTGGACTTGTTTTTCAAAGAATTGCCCCTGGATGAGCGCGTGCCGGCCATCGCCGCCTGCGGGTACAAATACATTGAAACCTGGAAGGGCAAAGACGCCGGCGAACTGCGGAAAATGCAGGCCGCCGGCCGTGATTGCGGCGTGGAACTGGTCAGCATTGTCATGAATTTCGCCACGGAAGACAGGGTGGCGCCGATTCGCGCGGAAAATCTTGATCGCTTCCTGGACCAGATGGATCGTTACGCGGACAATGCGCTGTCCGCGGGATGCCGCCAGGGGATTGTCACGGCCGGCCAGGCTCTCCCGGACCGCGCTCCGGCCGGCCAGCGCTCCGCCTTGGTGGCGGCCCTGCGGGCGGCGGGAGAACGCCTGGCCGGACGCGGGTTCCGGTTAAACCTGGAACCCCTTAACACGCGCGTGGATCATGCCGGATACTTCCTGGACGACCCGCGCGAGGGAATTGCCATCGTAAAGGACGTGGCTTTGCCCAATGTGCGCCTGCTGTATGATGTTTACCACATGACGATAATGACGGGCAACCAGACGGTTTTTCTGGAAAACAATATCGGATGGATTGGACATTTTCACGCCGCGGGCGTGCCGGGACGCCATGAACCGTTTGAAGGCGAAACCAATTATCCTTTCCTTCTGCGCCGGATCAATACCGCGGGGTATGACGGCTTCATGGGGCTGGAATACATGCCGGCTTTGCCCTGCCCGGAAACACTGGTGAAAACGCTGGAATATTTGAGCGTCTAGCGCCAAGACACGAGGGAAGATTTGCGTGTATCAAAGAAAACGCAAATGATTGGTGCGGCATACCCGCCCGGGGTGACGCGGATTGACTTCATCAGCGATTATGACGGCCGGGAAGATTGGGCGCTGTTCCTGCCGGGCGATGTTAGCCGGAATACCGTTGTTTATATGCACGGATCGTTTTCCGGCGCCGACCAGATTTTCACCCGCGCGGATATCCGCAATCACTGGCTGCCGCGCATCATTTCTGGACGGCATCCGCTGCTGTCGCTTAACCTGCGCGGCACGGAATACATGAGCCCGGCGGCGGCGGCGGACACAACGGACATGCTGAATTACTGCCGGGCGGAGTTGGGTGGCAAAAATATCGTGCTGCTGGGTGGATCGGGCGGGGCTTCCAGCGCCATGGCCTATGCCGTACTGCATCCGGAAAAAATCCAGGGCGTGGTGGCGATGGGCATGTGCGACATCTTCGCGCGCCTGGATTTCGCGCGCAAATCATCCAATCCCACGTTGCAAAAGCTGGCGGAAACGGTTTTTGCCGCCTATGGCGGCACCCCGGAGGAAAAGCCTGAACTATACCGCGAACGCTCCGTGCTGGCACGCGCCGAAAGGTTGATGAGGCTGCCAATCTTGCTTGCCATGGGCGAAAAGGATATGCTGATACCTGTGGCGGAAACGCGCAAAGTTGCTGATGCTTTGCGCGCAAATAATCGTTTTGTCTATCATGAAATCCCCGGTGGTGATCATGACTCGCCCTGCTGGGTGGATGTGGATTTGGAGACGCTTGAATTTCGGAGTGGAGTTTGACTTTCATTGGTTTTTCAGTAAGACGGCGGTTTTTATAAAAGAGGTATTATGCGAAAGTATGTGCGTCTGATTATTGGCTTGACGTGTGGTATGGTTTTTTCCGTCGAGGCTGCAACAAAAGATGTGACGATTGGTCCGATGGCGGAAAAGGGGCCGGGCGATGTGCCGGCGCTGATTAAGGCGTTGAAAGCGGAAGAAATGGGAACGCGCTGGAATGCCGCCTTGCTGCTGGGCGAGATCGGCGACAAATCCGCCGTACCGGCGCTGATCGAGTGCGCGGGGAAAGACGATAACCCGCGGGTGCGCCGGCGCGCGATCGAGGCGCTGGGCAAACTGGGCGACAAGTCCGCCATACCGGTTTTAACGGCGGCGCTTCAAGACGGCGATCGGTTTGTGCGCCGGGATGCCGCGCGCGCCCTGGGGCAACTGGGTGATAAAACTGCCGTGCCGGCCCTGTCGGCGCTGCTGAAGGACCCGGAGGGATTCGTGCGGCGGGACGCTGCGCGCGCCCTGGGCGAGATTGGCGACACGTCGGCGATTCCCGGATTGCAGCAATTGGCGGAAGAATCCGCCGAAGCTTACAGCGCTGACGCGCCGCTGCTGCCGGAGGAAATGTCGCCGGCGGCGCGCGAGGCATGTTTTGCGCTGGGCAAGCTTGGCGGCGACACCGCCGTGCCGGCGCTGGCGATGGTGTTGAAACATACCACGTCCGCGGTGCGCGCGCGGGCGGCCGTAGCATTGGGGCATTGCGGCGCGGCAGCCGCGCCGGTCTTGGAGGGGGCTTTATTGGACAGCGAAAGCAATGTGCGTCGGGCGGCTATTGCAAGCTTGAAGCAAATCGGCGGCGCGGCGAGTGTGGCGGCTTTGTCGGAGGCGTTCACGCTTAATGATGTGCCTTGGTCGGCGCTGGTTGTCTCGGATTTGCAGAAAGCGGCGCAGGCGTTGGGCGAACTGGGCGACAAATCGGCGTTGCCCGTGTTGCAATCGGCGCTGGCGACTGCCCGGGACAAAAATAATGTTCAGGGCCGCTCCGACCGCCTGATCCGCGACATTCGGGCGGCGATCCACTCCATTGAAAAAGGCAAGGAATAAAAAAACATGCGCAATACTTGTTTACATGCAACGGCATTATGCGCGTTGTTGATTGCATGCTTCAGCCTGAGTTCATTATGCGCCGATGAGGCGGTAATGGTTAAAGACGGCAAATCCATGGCGGTGATCGTTGTTCCGGCCGATCCCGGCCGCGCGGGAAAATACGCGGCGGACGAGCTGCAGAAATACATTGAAAAGATATCCGGCGCGCGGCTGGAAATCATCCCGGAAAACCAGGTAAAGGTGGAAAAGGGACTGGGGCCGGACAGTTCCCGGATATTTGTCGGCGGATGCAGGGAATCCGCGCAATTGCACAACATGCTGCGCCGGAAGGATGCCGATGCCTTCGCGGTGAAAATCGAGCGGCAGCAGATCGGGGAGATGGTTCGGCCGGGTCAATGGGATGACCGGCCGGGTACCTGGCACGACGTGTTCCTGCTCGGCGCGGGCGAGCGGGGTACGGTTTACGCCGTGTATGACTTCCTGGAGTGCGACCTGGGCTGCCGCTGGCTGGCGCCGGGGGAACGCTGGGAGGAAATCCCGCAAACCAACACGGTCGCGGTCGCAACCGGCGCGCGGGTGGAAGAACCGGCGATGAAATACCGGCAGGATTACGCCATGGGCATGTACGATTGGGCCATCAAGCAGAAATCCAGTGTTTCACGCAGGCATTATTGGCCTTTTCGATGGCTGCCAAACCGTTGCCGCGAACAGGAGCCGTTGCCGATCAATGTGCGGGGCTGGGAAACCACGCATGACGGACCGGATATTGTCTGGGGCGTCAGTTCTGAAAATCCCGAATGGTTTGCCGCGGGTCCGAACGGCGTGAGGTTTGTAGGGTACGGCAAAGACAGGCATAAAGGGCAGATCTGCTTCAGCAATCCGGAAGTGCGGGATTTGCTGGCGGAACGGATATCCCAACTGTTCCGCGAGCAGCCGGAACTGGAGTTTGTGGAAGTCGGGTGCGCCGATTGTCTGCCGGCCAATTATTGCCGGTGCGAAAAGTGCATGGATTGGGATGCCATGGGCAATATGCAGCGCCAGGGCGGCAAACGCGGCGGTCATACCCACCGTTGGCTGGCCATGGTGAATGCCGTGGCAGCAGGGCTGGCGGAGAGCGATCCGTCAAAAAAACTGCTGGCGGCGGCTTATTCCAGTTATCAGGAACCGCCGGATCCCCAGGTTATCAAGCCGGCCGGCAACGTGATGATTTATTACTGCACCTGGGATGGATGCCGCATGCATGGTTTTGAACATGCGTCGGAAGACAATGCCCGAGCTCCAGAAATGAGCTCCCATGCCAAGCACCGCCAGTGGATTGAAACCTGGCGTGATCTTGCGCCGGGCGGCATGATCATGTTGGAATATCTGCAGCGCGGCAGCATGGACGGCATGGCCGGCGCCAATCCGCGCCGTTTTATCAACGACATGCGTTATCTCCAACGGAATGGTTTTGTCGGTTATGCTCCGTTCGCCATTACCATGCCCTGGGGGTTGAATACCATCAACCGTTATGCCATTGCCAAGGCCATGTGGAATCCGGAAATTGATCCGGAAATATTGATCAGGGATTTCTGCGACCACGCCTTCCACGCGGCTTCTTCCAATATGCAGGATTTTATCAACGGAATTGAGCTTGCCATGCAATCGGCCGGTTGCAATCATTGCCATGTTACCGGCTGGATGACGCCGAAGGCCCTGGCGGATGCGCGCCGCAGCCTTGATGCCGCTCTTGCGGCGGCCAAGGATGATCAGGTGGCGCTGCTCCGCCTGCGTGAATTCGACGCGCATCTGCATTACATGGAACTCGCCGGGCCGGCCAACAATTTGATTCTGGAGGCGCATTTTGGCGATGCAGATCCCCGGAAATTCCGCAAAGCGATTGCGCTGGGCGAGCAGGCCGCGCATTACCGCGACCAGTGGCTGAAACAACATCCCGGCGAGATGTTCCATGCGGGATGGCGCATGCGGCAATGGATCGGTAAAGACGGCCTATGGCGGCAATTGCTGGAGAATGCGGAAAAGAAAACGCAAGCAGAATAAAGCCGTGACCGGTACGACGGCAAACCGCTTAAGGAAATCCATGCAACGCAATCTGTCTTTCTGGATCGCTTGTTTATATCCGGCATGTGCCGCCGTCATGCTTGCCGCCGAAACTAATTTGTCCGTTCGGTTCCCTTATTTCACCGGTAAAATTATTCCAACACCGCAATCGGTCGTTTATCATGGGCGCACGGCGCTGCTGGACGACGCCGGAGTCCTGTTGGGCGAAGGCATTGCGCCCACCGACGGTCGTCTGCGCGAACTGCGCGGACGCATTGAAGCTTACGGCGGGAAACTGACGGTTGTCAAATCGCTGGATGTGACTGACAGTCTGGTTATCGTCCTGGGCGAGCATGCGCTGGCAAAGCCGTTAATCAAGGGCCAGCAGCCGCCGGACAAACCGGAAGGATACCTGATTGAGCCGTTTGAACAGAACGGACGGACTGTTGTCTGCCTGCAGGGCCGCGATGATCAGGGATTGCTCTGGTCAGTGGTATCGCTTAACCAGATGATTACTGAACAGAACGGCGCCCCCGTGTTGTTCCTTGCCTCAGTCCAGGATTATCCTGAAACATCAGGCCGCGCTTTTCTCGGCGGATTAAGCGATGATGCGCTGCGATATGCCGTCGCTTTTAAATTCAACCGGCTCGTTTTCCAATACGTAACCGGATTCCGTCCCAAGAAATTGCCGCTGAGGTGGCGCACGCCATACCCGGAAGATGTGAAGGCGGCCATCAAAAATGCCGGCGCTTATCTGAACCCGCTGGGCCTGGAATGGTACGGCGGCGGCAGGAATATTGATCATGATCCAAAATTGCAGATTCGCAGTAAAAGCGAAGAGGATTTGCAGTTTGTTCTTGATCAGGCAAGCGCCTGGCTGGATGCCGGGGCGAATTTCACTTTGCATTATGATGATGTTCGTTTCCCGCTTTCGCCGGACGATCAGCGCGATTTCGGGTCAGCCCGCGAAGCTGACATTTATTTTATTAACAAGCTGTATCGCGCCATGCGTCAAAAATATCCCGGAGCCAAGCTGCTATTCTGCCCGCCGTTTTACTGGGGGCCTTCTTCGCCGGCGCTTTACACGGAAGACCGTGACGAGTACCTGCGCGCCGTCGGCGGACGATTGCCGAAGGAAATCGGAATCTGGTGGACCGGCCCCAAGGTGAAATCCAACATAGTTACGCCGGAGATGGCGGCATGGATAACCGAGCGCATCCAACGCAAGCCCTGGTACTGGCAGAATTCGTGCGGCATGCCGCATCCATATTATTATCATTACTATACTGATCCGGTGCCCGCCTGGCGGGAATGGTTTTACCCCGGCTTTTTCAATGACGTTGAAGCATGTGGATTGAACGGCAGCTATTCCTATTTCCAGCTTCCTGCAGTTACGCTGGCGGATATTTTATGGAATCCCGGGCAATATGATCCGGAAGCATCCATATGCGAGGCGGCAAAGAAGTCATACGGCGCGGATGCCTGGCGGGAATTGCTAGAGTTAAACGCCCGGTTGAGTTATTTCGACCAGTATGAGTTCAAAAGGTCGCCGCGGGCTGTGGCAAATATCGAGGAAATAAAAATTGAAGTCGGCAAGCTAAAGGCTGCCCATGACGCGGTGCGTAAAAAATGTCGGGAATTTGACTCCTTGCATGTCCACCAGATTGAAAAATGGTTTTACCGTCTTCAACGCGATCCCAAATTAAAGGAAAAGGCATCCATCGTGCCGGCGATCCGCCGGCAGGCAGACTCTGAATGCCAACTGCGCAAGGATGATGAATTCATCGCCGCGTGCGATTTCAACGGGGGGAAACAGGCGTTTTATGCTTTGGGATGCGAACGGCGGTTCCAACTCACCCTTTTCGGCGCGCAAAGCGCATATCCGCGCGCGACAGCCGGTTTTCAAGTTGAACCATTTCCTCCATCCGGCAATTACCGGTTGATTATTTCCGGGCAGGACGATGATGCCCGGGAAAAATGCCGGATACGCGTTTCCGTCAATGGCCATGAAATTTATTCCGGTGAAAACCCGTTTGTTTCCCGCGGTTGGTCGCGGCATACATTTGTTTTGCCGGCGATGACGCTGGATCGTTCAAACACCCTGTTAATTGAAAGCATCGAACCGGACGGGCAGGAAAATGCTGTGCCATGGTTTATGATAAATTATGCTGTATTGCGCAAAACATCGGATTAACCATAAGAAAATACATGAACAAAACCATGCATCAATCCAACGCTTGTTTTTCACGGTTTTCAGCGATGTTTATTTCGGTTATTACCGGTGTTTGCCGAGGCGAAGACATTCCGCAAGGAAACGGTCTGTCGGAACAGCCCGATTGGATTCTCGAAGGTTTTTCAAATATAACGGGAATCGCTGCCGGCGATTTGAATGCTGACGGCGCTGCGGACGTGATGTTGCTTGGCGCTGACCAGCATGGTTACGGGATTCTGATATTCCATCAAAATGCCGGGGGCATGTTCAACAACCTGCCCGATCGGCGCTTTGAATTGGACCGGCGGGCGCAATATCCGCTGATCGGTGATTTTGACGGTGATGGCAAGCAGGACTTCGCCATTGCGCTGAAAAAAGAATTGCGCGTGTTCCTGGGCGCAGACAATTACGCCAAACCTTTGCGTGTTATGAATACCAACCAAAGCCACAAGCATGGCCCCTTGCTTTACGGCGCGTGGCAGCCGAATGCGGAAGTATTCCAGGTTGGGCCGGTTTTATACCGCTACGGCGGGAAATCCCGTTTGAGTCCCGGTTATTTCAAGGGTCCGGAAATAAATGACAATCAATATGCCGGGTGGGGAGATTTCGACCATGATGGCCTGTTGGACGTGGTGTTCAGCGTAATGGGCGGCGGGTTAAGGATATATTACGGGCCATTCGCGGGACTGACAATCAAGCCGGGCGATTTGTCGCAGTATGTTGAACTTGACATCGGCGTCGCATCCGGCTACCCCTTGATATGCGATTTGAACAACGACTGCAGGCTGGATATTACCGTAAACGGGATCTTAACGGAAAAAGATCCAAAAAAACGCCGGCGAGGATTGTTCATGATTTTCCAGAACTCTCCGCAGGGGTTCGATAATATTAACTCGCCCAGCCATGTGATATGGACGGACGCATCCGCATGGGCGGCGGCTGACGTTGATCAGGACGGGCTGGCGGATCTTGTGCTGGTCGTCAATTCACAACTGCGCGTGTTTTTGCAGAAGGCAGAAACATTCTGGGCGGATGATGATAAAAAGCCGGATATGCAGAGAAAATTGCCGGGGCCCGCAACAATCATGGCAACTGCCGACGCGAATCAGGACGGCCGGCCGGACCTGCTTGTGGCCGGCCTTGATTTTGCGGTTTTGTATAAATCCCGCTGATAAAATTTACACGGAGCATACCGATGCGAAAATATCAAATGCTGGCCATGGGTTTCGCGGGATTGATCGCTTGGACTTTGGCGGCCGATACCGGGCGTATCGGCGTATTCAAGGATGCCCGTTCGCACATAACTGACGGCATACTTCTGACATTGACCGAGGCTGGATACGAAACGCAGATAATTGACCGCAACGACTTGCAGCAGGCTGAAAAGCTTTTGAAAATTGACGTGTTATTTCTGCCCGGCGGTTGGAATGCCATTAAATTTGCCGGGTTCAATGGTCGGCGCAATATGATTGATTTTGTCGCGCAGGGCAAAGGTGTCCTCGCCGCCGCATTCCGCGGCGGGTATGTGCGCACGGGCAATCGCCCCATATTTCCGCAAATCGGGATTATCCACAACCGCGTTAATGGCACCGGTATTTTTCCTTCTGGCGACAGCCCCCTGCTGGAAGGGATCAACGAGCCTTTTTACATCAGCGCCTGGGACCACATGGTGGTTAAAACCGGCCCGCGCGGGAAAATATTTCTGACCGACAGCAGCGGCTTGCCGGTGGGGGTCTCCGGCGAGATTTACGGCGGACGTTACATTCTTTTGGGCGCTTTTATCGGCACTGACGCCAAAAAGCATGCCATGCTTGGCCACGAGAAAACGCTGTTTTTAAATTGCATCGCCTGGCTGTTGGCCGCGTCTGAATTGCCGGCGGACGATATTAAAGCTTATCGGCAAGGCGCCGAACTGGACTTTTTAAGGATGGAAAAAATTCTTGATTACACCCTGGATGAACGCGGACCGGATTATGGGCCCGGCGTGATCCCGGAGATCAAATACCAGTTGGCTTCCGCGCTGCATTCCCGGAAATTCCGCCTGGAAGAATGCGCGCAATATGTTGCCGGCGCCGATCGCCAGCGCGTGGACGGCATGCTCGCCCAACTAGGCCTGGCGTTGGAAGAATTGGAACGGCGTTATCAGGAATTGACGGCTGAAAAAATCAATGAGGTCAATGCTTCAACGCTTGACAAGCTCGTTGCCGACAATCCGTTTTACCGGATGGATGATGTGTTGCGCATGATCGCGGCAATGCCCGGCAAAACAGCTGATGAGAAAAAAGAAGTCGAATCGGCAATCGCCGGCATGGATAAATCTTCCCAATATGACAACGCTCCGAAATTGGCGGCAAAATATTTATATGGCGATGTGATCCGGGCGAGGTTGTTTGATGAAGATAAGCGCAAGACATTGGTTGACAAGGCGGATGGCATATTGTTGGAATTAAATCCACAGATCCAAAAGGCCAAAGCCGCAAAATGCGGCCTGGAAAAATCTGCTGATAAAGCCGCCGTGCCCGGATTAATCAAGCAATCCTCCTCGGATAATGCGGCAATCCGCCGCAATGCCGCCCTGGAACTCGGACGCATCGGCGACCAGCGCGCCGAAGCGGTCTTGGTCAAATTACTGGAAGATTCCGATGCAAACACCCGGGTTAACGCGACGCTTGCCCTGGGTTGGATGCAATCGAAGTCCGCCGTACCGCGTCTGATCGAGGCGCTGCAAGGTTCCGATAAATGGATGCGCCGGCGCGCGGCGCAGGCGCTGGGACAGATAGGCGACCAATCGGCGGTGGAAGCGCTTTTGCCGTGCATTTCCGACGATGATGCGCATGTCCGCGAAAACACGATTCTGGCGCTCGGCTGGCTGAAAGCTGGAGAAGCTGTGCCGGCCTTGGTTAACATCATCACCGATTTCGACCGGCAGGATTATCGGCAGCGCAAACTGATGCTTGCCGCCATGCGCGCGCTGGGACATATCGGAGATAAACGGGCATTGCCGCAACTGGAACATTGGGCCCAAAACGCCGATGATTTCCCCGCGCCGCGCAAGCCCGATAAAGGCCAGCGGATTGCCAATATCTATTCTACGGCGCAATCGCTCGGCTTGCAGGGGCACGCGGAGATGGCAATGGAAGAGATCAAGGCTGGCGGCCGGAGCGAAACCGGAGTCCGCCAGGCCGATTTTCTCTCGCGATATGACAAATATTACGGTTTGACTCGGCAGTTCAATTTTTTTGTCGGCAGGCCTTTTCTCCTTATCAGGTCGAATTTTCCGGATGAACCTGAAATTATGTTTGACTATATTCGCGATGCCGGCGGCACGGGGGTCCACAACGCCTGGGGGCAGCAAGACTATGACCCCGTCAAGTTTATCGGCTTGATGCAGGCAGCCGGCGAACGTGATTTGAAATGGATTGACGTGATGCCGATAGGCGGCAACCGGTTCGGCTCCAAGGAAGCTTACCATCAACCACAGCAGGACAAAACCCTGGACAAGTCCGGGGCGGAACTGGTGTTGTTCAAATTTGCCGATATCCCGGCATTCCACGGCTTCTGGACCGAGGAAGATTATCCCCTGGTGGAAATGGAAAATGATGAGTTTGTCCAGTATCTGCGTAAAAAATACGGGGATAATTACCGGAAGATACTCGGCGTGGATGATGCGGTCGGAGAATTGCTTCCGCCGCGTGAGAAGCGCGGCGGCTGGCGATTTGACCGCGGCAAAAACGAACTGGCGCAGGACGCGCATTTTGCCAATATGCGCGTTTTTGCGGAGTTTCTGGAGTGCGCGGGCGAATTGCTGCTGGAACACTGGCGTGAAGACCAGGAATGGCTGCACGGGGTTCGCAAAGGCTGCGCTTTCACCTTCAGCGAAACCACGGGGCAGCGATTTTCATATCCCGGCGTGGCCGGGAAGGCCGGCGGCGTCGTTGATGCGCACGGTCCCGAATCATACCAGTCGTTTGGCTCCGACAATGCATTCATGATGGAATTGAACAAGGATGGCGAGGCGCGTCCGGTCATGTGCGAATATTACAACATGTACAGTCCATCTCCCGAACATGCCGCGCGCGGTTTTGCCCAGCATTTGATGCATGGCGAGTGTTTTTACAATTTTTCCCTTTGCCAGATATTTCAACAGGCAAGCTATTATTACATGTGGTCGTGGGACAAATCTTACTGGGACAAGGCCGGGATGATTTTTCGGAAAGCCGCAAAACTCCGGAAATATTTGACGGTGCCTGAATCCGCGGCCAATGTCGCTCTTGTTGCCAATGAACGCACTGCGCTTTTGTTTTATTCCCGGCAATACGGAGAACGGGTGCCCGTGGCTCGCCGTTATTATCAAAATCAGTCCGGCCTCTGGTCGGCGTTGCAACAGTCGCAGATTCCATCCGATGCAATCTGGGCGGAAACCATGACCGCGGAAAAGCTGATGCGATACAGGGTATTGCTGCTTTCCGACGCCAAAAGCATGACGCCGGATGAAGTCGGCTTGATCCGCGCATGGGTGCGGGATGGCGGTATTTTAATTGCCGGCGGCACAACCAGCTTGTTTGATCAATGGGGCGTTCAACGCGATAATTACGCATTGGCGGATGTTTTCGGGATGGACTACGCCGGGTATGCCGCCGACGCCGTCCCGGAACAAAATGATACATACGGGTTTGATCAGGGCCGTCCGCCATTTCGGATTGAAGACGGCGGCTATGATCCTGACCGTATCCGTAATTATGTGCTGCGCGATATCAAACCGGTCAAATCCATCGGCATTTATTCGGTCAGCGATGATCATGTCCTGCATGGCCTGGGCAAAGGTTTTGCCTGTGAATATGATATGCCGCTGGGTTATGACCGCGTGCAACTGTCAAAAGCCCGGCCGCTGGCGCATTTCGCCAACGGCGCTCCGGCCTTGGCCGTCAATAAGTTCGGCAAGGGGCTGTGTTACTTCTGGATGCCGATTTACCCGGGCCTGTGTTACGCGGCTTCCGGCTGGGAGATGCAGGAAAATTTCAAGGATTTCTGGCCGGGAAGCCGCGAAATACTTGAAGCCATGGTCAAGGGCGGATTAAAATCAAAGACTGAATATTTGCCGGTTGAGGCTGTAAACTGCCCGGACGATATTGAAATTACCGTGCGGCAACAGCCTGGCGAAAAGCGGCTGATGATCCATCTGCTTAATCTTGACCCGGATTTAAGCCGGGTGCGCAGTGTAACGCTGAATATCACCAGTCCATCCTCCGGCGCCGTGAACATCAGTTATCCGGATGCCGGCCGGCAGATTCCATTCCAGCGGTTCGGCGGTCGGCTGGTTTTTACGGCGCGCGCTTTTGACGTGCATGACATGATTCTGGTGGAATATTGACATCGTGGGAATTATGAATCAGCATCCCAGAAGTACTAAGATGAAAAGCGCCGGTTTTCCGTAATGCAACGTCGGGGTCGGGGCAAGGTCCAGTCGCATAAAACGCAAAGTGCTGAATGTTCAGGCGGGAATTACTGAAAAATATTATGGGAAGCAGAAAGTCAAGCAAATATCGGCACAAAGGGGATGGATGTGAGTTTTATTTCAGCCCAGGAGTTTGACACTTCGCGACAGCGCATGGCGTTGGACGGTAGTTGGCAGTTCGCTTCCGATCCAGCGGACCGCGGCATGCGCGAAGGCTGGTTCCGTAATGAATCCAAGCTGATTGACAAAATAACTATGCCGGGTTGCGCCGAATCTCGTCTGCCAAGCCAGCGCGAACAGAATTGTCCCCGGGATTTTACCGACCCAGAACTGAATCGCGGGACGATCCTGCGACACCCGGCGAGGCATCCCACCTGGTATAAACGCTCCTTTATGACGCCGGACGCATGGCAGGGAAAAAATGTCTGGCTGCACGTAGGCGGAGTCAAACCGGCGGCGGATATTTGGCTTAATGGCCGGCATCTTGGAAGGACTCTTTCGTCGCGTACGCCTGTGCGCTGTGAACTTACGCCGTATATCCGTTACGGGTCAATGAATGACCTGGTTGTAAGGGTGGATTGGGAACAGGGTTGTTTGCATGGCCTCTATGACATGTTTGCAAATTGGAGCGGCCTTTACCGCCATGTATGGGTTGAGGCGATGTCGCCGCTTTACCTGACGGATATCCACGTGATTCCGGCAATTTGCCCGACGGGCGCCGATGTGCAGGTTATAGTTAACAGGGCGGCGTATGATATGTCCAAAGTCCGCCGCCGGGGTGACTGCCGTATCAGGGTAACGATTCGTGCCGTGCAAGGCCGTGGCATATATCAGGCCGAAGCGCCGGTCAGGATGCGGGCGGGGGAAGGTTATGCCAGATTAAGCATACCCATGCCGGCCGGCCGGTTATGGTCTCCGGCATCGCCACATCTTTATCGGGCGGAAGCTGTTTTGCTGTGTGACGGCGCAATTGTGGATAGCGGCTTCGTCCGGTTCGGTCTGCGCGAGATTCGCGTGCAGGGGTTTCAAGTGCTTCTCAACAACCAGCCGGTATTTCTGCGCGGCGGGTGTGACGATCAGCATTATCCCGAAACTGTCTGTCCGCCTGCCGACAAGGATTTCTACCTGCGTCGGTTGCGCCTGATGAGAAAATGGGGCTTTAACTATACCAAAAGTTGTGTGGAGATATTTCCGAAGGAATATCTTGACGCGGCCGATGAGGCGGGATTGCTGGTTTGCGAAGAAATGCCATTTGTACTCCGGGACCGAATTGAAAAATCTCCCGATTGCGTCCCGGGCGCGGATGCCATGCGCCGGGAACTGACGAATATTGTGACGTCGGATCGCAACCATCCGTGCGTGATCATCTATTCAATGTTCAGCGAATTGAAAACAACGAAATATGCCGCGTATTTTCATTTTTGCAGCCAGGAATTGCCGGCGATGGCAAGGAAACTCAATCCGGCCGCGCTGGTAATAGACGTAACCGGCATAAGCAGCCTGCCCTGGCAGGGACATGAAGCTGTGCCGGTGAGCACTCAGCATGGACAACGGAACACGGATTTGGATGGCTCATGGTTGCGATGGTGCCGCACCTGCCGGCCGCTGGCCGGACCCATCCCCGGATTAGGCACGGTGACAAAGCCGTTTATTTTCCACGAGTTTGCCTGGATTGCGGCGCTATCCGACCCGGGATTGATCCGACGTTATGCAGGGTTGCCGTGCAAGCCGTTGCACATACCCGAAATGGTCGCCGCCTCCCGGGAAAACGGACAGGGCAGGCTTTTAAGAAAAATGGTCGTGGCTTCGCGCAAACTGAAATATGCATTAAGAAAACAGGCGCTGGAACTGGCGCGCAAGGAACCCAAGGCCGCCGGTTATCATCACTGGCTTGTTCATGACTTTCCCCAGTGCGCCGAAGGCGTCTTCAATGATTTCTGGGAGGAACCGCACGATATATCGGCTGCCGAGTTCCGGCAGTCGAACGATGACACGGTCCTGTTGCTGGAGCATGGCGGACGTTGGAGTTATCGTTGGGGTGAACAATTGCCTTTGGCGGTGATTGTCTCGCATTTTGCATCGAAACCTCTGATAAATTGCACGCTACATTGGTCCATCGGCGCGGGGAGCCGCTGCTTGGCCGCCGGTGAAATGTCAATCCTTAATTTGCAGCCAGGCGCATTAATTACGCTTAAATTACCAGGCATTGATTTGCCGGGTGCAACCCATCCGGCGCGGTTGACAATGAAAGCCGTGTTAAATGCAAAAGGCAGTTCCCTGGCTTCCAATTGCTGGCACCTTTGGGCCTTTCCGGAATGCCATGGACAGCCGCCCGGAAAAAATGTCATCGTGACTGACCGTCTTTTGCATGATGATAAAATTGCACAGATCGAGGCCGGAGCGCGTGTGCTCTATGTCTGCCCCAATCCCTTGTATCCGCCAGATGGAGATTTGCCCCGGGCGCCCTGTAATCCCGCGGATCGCACCGTGCCGTATATCACCGGCAGCGCTGCATTATATAGAAGTGTGCCTTATAACACAGGCACTATCGGCAATACGGGAACATTGATCAATCCGCACCCGGCGCTGGGTGAGTTCCCCCACGAAGGTTGGTGCGATTTCGCCTGGGCGCCGATGATTGACGGCGCCCTGCCGCTGGCTTTGGATTCTTACGGGGTGCGGATTAATCCGATCATCCGGTCTATCGGGCATATGCGGACCATGCACGACAAGGCATACCTCTTTGAATTGGGGGTGGGCCGCGGCCGCTTGCTGGCAGCCAGTTTGAAATTGAATAAAGAGACCGGAACCGATCCCGCCGCAGATTATCTGCGCTATTGCCTGTTGCGCTATATGGCGGGGAGCCTGACGCCGCGCCCCGCTCAGGTCACCGGCGCGAAATTACGCTCTCAAATCAAACAGCATGCCGGACGGGATGAAGTTGCCGGCCAGGAAGTAAGGGCGGGGTTAATTTGACGCGCGGAATCAATCAGCGCCGCGAACTGTGCGGTGGAAACAAAAACCTGATTTGTCCGAAAATTGATGTAAACTGGATATAGCGAAGATTTCCCAATAGTTCTGATTTGGGAATATTGATTGCCTGTTGAAAAGATCAGCCACACCAAAAGCTAAGGGCATTGCGGTCAAAATAATGCGCGCCTTGAAAATCATTCGCCGGTTTGAGGCTAAACAGGAAATCGTATTATGTCTTCTATGAAAAATTGTATTGGGTCATTTGCAGGGTTGATTTCCCTGGCATTTATTTCCGCAAATGCTGCGCCGGTGATTGACTCGCCGTATGATTTTCCATTTTATACCGGCAAAATATTGCCGACTCCGCACGAGGTGTCTTATCATCCCCGGATAGCGCCGCTGAACGACACGGCCGTCTTACTGGGCGCCGGTCTTGCGCCCGGCGATGCCCGGTTAAGGGAGTTGCGCGGCCGCATCGAGGCCTATGGCGGTAAAATAAAAATCGTCAAAACCCTGGATGAATCCGATAGCACCCTCATTATCCTGGGCGCGCATTCGGAAGCTGTGCCGCTCCTAAAGGGTAAAAATCCGCCGGACAAACCGGAAGGTTACCTGATCGAGCCGGCGGAACAGGCCGGGCGGATGGTCGTATGCCTCCAGGGGAGTGACGATTTCGGCCTGCTCTGGGCGGTGATGTCGCTCAACCAGTTGATAACCGCGGACGATGGCAAGCCGGTATAGCATACGGCTGGTCGCGCCATACGATAACCGTGCCGGTGCTGGCGCTGAAAAGATCCAATTTGCTGACGATTAAAAATATTGAGCCGACTTCCCACCAGGGCAGTCCGCCCTGGGTTATGATCAATTATGCCGTATTGCGGAAAACGGCGGATTAATGATTATGT
>CAYXEK010000009.1:0-66106 GCA_964463985.1 uncultured Verrucomicrobiota bacterium
ATCTGCCTGAGGTGGGGCGAACCGTCCCTGGTGAGCCGCAAGCATGACACAGCCGTGCCCAAACGGTGAAAACAGCGCAGATTTCTCTTGTATGCATCCTCCGCCCTGTTATCATGCGCGTCTGGCGTACAAAGACGCCGGGAGGTACGCCGGAGCTTGCGATTGACCCATGCCCCGCCATATCAATATCGCCTATACGCCGCATCTGACCCTGCTGTATTGCGGCCGGACCAACCTGCAAAGCTGGTGGGCGGAAACCAATGTCAAGGTCCCCTATTGGCGCCTGTACTGGAACAACCGCGCCGGCGCATGCCTGCGCGCGCCCGACAATGCCGCCTGCCACAGTCTTGGCCCGGGTCATTTCACGGTAGTGGCGCCCAACACCACGCTGACACGCGAACTGCAGCGGCCGGCGGAGCACTTTTTCACCCATTTTACCGTTGGCCCGCCTTACGAACATATCCATAATTGCGTCTATCGCTGTCCCGCGCCGCCGATGCTGGTCAAGGCCATGCGGCGCGATTACACCGCCACTCATGTGGACACCCCCGCGGAAGACCGGCCCCGGCGCTCCGCCACGGCCATGACCCTGTGCTGGTTCGCCCTGTCCGCGCTGCCGCCCCGACTGCTGCCGCCGGAGTCAACCGATGCGCGGCTGAACAAGCTGTTGCATTGGTGGGAAAGCCGGCAATGGCAGTCGCTGCCGAACCGCGAACTGGCGGCGCAGGTCGGCATGCATCCCACCGCCTTCTGCCGCTATTTCCACCGGGTGCTGGGAATGCCGCCGCATACCTTCGGCCTGGTCAAACGGATTGAACGCGCCTGCCTGTTGCTGCACTTTTCCGCGCTCAGCATCGCCCAGATCGCGGAAGCCACGGGATTTTGCGACCGCTATTATTTTACCCGGCAGTTCAGCGAATTGCGCGGGGTCAGCCCGGCAACATTCCGGCGCCAGGGATTCCTGCCGGAAAATCCGGCAGCCGGAGTCCGCCGGACTTCTCGCGCCGGCGGAGATTTCACATGTGGATAAAACGGCCGGGGCCTTGCTTGTTTAAGTTTGGCCGTTTCCGTATTTCAACAAACGGATTCCCCGGTGCTGCTCCATTCCGCAGCGGCTGCCGGGATTTTGCAATCAAGCCAATATTCCGGCAAATTCCAATTTGCGTCACGGTAAATTTGCTGATATGCTGTGATCGATGAATAATATTATCCCGATCATTATTATTTTTTCCGTTTTGGCGCACAATCTGTCCGGCGCCTGTGTCGGCGTGGTGGTTGCGGACAAGCAATACAGCGATGCGGCCATACTGGTCGAAACCATTCAGGCGCTGGGCCATCAGGCGGAAACCATCCCTGAAGAATATCTGCTCCGCCCCACCGGCCTGGGGCATTACGATTACATGATCCTGGCGCATCGCAGCGGCGCTTTGGCCGAGTCCGGATACAAAATCCTTGCGGCATATGCCGCTGACGGCGGCACGCTTCTGCTCACGGGGCTGGCCGCCTATTGGATGAAAACGCCCGGCGGCATCAGGGAGCGGACCCAGATTCGCGGCGCAGGCCCATTAAAAGACGTCGCCGGCGTCCGCATCACCGCACCGCAGGAAATGCCCATCCGGCAATTGATCGTCAGGAAAAAGGCGCCCGCCGTCATGGGATTGCCCGAATCCTTCGCCTTAAAAACCACAACGCCATACGATATCAATAATCCGTCCGCCTGGCGGTATTGCGGCGGATTCGGCCTTCATGCCGAATCCGCCGCGCCGCTGATCATGATGCAGGCGATCAACGCGGAAGGCCGGCCGATTGAAAGTGTTTTCCTGACCGTCAACCAGCACGGAAAAGGCCAATGCTACCGGCTGGCTTTGTGCCGGATTGTCCCGCTGGTGCTTGAGAAAAAGGAGCAAAACATCACGTTGATTTTACAGAATATTCTGCGGGATGCGGAAGAACCTCGGCCTCTCGCTTTAAAATCAAAGCCGGAATAATTCACCGCGAAAGAGCGCAAAGAACTCAAAGAAAACAAAATATAATAATCTTTGTGCTCTATGCGATCTTTTGTGGATAATCGTTCCACGTTCTGGAATGATCGGCGGACAAGCCGGAGTAATTCACCGCGAAAGAGCGCAAGGAACACAAAGATAAGGTTATTTTATTACGGGGACGAGCGTCTACATGAGCTTGTGTTTTGTTATTTTGCAGAGAAAATTGTGAATATAAGATTTATATTCTTGTTTGCCGCTTTGCTTTTCATGCCTTCCCTGGCTTGCGCCTGGGGCGGGCCGGAACATTCATCTATTACCGCCGCCGCGGCCGCCGTTTTATCGCCGGCGGCGCTGGCGTTCCTGGGCGCGGAAACCGCCCGACTGATCAAGGCTTATTGCAACATGCCGGATTTCAATAATGCCGCCTATTATGGAGTTTGCGCCAAATCCAGCAACGGCCGGGTGCGGACGCCGGACTTGCGCCGCGACCTGAATGTGCCATATTATTGCGATTATGACAGCCTGACCGGCGCCGGCGAGTATTTCGGGCACGGCCCCGCCATCGCCTTTGCCGGCGCCGCCTTGCCGCTGCCGGACGAGCATTCCACGGAGATGTTCGAAAACAACCGGTTCTGCGAGGCCGCCGTGTATAAATTCCTGCACAAATCGCAGGCGGCATTCACTCAAGACCAATATTTTGACGCCATCCGTTTCCTGGGCGTTGCCCTGCATTACCTCCAGGATTGCACCCCGCCCCCCCATGTCATGCGCGTGCCGGACAACGACATGGAACTGCACCACGCCATGGAAGCGATCGAAGACCACGGCCGTATAAACATATCCGGCTATCAACCGCGGATCCTGGGCGGCACCCCGGATGCCGCCATGGTTGCCGCCCGAAAGTTGGCAAAAAACATCTCGCTTGAATCCCGCCGCCTGGCGGAGGAAATCCTCGCCCTGATCCAGGCCGGCAAGCGCGCCGCGGCGTCCTCCAAAACCATTGAAGCCGCAAATCTGGCCGCCCGCGCCGCGGCCGATGTCATCCATACTTTTTTCTCGCTCAACCAGGGCAATTTGCCGCAAATTCCGGCCGCCCGGCGCGGCGTCAACCTGCTATTCAATCCGTCATTCGACCTGGATGCCAACCGCGATCTGCATCCCGATGGCTGGGTGCGCGAGTGGCATGACCTTGCCTGCCCGGATGACATGCATTTCTGGGATCGGGTTTCCACCCGCGGCCGCGGAGCATGCGCCCGGCTATACCGGGTCATCCCCGCCGGCGCCGCCTGGCGCACCGCGCGCTCGCACGGAATCCCCGTCGAACCCGGCCAGACTTACGAACTTTCGGGAATGATCCGGCCGCAATGCGCCGGCGGTAAAAGTTGCATCGCCTTGCGTTTCCAGAACGCGGATTATGACACTGTCGCCGAATTTTGTTCGCCGGAACTGAACGGCAATGCCGTTTGGCGGTCCATCCGGGTGGCCGGCGCCGCGCCGGCCGGCGCGGCGGATGTCCTGGCCGTATGCCTGTCTTACGACAATCCGGCTTCGGTGCTGTTCGATGATATGCGCCTGGCGCGGCTGTAATTCTTAATGCACAACCAACCATTCAACTTGACTTCTGATTTCATCGCCGGCGTCAAACTCCGGATCAAGGCGGCGATCATTCCAAAAATGGAAGAAATTTACGGCCACGCCCAGCCGGTCTTCCGGGAAGCTTTCATGCCCGGATTTAAACAGAATGAAAAGATTGTCTCGTTTTACGATTACGAAGCCTGCGGCCTTTCGGTGCTGGCGGACCTGGCCGCGGACGGCGGCCACCGCGCACAATCGCTTTTGCGTATTCTTCGGCGCAACATTGACTACTATCGCAATGCCGTGTATGGACACGAAGTGCCGGGACACGGAATATGGAAAGTTCCCTTGCGCCGCCTTTTGCTCCACCTGGCCCTGGCTTACCGCGCGCTGGACCGCCGGCTTGACCCGGAAACACGGCAATGGTTCCATGACACGGTCAACTCGCAGGTTCCGCCGGCAATCGAATTGTGCAAACGGTTTCAGCCCGGATGCCGCGACCTGCATCTTGTCGGCGGAGTCAACAATCATACCGCCATATTCATGCAGGGCATCTGGCATTGCGGACAGGCATTTCACCGGCCGGACTGGGTCGAACTCACCCGCGAATTCGCCGAGCGTTTTTATGATTCCGGCCATCCGGACGGTTACTTCGAGGAGCATACCAACGCGGAACGCGAGGGCGGACCGTCTCTGGTATACACGCCGCTGACAGCCGGCAGCCTGTTCGATGTGCTGGACGGCCGGAACCGGCCGCGCGATAAATTCATTAAGGCCGGCGACTTCTTCCGGTCGTTCATCAACGAACGCCGCGAATTGATTCCCATCGCCGATGAACGCACCAATACAACCGTCGCCGGCAGCTGTTACGGCCTGGCGCTGCATTCGCTTACCTCGCGCGGCCGCGCTTTCATCCGCGAGTCGCTGGCGGACCGGGACTTTTCCGCCGCCCGCGCGGAATGGCTTGCCGTCATATACCACGAACTCGATTTAATGCAAGCGGGACCGGCGGAGACCCCCGAATACCGCTCCGACGGCAGTTCCCGGATTACCCTGCCGCTCGGCATACTGCGCCGGCATGGATTTACCGCCGGCATTTCCGCCTTGCGCGCGTTAAACCGCACCCGTACTCCTAATTCAGATTACTCGCTTGACCAGCAGAACATGGTTTACCTGTCGCACCGCGATCGCGGCATCATCCTCACCGGCATTAAATCCAAGCGCGATCCGGAATATTCGACCTTCCGGATCGGCGATGACGCTTACACCGTGCGCACCGGAGAATTGAAAATGGGCGATAGCTGGGCCGAAGCGAAATTGTTTTACGCGGCATTCGCCGGAACCCTGCGCTGGGATATCGGAGCCGGGGCGCGCCTGACTTTGCAGGTTGACGCCGACCAGCCGGTAATCACCACGCTGCCCGCCAATGAGATTGCCATGAAATTGATAAGTTCCGCGGTCACTCCCGAACCAGTGGCGCTTAAGGGATTTTCGCCGTACAGCCGGGGAAATGCGGCGCCGGATGTTTTCGCCTTGCGGTTCCGGTGGCGGCATGAGCTGAAGATTGAATTCAACTGCTGAGTAAAGGCTTGCCATCATCTTTTTGCCGCCTTAATTTTATCAAAGCCGAATAAATCGCAGTTACCGGAAGAATTAACATGAAAATGATCGCTGCTTCCTTGCTCGCTGCGGCTTGCGGATGCGCGTCCATCACGGCCGCCCGGGCGCAGACCACCTGGCATGTGGCCCAATCCGGATCGGACAGTTCCCACACCGGAATTACTGGACCAAAGCCTTTGCGACCATCAGCAATGCCGTCGGCGCGGAACGCTCCCCGTTCGGTCAATTGCCCCTTTTCCCTGAAATAGTCGCGCCCGGCACCGCGGAACGCGCCGCCGCCGCGAAAATCAAAATTGTCGTTCCCGACGCCTTGAACGCGGATTTTGATTATCTGCCGGGTTACCAGGCCGGCCAGGAAGCCGCACACATGTACAACGACCATTTCATGTTTGAACAAAAAGGCGGCACGGCGCTGCTCGCCGACATCGCCACCGAAAAAATCGCGGCGGCGGCCGGGACGGTCGGCGCCGGCCGGGTGGTGTTCAACGGCCTGTTCGGCGGCCACCCCGCCGGCCTGGCCGCCATCCTGGAAGGTCTGGACCGGGAACTCATGCTCAACACGGTCAAGTGGTGCCTCGCGGGCAAGGGATTGGTGATTACCGATCCCGCCAAGGCGGAAGTGGCGGAATGGCGGCCGGAAATTACCGGGATGACCGCGGCGCGGAATAAAATCGCCATGATCGGCAGCGCCGGCTACGATATCCGCAATCGCGTCGTCCCCAAGATCGAACGGAGCGGCCTGGCGGTTGATTTTATTCCGGTGCATTTTCTGAATGTCCGGGATTTGAGTCCGGATGATTACAAACTGATATTGTTCTTTGCGCCTTTGCCCTGGGAAGAGGAAAATATTCCGGCCGCCACCTTCGAAAAAATTGATCAATTCATTCAAGCCGGCGGCAAAGCCGTAATTTTTTTACAGGGCGCCATCGGCAAAAAAGTCCAACAGTACCTGCTGGCCCCGGCGGGCATCGCGGTGGCCGGCAAAACGGTCCGGGACAACCCGGAAAATCTGCGCGCCGTGGAATGGACGGATACGGACGGCCATACATTGCGCGCCAGGGAAATCCCCGACAATTGGTTTACCGCGCTGAGCGAACCCGAATCAGGCAAGGCAAAAACCGTCGGTTCTGGCTCGACCACCGGGAAAAACGCCACTCGCCGGCCATATTTAAAACCGGCTGCGGTTACATTGCCAACCTGAATATTTACGGAGATTACCGCCTGTTTCTGGCCGACGCGGCGGCGGCGCTGCTGCCGGAAAGCGCGCCGGATATTTTTCATAAACTGCTGCAGGAATACGAAACCAACATCAACCAAACCGGCGGCCGCGTATTTTCGGGAGCAGGCCGGAACATGCGGTCCCGCGCCGATGAGTTGCGGCAGATGGCGGCGGCCGCCGCGGCGGCCGGCGAATTTTCAAAGGCCATTCGTTTTATTCTCCCGGCGGAATCGGAACTGGTTCGCGCTTACGCCGTTTCCATGCCGGCCGTCCAGGGCGGGGAGCGCATCGTCTTCACCTTTGCGCGGAGCCTGCCCGACCCGGAAATAATCTGCGCGCGGCTGGCCGGCGCCGGGTTCACCGGCGTTGCCGTCACCCACCTTGAAGGCCATTATCCCAGCAAGCTTTACGGCAAAAATGTTCAGCCGGGAGCCGCGTATGCCGGGGAGGACGATGCTGATTGGATGCAAAAGTGGGTTGACACCGCCCATAAACACGGCTTGAAAATCGGCCCGTCATTTTCCGCCTTCAGCGTTTATGAGGGTTCGCCGGAATACGCCCGGGCCCTGGAAGAAGACTGGCGGGTGGTCCCGGGCGGCCTGGTCGGCAAGCCGCCTGCACCGTTCCGCAAATCTCCGCGCCTTGATCCATGCCGTTCGCGCCCGGAAGTGCCGGATTACGCCATCGACAAAGCGCGGGAAATAATTGAAAAGTATCCGGTGAATTACATTTTTTACGACTATATCCGCTGGTCGGAAACCTGTTATTGCAATTATTGCCGGGAGAAATTCCAGCAGGATACCGGCTTGAAAATTGAAAAGTGGCCGGATGACGTCATGGGGCAATACCAGGAAGCCTACAACGACTGGCGCGCCCGCCCGGTTACCCGGGTGATCCGGACAACCGCGGAAAACATCGCTGCCATCAATCCGAAAATCAAACTGGGCGTCTTCACCTTCCGCGGCAAACGCGAAGCCTGGGGCAAAGGCCAGTACTGGTGGGAATGGACCAATTACGCCGATTACGTCATGCCCATGATTTATGCTCCCGACAATCAAAAGATGAAAGACCTTTTCATCGAAATTAACGGCTTGCTGCCCGCCGGCAGCCGGGCGCGGCTTCTGCCGGCATTGGCGCCGCCCGGCGTCAAGGGCGGCAGCGATCTGACCCGTCTGCAGCAGCTTGACCTGCAGCGCCAATACGCGCCCGCCGGCGTGATGTATTTCGCCTATTACCTGCTTTCCGACGCTTTCCTGGATTTGCTGCGCAGCGGTCCCTGGCGCGATCGAGATTGATATAAACCACAAAAAGTCTTCGCGCAAAAAGACTTCCACCCGACAAACGGGGCGAAATGGTTATCCTACTCTGTGTCCTGGAGGTTTTGTGTGCGGGAATTATTCCCGTAACAACCGCATCAGTTCCAAAAGACTGATCGCGGTGATACTTTTGGACAATGCATATTGTTCCGCACCCGGATAAACAATATAAATGTGATCCAGCTTCAGGTCTTCCGAAGCAATCCGCATGGAACGTGTTATAACGGGCGCGCTGGAATATTTAAACTCAATTCCCAGTCTGGTCATGTCTTTGATATAAAACAAATCCAGTTCCGCTCCGCTCTGAGTAGCCCAAAAATACGCATGCCTATAATTCAAAACTGACAACATGTTTTCCAGGGCAAAACCTTCCCACGAAGCGCCAAGTTTGGGATGTCCTTCCAGACCATGAAAAGAATCCAGATTTAGCAAGGCATGCAAAATACCGCTGTCGCGAATATAAACTTTCGGTGATTTCACAATACGTTTTCCGACATTTTCAAACCATGGAACAAGCTGCCGCACCAGATATGCTCCGGACATTATCTCCAAATAATGCCGGACGGTGGTATGCGAAACCTGCAGCGATCTGGCAATTTCCGATCCATTCCATGTCTGACCATGGTAATGAGCCAGCATCGTGAGAAAACGACGCATGGTGTCAGGCGCCGGATTGTGACCAAATGCCGGCAAATCCCGTTCCAGGAATGTGCGGATAAAATCATTGCGCCACTGAAAACTGTCCTCATCGGAAAGAGCCGCGAATGAAAGAGGAAATCCGCCGCGCAACCATAATTTACGCATGGAGCCAGCGCCGATTTCCGCAAGATCAAATCCATGCATATCAATGAAGGCGACTCGACCGGCCAACGATTCGGAGGTTCCGCGTATAATATCGGGAGATGCGC
Source organism: uncultured Verrucomicrobiota bacterium (assembly GCA_964463985.1). Taxonomy (GTDB): domain Bacteria; phylum Verrucomicrobiota; class Kiritimatiellia; order JAAZAB01; family JAAZAB01; genus JAXGPF01. The sequence goes on from CAYXEK010000009.1 coordinate 8,624, forward strand.
TGCCCAATAATAAAAATCTGGCAGGCAACGGCTCTCGATCAAGCAATACCCGCAAAACCGGCATCAAATCAGGGCGTCGCTGAATCTCATCCAGAACAACCAAACCCTCGCGCAACTCAAGCGCCAGCATTGGATCGGAAAGCCTTGCCAAGTCAGTTGGATTTTCAAGATCATAATACGCCGATTGATCCGCCGATTTCGAGAAAATGCGCGCCAGCGTAGTTTTGCCGCATTGGCGAGGACCCAACAGCACAACACCGCGATTCGATTTCAATAAACCACCAATTTTATCCAACAATAATTGCCTGGGAATATTTTTCATGCCTTGAATATTGCAACACGGACTTTCAATATTCAAGCATAAACTTCCTTTGCGCTCCAATCCCAAATTTTGCGCGGAACGGCGGCAAATATTGTCCGGCCCTACCCGCGGCCGGACCGGCTGACGGCCAAATTCCCCGGCGACCATCCGGAGGATTCATGATCGGCGGAAATATACCTGGCGGCCGATCCGGCCGCCGGCCGGACCGCATTGACAAATACACAGCGGATTGTAATATTCCCCGCGAAGGAGCGGACTATGTCGCATTTTAACTGCACTACCAGCACGCATGGCCGGCGGCATCTGGAGTTTGAAATAACCTATCCGCTGGACCGCTCCGCCCGGGGCCGCGAGACCTACCGGATGGATGTCTGGTTTTTCATGCCCCACCCGCTCCAGCACTGGACTGAATTCAACCCGCGCGATCAGTTTTTTCACGATTTGATCGCCTACACCAGATTCAAGCCGTTCCCCCTGCCCTTAGGCCTGCTCGCCGATGCCAATGACGATCGCAATCCGCTGAGCCGGATTCGCAAAATGGCTGCCGGCGCCGGCTTGGAATCCGAGCCAACGCAGAAAAAAATGATTTATGAAATGCGTATGCTGGTCAATGTTTTCCAAAGCCAGTTCCGGAGCCAATGCGCGCTGATTGATCAAATGGCCGCCGTTAAAAATTTTCCGCCGGAAGACGTGGAATCAGTCTTCCGGCGCCTGTTGGGCGAAATATCTTCCATCTTGAAGGCTTTTGCCGAATTGGAACCGCTCATTCTCGCCCCGCACGTTCCTCAAACCGTCCGCAACCATTACCGCTGGACGGATGAATCGCTGAGCATCCGGGCGGAAAAAAATTTCTACCGGCTTTATCGCTCCCTGGCCAACGCCGGTCTGCTTCCGGAAATGGCGGCGCGGTGCCGCGCGGAAATCGCCGCGCAAATCGCCCGCCGCGCAAGCCGCCATTATGAAACGGTCGTTGACCCCGGCAATGACCGCACCAACGAGCTGTTCAGTTTCCGCGAGCACCAGTTGAAAAAATGGGCGGAAAGCGCAATGTACATGACCGTCGCCCGCAGCCGCCTGCCGCAGCAAATGCTCCATCTGTCATTCGGCATCGCGGCCGCCGTGGCCATGGCCTTCGCCGTCGCCGCCGCGGTGATCGCCGAAATGTACTTTAACGTGCGCAGTTATCCCTGGGCCATCCTGGCCGTCGCCGCCTACGTGTTCAAGGACCGGATCAAGGAATTTTTGCGAGCCTGGTCCCAGCGGCTGCTGCCGCGCCTGGTGGCGGACCGGATGCAGCGCCTGATCAATCCGTACTCCGGCCTCCGCGCCGGCTTGACGCGCGAACGCGTGCGGATGGTCGCGATGGAACAACTGCCCCTGGAAGTCCGCCGCCTGCGCCACAACCGCCAGCATGCCTACATGGGGCTGACGCCCGCGGAAGATGTTCTGCACTACCACAAGGAAGTAAAATTCAGCTCGGAACGGCTGCGCGCTTCGGAAAGCCGCCTGACGGCTTTATGCGAAATCCTCCGGCTGGACATGCGCCACTGGTTCTACAAGATGGACAAATCGGACGATGACCTGACTTACGTCGAAGGGGACAAGGTCCGGCTGATCAAATCCCGCCGGGTATACCACATCAACACAATCCTGCGCCTGACCCAAAACGGCAACACCTGCGAACCGCCGGCTTTATATCGTTACCGCGTCGTAGCCGACCGCTCCGGCATTGTCCGGATCGAGGAAGTGGCGGGATGAAGCAGCGCGTCAGAATTGCGGTTATCGCCGACTTGCACCGCCAATCATACGATCCCGGCGGCGCCGCCCAACGCCAGGGATACTTCGCCGATGTTTTCCTGCTGCGGACCGTCCGCCGCCTTAACCGGTTCATACGGCCCGATGTCACCCTGGCCCTGGGCGACCTCGTGGATGAACCCGGCTCTGCCGGCAATGAAGCATATCTGGACGGGCTGCGGCGGATACTGGAACTGCTGGAATCGCCCTGCATCGTCCTGCCCGGCAATCACGATCCGGCGCCGGATCTGTTCTACCGGATCATGCCCCGCCCGCCGGAGCGCCTTGACGTCAAAGGCGTCCGGTTCCTGCCGTTTGCCGATCTGCAAACCGAAGGATACAACGCCCGACGCAGCGCGCCGGATATTGCGCGGTTTGCCGCTGCGCGCCGGGATTTCGACGGCCCGATTGTGACCGTCCAGCATGTGCCGCTTTTCCCCCCCGGCCGGTCGGACTGCCCCTACAACTACACCAACGCGCCGGAAATCATCGCCGCCATGCGCGCCCATGGCGTCAACTTTACCATCAGTGGCCATTACCACAAGGGGCTGGAACTGGAGGATTCCGGCATGTCTTTTATTGCCTCGCCGGCGTTATGCGAGGCGCCCTTCCAATTCCTGGCGGCGGACATGCATGACGGCCTGATTGATATCACCCGTCATGCGCTGGCCAATCCCGCGGAACTGGGCCTGACAGATTTCCACGTGCATACGCCTTATGCCTACTGCAACGAAAACATGGATGTCTGCCGGTCGCTGAAGCTTGGCAAGCTGTTCGGATTGAAACACATGGTGTTCACCGAACATTCCGGCCATTTATACTTCGATAAAAGCGATTACTGGTCGGGTAATTTTTTGCGCGGTGCGGCGCCGCTGCCGCACGACCGTGTGTCGGATTGTTTTACGGACACCGCGCGGCTGGACCCGTCCTTCGCCGCCGCCGCCATGGAACTGGACTGCGGCCTGGACGGTCTGCCGGTCGTCCATCCCGCGCATTTGCAATCCATGCGCCTGCCGATCGGCGCCGTGCATTTTTTGCCCGGCCTGCCGGCCCCGCAGCCCGATCCGGCAAAGTTGCAGGATGAATTTCTGGGCATGCTCAACCGGTTTCTGCGTTCCGGCATCGTCAGCCTGGCGCATCCGCTGCGCATATTCCAGAAAAACCGCCTGCCGCCCCCGGTTGCCATATATCCGCAATTGGTAAAACTATTACGGGAGAACCAGGTGGCCGCCGAACTGAATTTTCACACCAATAATCCGGCGCCTGAGTTTTTCCGGATGTGCATCGCGCAAGGCGTAAAAATTACATTTGGCAGCGATGCGCACAACCTGTATGAAATCGGCGAGTTCTACCCCCACCTGCGGTTCCTGCGGGAAGACTGCGGCTATGACGGCGATCTGTCCGACATCCTGCTGCAGTTTACGGAGGCTGCCAGACAGCCGCTGCAACCCCAGCCGGCATCGCAAAATAGCCCGTCATGGTTGATCCCTGAAATATCCGGCTTTTCCGGTTTTCAGGATGCCAGACAATCCGTTATCAGCTTGACGCACCGGTCCGGCGCCTCGGCCAGGCTCAAGTGCGCCGCCGGCAGGACCGCGAATTGCGCCCGCGGCAGTTGCGCCGCCAGTTCCCGCGCATCCTCCGGCGGCGCCAGGAGGTCCTCGGCCCCGGCAATGACCAGCGCCGGCGGACGGATTTCCGCCAGCCAGCCCCGGACGTCAAAGGCAACCATGGCCTCCAGTTGCCGCTCGAAATCCTCTGCGGTCTGCGCCGCCGGCAGCGCGGCCACGGCATCCATCAGCGCCTGCGCCCGGGATTGATCCGCCAGCCAGGCCTCGGAAAACAACCAGGGCATGATCACCGGGAAGAGCCGCCCGGCGGAAATCCCGGCGCGCCATAGACGCGCATTGGTGCGGAAAACAAATTCGCTGCGCGCCCGCAGCCGGACGCAGGGATTGCATAAAATCAAACGCGCCACCCGCGCGGGATGCCGGCGGGCCGCGGCCAGGGCGATGGCGCAGCCCATGGAGTGCCCGGCCAGGCAGGCCTCGGACAAATCCAGGGCGTCCAGCAGGGCGCAGGTGTCATCCGCCAGGCGGTCAATGTCAAACGGCGCGGCCGGCGCGCGCGTCCGGCCGACGCCGCGGTTGTCGAAGACGATCACCCGGAATTTTTCCGCCAAAGGGCCGCGCACGGACGCCCAGGCGTCATGCGCCGCTCCCAGCCCCGCAATGCAAACCAGCGGCGCGCCCTTTCCCTGCTCCTCGTAATAGATTTCCACGCTGCCGGCGGCAACCATTGGCATGCTGCACCTCCCAATTCAATAATCGAGTTCGGAAACCGGAATATTCTCACACGAAGCCGCCCGGACACCAAGCAAAAAACCTTCAGACAATGGTGGAACTCGGCGTTGGTTTATGCTACATTGAAACAGTATTCGGCATAAACGGACCGCCGGTCGGAAAGTCTACATATGTGGTTTGTATATAATTGCGTTTTTACGCTGGTTTACCTCCTGATGCTCCCGTATTTCCTCCGGCGCATGTGGCGCCGGGGCGGCTACCGCCGCGGCTTCCTCCAGCGCTTCGGCCGCTATGACGCCGCCACCCGCGCACAGCTTGACGCCCTGCCGCCGGCGCAGCGCGTCTGGGTGCATGCCGTCAGCGTTGGCGAAATCCGCGCGGCGCTTGATTTCATGGAGACCTTGCGGCGCTTGCGTCCGGAGTTGCGCTTCATCCTCACCACCACCACGTCCACCGGCCACGCGCTGGCGCGCAGTCATCTGGATGCGCGCGATTTGTTGCTGTATTACCCGGCCGACTTCCCGGCAATAGTGCGCCTGGCGGTTAACCAGCTGCAGCCGCGGATACTGGTGCTGGTGGACGGCGAATTCTGGCCCAACCTGCTGCGCACGCTGCATGCCCGGCGCATTCCCACCGCACTGATCAACGGCCGGGTCTCCGAACGTTCATTCCGCGGCTACCGGCGTATACGCCGATGGGTGGCGCCGGTGCTGGCCGGCCTGGATTTCTGCGGGATGCAAAGCCGGAAGGACGCCGAACGGCTGACGGCCCTGGGCGCCGACCCGGCCCGGGTGCATGTCCTGGGTTCGGCCAAGTACGATGTTGCGCTGGCCGCGCGCCGCGCGCATGACGGCGCAGACGCGCTCCGAAAGTTGCAGGCCACAGGCTTCCCGGGGGATTTACGCTTCCTGGTGGGCGGTTCAACCTGGCCGGGCGAGGAAACGATCCTGCTGGAAACATTCCAACGCCTGCATGCTCAGGATCCGGCCGCGCGCCTGATCCTGGCGCCGCGCCACATGGAACGCGCCGCCGCCGTCCTGGAAGACATCCAGCACGCCGGCTTGCAGGCCGAGCGGTGGAGCCATTGGCGGAACCTGCCGGAAGCGGCAGCCGCCCCCGCTGCCGCCGGATCCGGCGGCAAAGTTTTGCTGGTGGACACTACCGGCGATCTGCCTGATTTTTACGCTTTGGCGGAAGTGATTTTCGTCGGCAAAAGCCTCTGCCATCACGGCGGCCAAAACGTGGTCGAACCGGCGGCCTTCGGCAAAACCGTCATAACCGGACCGCACATGGAAAACTTCGCCGGCGTCATGGAAGATTTGCTGGCCGCGGATGCCGTGATCCAGGTGCGCGACCGCCGGGAACTGGAAGCCGAACTGCTGCGTTTGTGGAGCAATCCGCAATTGCGCCGGCAATACGGCGAACGGGCCCGGCAACTGGTGGAATCCAAATCCGGCGCGGCGGCGGCCAGCGCCGCGCGGGTGTGTGAATTGCTTTGATTTTTAGGGAGAAATCTAATATGAAAATCCTGATTGTCGGCGGCGGCGGCCGCGAACATGCCCTGGCCTGGAAACTTGCCCGCGACAGCGCGCGGCCGGAAATTTTCTGCGCGCCGGGCAATGCCGGCACGGCCGCGCTGGGTGAAAATCTCGCCATCCCGGCCGAAGATCTGCCGGCCTTGTCTGCCTGGGCGCGCCGCTCGCGGCCGGAACTGACAATCGTCGGCCCGGAAGTTCCCCTCTGCGCCGGCCTGGCGGATGATCTGCAATCCGCCGGCCTGCGCGTTTTCGGCCCCGTCCGGAACGCCGCCCGTCTGGAAGGCAGCAAACTGTTTGCCAAGGATATCCTCGCCGCCGCCGGCGTCCCCACGGCCGCGGCCCAAGTTTTCTCCAATCCGGCGGCGGCCAAGTCCTACCTGCGCGATGCACGGCTGCCGCTGGTAATTAAGGCCGACGGCCTGGCGGCGGGCAAAGGCGTGCTGATCTGCCAAACCGCCGCCGAAGCCGAAGCGGCCGTGGAAACCGCCATGGTGCGCAAGGAATTCGGCGCGGCGGGAAGCCGGGTGCTGATCGAGGAATGCCTGACCGGCAACGAAATCTCCGTCCTCGCGCTGGTGGACGGCCGGCACGCCCTGCTGCTGCCGCCCGCCCAGGACCACAAGCGCATCGGCGACGGCGACCGCGGCAAGAACACCGGCGGCATGGGCGCCTACTCGCCCGCACCGTGGGATACCCCGGACTTCCGCGCCATGGTGCTGGACACCATCTTTAACCCCACCCTGCGTGAATTGAACCGCCGCGGCATTGAGTACCGGGGCGTATTGTACGCAGGGCTGATGCTGACACCCGGCGGACCCCGGGTGCTGGAATTCAATTGCCGGTTCGGCGACCCGGAAACCCAGGCCATCCTGCCGCGGCTGCAGTCAGACCTGCTCCCCGCCCTCAAGGCCTGCTGCGCCGGCGGGCTGGAAGAAAACCTGCTCGAAGTCAAGCCGGACGCCTGCGCTTGCGTTGTGCTCGCCGCCGCAGGCTACCCTGACCAGTACCGCAAGGGCGATGCGATTGCCGGGCTGGAAGCGGCGGCAGCCTTGCCCGACACCTTCATTTTCCATGCCGGAGTCAAACTCGCGGCCGGCCGGCCGGTGACCAATGGCGGACGGGTGCTTAACGTGTCCGCGCTGGGCAATGATCTGCCGGCGGCCGTGGCGAAGGCTTACCGCGCGGCGCGGCTGATCAAGTTTGACGGTGTTTACATGCGAAATGACATTGGCGCGCGGGGATTGAAAGACGGGGTAACAAGTTAAGCACCGCGGCGGAGTAAAGGAAAATACAACCATGAAAACTAAGCAGAAACCAGCCGTCGCAGTAGTCATGGGCAGCGATTCGGATTGGCCGGCCATGCAGCCGGCCGTCAAAACACTGGCGGATTTCGGCATAACCTGCGAGGCGCACGTGATGTCCGCCCATCGCACGCCGCAGCGTGCGGCGGAATTCGCGGAAAACGCCGCGCGCCGCGGATTGCAGGTCATCATCGCCGCCGCGGGCGGAGCGGCCCACCTGGCGGGCGTACTGGCGGCGCATACCACGCTGCCGGTTATCGGCGTGCCGATGAAAGGCGGAGCATTGGAAGGCTTGGACGCCTTGCTGGCTACCGTGCAAATGCCCGCCGGCGTCCCGGTGGCCACGGTCGCCCTTGGCTCGGCCGGCCCGGTGAATGCCGCCATCCTGGCGGCGCAGATGCTGGGCTTGTCCCGGCCGGGACTGGCGGCGGCGCTGCGGCGCCACAAACAAAAACTCGCCGCCAAGGTGCAACTGGCGGACCGGCGCATACAGGCCGGGATGGAGGCGCAGGCATGAAAATTTTTGTATGGCGCATTTGTATTTCCCTGTTGGTCGCGGGATTGGCGGCTGGGGCGGTAGCGGAAGCGGAACAGGCGCCCGTTAACCACGCAAAAATTACCGCGGATTTTTCCAGTTTGCTTACCCTGCTGGACGCGCAAGGCGCGCTTGATGCCGGACAACTGGCTGAACGCCTGCCGCTGGCCGTCTGCCAGGCCATTGACCCCGGCGCCGTCATCCTTGACGCAGCTGCGGCGGAACGCCGCCGGGAGGAAGAGTCAGGCATATTCTACGGCATCGGCGTTAAACTGGAAATCCGCGATCAGCGGCCGCGGGTGCTGCAGGCGCTGCCCGATGGTCCGGCCGCCGCCGCCGGCCTGCCGGCCGGCGCGATCATTGAAAAAATTGACGGCGCCGACACTCTGAACCTGCCGCTGGCGGATGTAGTCGCCCGCTTGCACGGACCCCAGGGCCAGCCCGTAACGCTGGCATACCGCCTTCCACCCGCCGGAAATCAAGCTGCGCCGCCAACAAATATTCCGCCTCCCGCGGCGGAATTGCCGGACGCAGGCGGCGGCCGGGATGCGGATCCCGGAAAACCGGCGCCGCCCGCCGCGCCGGAAAGCCATACCCTCCAATTAACGCGGTCGCTGATGCATATGCCGATGACCGGAACGACGGAGGAATGGCCGATGCAACTGGCTTACATGAAGATTAACGGCATTTACGACGGCTCCGGAGAATATTCCGTCCGTCAATTGCAGGAGTGGGCCACCCAGAATGTCGCCGGGGTCATCCTCGACCTGCGCGGCGCCGATGGCGCCGATCTGCCTTCCGTCGCAGAGATAAGCTCGCTGCTTTCCACCAATGGGCAACCGCTTTTCCGCGTTCTGGCCGGACGCAATCGTGCAGCCGTCACGCACTCCGCCAATCACGCGCATACCTTACCCATGCCGGTGATGGCTTTGATTGACGCCGATACCCGTGGAGCCGCCGCCTGGCTGGCGGCCGTTTTACGGAATTGCCGCGGCGCAATGCTGATCGGCTCGCCCTGTCCCCAAGACCTCGCGGTGCGCACGCCCGTGCCGCTGCCGGATGGCCGCGTTCTTTTCATCGCCACGCAAAAAATCGAATTGCTGCCCGCCGCAGCCACACCGACTACGCTCATGCCGGATGTCCAAATCCCAGCCGGCGCCAGCCTGCCGGCGCCATCCGCAGAGGAAAAGCCCGATGCTGATATCTTTAAGGAAATCACCGACCAGGAACGCCAGGAGCGCGCCCTGACGGAACGCATCGGCCGGGATGCCGCGCTGCGCCGGGCGGCGGACATCCTCCTGGGACTGAAAGCCCTTGGCATCCACGCGAGATGATTTGCCGGCTGATCGGCGCAACTGCTTGTCCTGCGTAGTCTGACGAAGCAGGATGTTGCGCTTCCCATCCGGATGCCGAAAGCAGTTCGTCCGCTACAGGCGCGCCGGATTGGATAATCTTCCGCCCCGCCGCCGCAGCCGCAATGAATTGAACACGACGGTGATGGAACTGCAAGCCATGGCGATTTCCGCCAGGACGGGATGCATCATGCCCAACATCGCCAGCGGCAGCATGACCAGGTTGTAAATAAACGCCCAGAACAAATTCTGGCGGATAGTGGCGAAAGTCGCCCGGCTCAACGCCACGGCCTCCACCACGGCCTCCAGTCCGCCCCGGACCAGCACAATGCCGCCGGCTTCGACCGCCACATCCGTCCCGGCGCCGATCGCCAGTCCGACATGGGCCTGGGCCAGGGCGGGTGCGTCGTTGATTCCGTCGCCCACCATGGCGACAATTTCCCCTTGCGCCTGCATCTGCTTCACGGCCGCGGCCTTGCCCGACGGCAATAACCGGGCAATGACCCGGTCAATTCCCACCGCCCGCGCCACCGCCTGCGCGGTGCGTTCGTTATCCCCGGTCAACATGACCGGCGTCATGCCCAGGGCGCGCAAGACCGCCACCGCCTCACGCCCGCCCGGTTTGATCGGATCGGAGACGGCCAGCACGCCGGCCGCGCGTCCGTCCACCGCCGCCACGACCGCGGTTTTCGCCTGGCTTTCCAGTTTCGCCAGAATCCGCTCCAGGCCAGCCGGCACGGGCACGCCCAACTCTTCCATCAACATGGGGCTGCCGACGGCCACCCGGCGCCCATCTGCCAACGCGCGGACGCCGCGCCCGGGCAAAGCCTTGAAATCCGATGCCGGCGCCGGAGTTATCCCGCGTTCCCGCGCCGCGGCGGCAATGGCCGCGCCGAGCGGATGCTCGGAGTTGGCCTCCGCACCGGCCGCCAGCCGCAATAATTCCAGTTCGTCCCATCCATCGCCGTACTTGAGATCAGTAAGGGCCGGCTTGCCGGCCGTTATCGTGCCGGTTTTATCAAGCGCAATGATGGTCGCATTCCGCATAAGCTGGATGGCGGCGCCCTGGCGGATAAGAATGCCCCGCTCGGCGCCCAGACCCGATCCGACCATCAGCGCCGTGGGCGTCGCCAGGCCCAGCGCGCAGGGGCATGCCGCCACCAGCACCGCGATTGCCGCATAGAGCGCCAGCGCAGCCGGCCCCATTTGCGGATTGACCCACGGCAAAAAGCGCGCCGTCCAGGCTGCGAGTTCGTTAAAGAAATCCGGCAAGAGCAGCCAGGCCGCCAGCGTCAGGACTGCCAGCAGCATCACCGCCGGCACAAACACCGCAGTAACCCGGTCGGCCAAAGCCTGCACGGGCACCTTGGACATCTGGGCTTCTTCAACCAGCCGGATAACCTGGCTGAGAAAAGTTTCCGCCCCGACCTTCTCGGCGCGGACGCGCAGGACGCCGTGCTGATTGATGGTGCCGCCGATCACCGGATCGCCTGGTGCTTTGCGCGCCGGCATGGGTTCGCCGGTGGCCAGCGATTCGTCCACGCTGCTCAGCCCGTCCACCACCGCGCCATCCGCCGGGATTTTCTCTCCCGGCCGGATTACCATGACGTCGCCTTTCTGCAATTCGGCAATGGGTATGCGCCGCTCGACTCCGTCCCGCTCAACGCAGGCTTCCCTGGCTGCCTGTTCGGCCAGCCGGCGGATGGCCTGGGAAGCTCGCCCGCGCGCCCGCGCCTCCAAATACCGGCCGGTAAGATGAAAAGCCATGATCATGCCGGCCGCGCCGGCAAAGCCATGCAAAGCCGGACCGCGCCCGTAATGGTGCGGCAGCGCCAGCCAGCCCGAACCCCAGGCCGCCAGCGTCCCCAGCGCAATCAGGGCATCCATGTTGGGCGCGCCGCGCCGAATGGTAAGCCATGCTCCGCGCAGTGTTTCCCGCCCCGGAACGAAAACAGCCAGGCCTGCCAGCGCCAGCATGCCCCAGGCATGCGGTAAATGGCCCAGCACCGGCCGCGCAAGCAGCATGTCCGCCAACATCCAAAGCATCAGCGGCAGCGTAAACAGCCAGGCCTGCAGCATGCGGCGGCGGGCATCCTCCAGCCGGCGGAGGTCGTCAGCCGCAGCATCGGCCGCGGCCGCCGCCGGAGCGGCGGCGTATCCCAGGCGCGCCACGGCCGCCGCCAGGTCCGGCAGACCCGCTTGTCCGGCGGCGTGTTCCACCCGCGCGGAGCCCAGGGTCAAGTTCACCGCGGCAGACTGCACGCCGGGCACCTGCTCCAGTGCCTTTTTTACAGCCTCGGCGCATCCGGCGCAATGCATGCCGGCAATCCGCAATTTTGTGATTTGTGTCCGCATGACGGCATCATAAGCCTCGGGCGCGGCGCCAGTCAATCCGGAAAGATATCCGGTGACAGCTCGCCGGGCCTCAGGCTTAGTCTTGCTCTTGCAAATCCGGATGGATATGCTATGTTGCCGGTATTTCCGCCATTCATGACAATTACGCAGGAACTTGTATGCAAAACAGAATCGGCGTCCTGGCGCCGCTGCGGGGGGATGCCCCTTGCTTCAAAGAACTGAAAAACTACGGCGTGGATACCTGCCAACTGGTCAGTTGGCAGCCCCCGCTCTGGACGATGGACCTGGCGCGCGCCGTGCGCGCAGAAGCCCGGGAACAAGGCATTTTAATCGCCGGCTTCTGGGCCGGCTACAGCGGCCCGGCGGAATGGAACTTCACCGCCGGCCCCCAGAGCCTCGGGCTGGTGCCGGCCGCCTACCGCAACCAGCGCACCGAGGAACTGATGCAGGCCGGCGAATTCGCGCGCGAATTGGGCGCGCCCGCCGTGATTACCCACTTGGGCTTCATTCCCGAAAACGCCGCGGACCCGTCCTTCAATGGAGTCGTGATCGCCGTGCGCCAGATCGCCCGCCGCCTGCAGACCCTGGGCCTGGAGTTCTGGTTTGAAACCGGCCAGGAAACGCCCGTGACCCTGCTGCGCCTGATCCAGTCCGTTGGCGCGGACAACCTCGGCATCAACCTTGACCCGGCGAATTTGATCCTGTACGGCAAGGGCAACCCGATTGACGCGCTGGACGTCTTCGGCTCCTATGTGCGCAATATCCACGCCAAGGACGGTTTATATCCGACCGATCCGCTGAAACTGGGACGGGAGGTCAAGGTGGGCGAAGGACGCGTGCGGTTCCCGGAATTCGTCAAACGCCTGGCGGAAATCGGTTTCAAAGGGGAATTCATCATTGAGCGCGAAATCCGCGGCGAACAGCAGGCGCGCGACATCCTGGCGACTATCGCCTACTTGAAGCAATTGCAGTGAAATGGAGCACATATGATCAAGGCGGCGTTTATCGGCGTGGGCGGCATCTCGGCGGCGCATCTGCGCTGCCTGCAGGCGCGGAAAGATGTAAAAATCGCCGGCCTGGCTGACCCTAACCGCGCCAACGCGGAAAAGCGGCAGGCGGAATTCGGCGGCGAAATTTTCGCCGATTACCAGACAATGCTCCAGCGGGTCAAGCCCGACGCCGTGTGGCTGTGCACGCCGTCCACCGTGCGCCGGGAACCTCTGCTGGAATGCGCGCGGCGGGGCATCCCGGTGTTTTGCGAAAAGCCGGTGGAACGCCGGGTGCAAGTCGGGGCGGCCATCGCCGCCGAACTGGAACGGCTGAAAGCGCGCGTCCAGGTGGGATACGTATTCCGCTGTATCCCGCTGGTGAATGAGCTGAGCCGGCGGATGCGCGGCGACCGCATTCACCTGGTCCAGTCGTTCTACTGCTGCGGCATCAGCCTGGCCATGAGCATGCCGCAGTGGTTCTACAACAAGCGGCTTTCCGGGGGCGCGCTGGCGGACCAGGCGACGCATAATTTCGACCTGCTGCGCCACCTTTTCGGCGAAGTCCGTCAAATCCGGGGCATGCGGCATAATCCCGTCCACCCGCGGCGCGGGGAATACACCGTCGAGGAAATTCTGGGAACTCTGATGATGTTCGACAACGGCCTGATTGCCGCGCATGTGCATACCTGGGTCGGCGACAGCTGGCGCAACGAAATCGTGCTGAGCGGCGAAAAACGGGTATACCGCCTGCAGCCGTCACGGGGAACCCTGACCGTCGAGGGCCAGCAATCCCGGTCGGCCAACGATCCCGTGGCAGGCAAATCCGGCGCGGCCTCAAAACCGGCGCCGTTCCGTTATGAACAGCCGGCAGGGTCAATTTACGGCTATGAAAACCAAATCTTTCTCCGCCAGGTGAAATCCGGCGACTGGAGCCGCAATCCCTGTTCCTACGCCGATGGTTTGAAGACGCTGGAATTGACCGCCGCCTGCGACCGGGCCATCTCCCGGTAAAATTCAATCCGGCCGGGGTCAATGAATTTTGTTCTGCTCGCGCCGGCGCCGGATGATTTCTTCCGCCAGGCCGGCAGGCACCGGCTCGTAGCGCTCGAAGGCCATCGTGTATCCCGCGCGGCCCTGGCTGATGGTGCGGATTACATTGGCGTAGCCGAACATTTCGTTCAGCGGCGCCATGCCGCGGATCAAGCGCTGGCCCGACTGGTTTTCCATGGCGTCAATCCGGCCGCGGCGCTGGCAAATCGTGCCGGACACCGGCCCGACATAATCTTCCGGCGTGGTGACTTCCAATTGCATCACCGGCTCGATCAGCGTCGGTTTGGTTTTCAGAAAAACTTCGCGGAAACACTGGCGCGCCGCTTCCTGGAAAGCCATTTCGCTGGAATCCACCTCGTGGAATGTGCCGTCGAAAACCGTCACCTTCAAATCCACCACGGGATATCCCGCAAACGGCCCCTTGTCCAGGGCCTTGATCACGCCTTTTTCCACCGCCGGGATATACTCGGTGGGGATGCGCCCGCCCTTGACTTCGTTGACAAATTCAAAGCCCGACCCGGGCGGCGTCGGCTCCACTTTCAGGCAAACATGCGCGTACTGTCCGCGCCCGCCTGATTGCTTGACATGCTTGTATTGGCCTTCCGCGGCTTGCCGGCCGGTTTCACGGAACGCCACCTCGGGCTTGCCGACCGCCACCTGGCAGCCGAACTCGCGTTTCAGGCGGTCCACCAGAATCTCTAAATGCAACTCGCCCATGCCGGAAATAATGGTTTCCTCGGTTTCCTGGTCCTGGCTGACAATAAAGGTCGGGTCCTCTTCGGCCAGGCGGTGCAGGCCTTCCAGGGTCTTTTCGTTTTCCGCCCGGTTTTCCGGGCGGACACTGATGGACATCACCGGGGCCGGAAACGCAATGTCTTCCAGGAGGATAGGATGCTGCGGATCGCAGAGCGTATCGCCGGTGCGCGTACGGTTCAAGCCGACTACCGCCACGATGTCGCCTGGTCCGGCAGCCTCGATCGCTTCCTGCCTATTGGCGTGCATGCGTAAAAGCCGGCCGATCCGCTGGTCGGCATCGCGGTTGCTGTTGAGCACAACATCGCCCGGATGCACCGTGCCGGAATAAACCCGGATATACGACAGGCGTCCGATATGGCGGTCGCTCATCAATTTAAAGGCGATGGCGGCGAAGGGCGCGTCTGACGCCGGCGGGCGAAGCTGCGCAGGATCGTCCGCCGCGGCCACGGGCGGCAAATCCAGGGGCGACGGAAGGTAACGCACAATGCCGTCCAGCAACCGCTGGATACCGCGGTTTTTGAAAGCCGACCCGCAAAACGCCGGAATCAGCCGCCGGCTTATGGCAGCCTGGCGCATGGCGGCAATCAGCTCTTCATTGGAAAAGTCCCCCTGCTCCAGAAATTTTTCCAGCAATTCATCGTTTTGCTCGGCGCAGGCTTCCACCAGGTTGGCCCGCCAGGTGCGTGCTGTCTCCTGCAGTTCGGGCGGGATCGGCTCCTCGGTGTATTGCCGCCCCTGGCTGGCATCGGCGTAATACACCGCCTGCATGCTGACCAAGTCTATGACGCCGCGGAAATCCTCGCCCTGGCCGATCGGCAGCACCATCGGCACGGGCTGGCCGCCCAGCACTTCGCGGATTTTTTCGAGCACATTATAAAAATCCGCCCCGGTGCGGTCCATTTTGTTGACAAACGCGATTTTGGGCACGCCGTATTTTTCGCTCTGCTTCCACACCTGCTCCGACTGGGGCTGCACGCCGCCCACGGCGCAAAAAAGCGCCACCGCGCCGTCCAGCACGCGCAGGCTGCGCTCGACTTCGGCGGTGAAATCCACGTGCCCCGGCGTGTCTATCAAGGTGATCCGATGCCCGTCCCAAGGCACGGTGGTGGCGGCGGAAGTAATGGTGATGCCGCGTTCGCGCTCCTGCTCCATCCAGTCCATGGTGGCCGCGCCATCGTGAACTTCTCCCAATTTGTAGTTCCGGCCGGAAAAAAACAGCAGCCGCTCGCTGACCGTGGTCTTCCCGGCATCAATGTGCGCCATGATGCCGATATTACGGATGTTGGCTAACCCTTCGCTCATATTGTCCGCCTGTGCCTGTCTTTTCTGGAAAAACCGGGTAATATGCACACATTACCCGGCAACTGCAAGCAAAATCGTGAAAAAATCCGTGAAAATCCCATGGAAAATTGAATTTACTTGCGCACGGCGGCGGCGCTTGGTTTAATGCTTAACAAACAGGGACGCCTGCCGCAGGCGCCATAGCAAGTTCAGACAACGGAGAGATTACAATGTCGGAAATTTTTGAAGTGCATGGCCGGGAAATTCTCGATTCGCGCGGCAACCCTACCGTCGAAGTGGAAGTCAAACTGGAATGCGGCATCATCGGCCGCGCGGCGGTGCCGTCCGGCGCTTCCACCGGCGAGAATGAAGCGCTGGAGCTGCGCGACGGCGACCAGCGCCGCTACAACGGCAAGGGCGTCCTGCAAGCGGTGAAAAACGTCAATCGCACCATCCAGCCCGAACTGATCGGTTTTGATGCGCTGGACCAGGCCGGCCTGGATGCTTTGTTGATCAAGCTGGACGGCACCCCCACCAAGAAAAAACTCGGCGCTAATGCCATGCTGGGCGTTTCGCTGGCGGCGGCCAGGGCCGCGGCGGAATTCACCGATTTGCCGCTTTACCGCTACATCGGCGGCGCCAACGCCAAGGTGCTGCCCGTGCCCATGATGAACATCATGAACGGCGGCGCGCATTCCGACGCCCCGGTGGATCTGCAGGAATTCATGATCATGCCCAGGGGGGCCAAGTCGTTTGCCGAGGCATTGCGCATGGGCGCGGAAGTTTTCCACGCCCTGAAGGGCATCCTGAAGGAAATGAAACTCAGCACGGCCGTAGGCGATGAAGGCGGATTCGCTCCTAATCTAAAGAACAATACCGAAGCCCTGGAAGTTATCGTCAAGGCCGTACGCCGCGCCGGCTATCAGCCCGGCAAGGAAGTCTTCATCGCCCTGGACCCGGCGGCCAGCGAGTTTTACGATTCCGCCAGGCGCCGCTACGTGTTCAAAAAAAGCGATAAATCCGTCCGCACTTCGGAACAAATGGTTGATTTTTACGCCGGCCTGGCGCGCAAATACCCCATTATCAGCATCGAAGACGGCCTGGCGGAAAACGACTGGAACGGCTGGAAATTGATGACCGACCGCCTGGGCGGCAAAATGCAGCTGGTCGGCGACGACCTCTTCGTCACGAACACCCGCTTCCTGAAAAAAGGCATCGAAATGGGGGTAGCCAACTCCATCCTGATCAAGCTCAATCAGATCGGCACGCTGACGGAAACCCTGGACGCCGTGCAGATGGCCAATCGCGCGGGCTATACCGCCGTCATCAGCCACCGGTCGGGCGAAACCGAGGATGCCACCATCGCGGATCTCACCGTGGCGGTTAATGCCGGACAAATCAAGACCGGCTCGCTCTGCCGCACCGACCGAATCTGCAAATACAACCAACTGCTGCGGATTGAAGAAGCACTGGGGCGAAAAGCGGTGTTCGGCGGCATGATGAAATTTTAAGCTGTTTCCGACTGGTTGCGGCGAATTTTTTCGGCCTGACACCGCAGCTTTCGCGCAAGCCGGATGGAGTGCCGATGAATGTCTGGCTGACAGTCTATCGCACGGCGACAGCGGTGTTTGTCGGCCTGGTCATTATCGGCCTGGCCAGCCTGTTCCTGCCGAAAATCCGGGAAATCCGCGCCCGCCAGCGCGTCGTCACGCGCATGACGGAGGAAAAGCGCGCGGTTGATGAAAGAACCCAGTTGTTCATCTGGCAGCAGGAACGTTTTGCCACCGACCCCCGTTTCGTGGAACGGGTGGCGCGCGAGGAACTGGGCAAGGCCAAGCCGGGCGAAATTATCTTCCGGTTTGCCGAAACCAATGGCGGCGGACCGGGCGCGCCGGCACCCTGAACCGCCGCGCGCGCAGCGCCGCAGTCCCTGAATGTTCCGGTTGAGGAGCGCCGGCCTCCGCACAGCGGAACCTAGAACACCCGCGAAGGCGGCAGTCAGGGCGGTCAGTCCCTGGCCGCCGCCGTCATGGTCGTCAGATCCGGCCCAGCGCCGACAAATGCGCCTTGTGGTAAAATTCCGCCAAATATTTCCAGTCGAATTGCTCCGCCAGTTCCTGCGCGTGGAACCGCATGGCAATGCGTTCGCGCAAATCCATGCCGGCAAATACCTGCATGATTTCCGTCAACTCCTCGGCCGACTGGTTATAATCCGTATTGCGGCGGTGAACAACATACAGGCCGTTTTTCACGCAATCAGGTGTGTGGCTCATGATGTAACTGCCGAAACCAGACAGGTCGGAAGCTACCGCCGGTATGCCGCGCGCCAGGCATTCCAGCGGCGTATATCCCCACGGTTCGTAATAGCTGGGAAATAGGCCCAGATGGCAGCCGCGGACAAACTGGTCGTATTCCAGGCCGAACAGCGGATTGCTGGCGGTGACGAAGTCCGGGTGGTACACCACTTTCACCGGGTCCTCTGCCCGGTTGATCAGGTTGGTAACGCGCAACTGGTTCAACACCTCGTCGTGTTCGTTGTCCAACATATCGTGCGTTACCACGTACGGCAGGCGGTTGGTGCGCCAGGACTGCATGTTGCGCCGCAACCGCAGTCGCCAGTACTCATCCACCAGGTTGTTCAAGTCCGGCATCTGTCCGGCAGCGACGGATTTAAAGAGCCGTTCGCCCAATTGATCCTTGAGCGCCATGCAGGCGTTATGCAACTCTTCCAGCATGACCTTGCTGTTGAGCACTTCGGCATTCAGGGTGCGGAAAGGCCGGCGGGTGATGATGAACAGCACCATGGTAATCCCCTGGTTGGTCATTTTCAGCCGGTGGTTCAGGCGCGCCATGGCCTCAATCGTCAGGTCGAATCCCTTGTTGCGGTATTCGTAGCGGCCGGAAGTAAAGCAATAAAGCGTGCGGTTCAGGTTGAAATTGTAACTCGGAAAGAAATGCCCCATGACAAATTTGTGGATTTTTTCCTTGTAGATTTTGTGCAGATTTTCCGATTCATGCCGGGCGATGAACCGCTCTATGTTCAAGCCGTTGGGCAATACGGCGTCAACTTTCCGCCCCAGCATGTGTTCGCATTCCTGGGCGGTGACGGAACTGACCGTGGTGAAAATATGGGCGCCATGCGCCGCGGCGCGCTCCAGCAGCACTCGCGACTCGATGTTGAAGCGCCGGGCGTCCGCCTGCCAGTTGATGTAAGGCAAATGATCGTAAAACCAATTGTCGCCCGTCGCCAGGTATCGGCCCAGCAGCGTGGCATGCGTGGTGAACACCGTCGCCGCCGGCAGATTCAGGCGGCGGATTTCCGGGATGGCGGCGGCACCCATCCACTCGTGGAAATGCGCCACCACCGGCGGCAATGACGGACGCTGATCGGCCAGCAGGCGCAGAAATTCGCATACCAGGAAGCCAAACGCCAGCACATCTTCCACTTCGCCGTCATGCGCGGGCGAACTGATCTTGTGATGCTCCCACATGAAATACTTGATTTCCGCGATGCGGCTGCGTACGCAAGCCGTATCCAGCAGAATCACCTGCGGCCGGCCGGTGACCAGCCACCGCCCGAAATGCGCGGTGAATCCCAGCGCCTGGAAAGCCTTGACGGCGGCGCCTAGGGGCGCCGCGGGATAGGCGGCCTCGAATTCCACCGCGGCAGTGGCGGGATTGTATGGTCCGATCAGACAGTATTGATTGCCCCAACGCTCAACCATGGCCGGAGCCTTCGAGCGGATCACGGTGTAGATTCCGCCCAGTTGCTGGCAAACCTCCCAGGCGATTTCCAAGAGCAGGGCTTGAGGACGCCGAGCCGCGCCGCCAGCCGTCTTAACCGGATGCGAGCCAGTTCCCTTTTTTGCAGCGGACATATACGCTCCTCGTTCCGCGGGTTGGTTCCGTCGAACATACCAATCAGCCACTTGCAGCAATTTAACCGGAAACAGCATTTTGTCAATAACGGAGAATTCCTTGTCCGGTATTTGGTTTTCCAGTTGGATTTGCTCGTCTGTTTTTATATACTGAATTTTCGATATGCATTTGAAAAAACATTTATGGTGGATCCTGCCGTTGCTCCTGCTGGACGCCATCGGACTGGCCGTTTACCTGCGTTGGATGAAAACCCGTTCCGATCCGGCGCCGGGCGCGGGTGAAATGGAATTGGACAGGCAACCGCCGCCGGCGCCGGTCTCGCAACTGCGCGCCATGGCGTTCCCCACCCCTCAGGACGCCCTGCTGGATCCGGATGCCGCCGGTGTTTTCCAGCCGACAGCTTCCGGCCGGCCGGAATCCGCGCTTTATGGATCAACCCGCACCGGCCGGCGCGGCAAACGCCTGCGCGCGACATTTCACGAAGGTATTGACCTGGCGGCCTGTAAGCGCGACCGGCGAGGCCGCCCGGTGGATGGAATTTTTGCCGTTGCGGATGGCCGGGCGGCTTATATCAATCGGATCGCCGGCAATTCGAATTATGGCAAATACTTGGTTTTGACGCATGCCGACCCGCTGGGAGAAATTTACAGTCTGTACGCCCACCTCGCCGAAATCGCCCCCGGCTTGCGCTCCGGCCAGCCGGTAAAAACCGGCCAGACCATCGGCCGCATGGGCAATACTTCTTCGTCCCCCATTCCCATGCCGCTGGCCCACCTGCACCTGGAAATCGGACTGATCTTGAACAGCCGTTTCCGCGCCTGGTACCGCGGGCAGAAACTGATTCCCGACCATGGCAATTTTCACGGCTGGAACCTGCTGGGCATTGATCCCCTGCAGGTTTTTGCCGCCCAGCGCCGGACCCCGGATTTCAACCTGCTGGCGCACCTCGCGGCAATACCGCCGGCCTTCGAAACCATCCTCCGGGCGGATGAATTGCCGGATTTTTTCCAGCGATATCCCGGCTTATGGCGCGGCGAAACGTTTGCGCCGCCGGCTTTCACGGCAGTCTGCTCGGAAAACGGCGTCCCTCTGGCCGGCCGCAATGCCGGCCCCGGCGAACTGGCGGCGCTTGGCGGCCGCGCCTGGGCGGTGCAAAACGTTAACCCGGCAGCGCTGGGCCGGAATGGCGCCCACCTGATTTACCAGCAAAACAGCCGCTGGGAATTGAGTCAGAATGGCCAAAAATGGCGTGCCATGCTGCTGCATCGCTGACACAGCCATAGACGGTCGTATATCCTGCACGCTCCAGGCAAAGCTCCTGAATGCGCGAGGACGCGCACAGTCAGGCGGCAGACAGATAGTTTTAATCCCGGGGGGTTATCTGTTGATGGCCTGCCGGCAGAAAAAATACTAGAATACGGGACCGACCCCCTTTTCCCCCAATATTTCAACCGCAAGGAATCGTAGTAATAACTCGGCGTGCAGCCCGGACAGGCCCAGGGCGGCGCCGGCCTGATCTTCAAACTGGCCCAGTCCAAGCAGGGAGGCGATTTCAGCAAGATCGCGGCGGCCCTGCCCGGGGTGCAGGAATTGATCGCGGCGGCGCCGCAGTCCGGCGGGCTGGCCAAACTGGCCGGCGGCCTGCTGGGTTCCATCGGCGGCGGCAAGGCGCAGGTACTGGCGGACATGGCCGGACTGGCCGGCGGCTTCGCGAACCTTAAACCTGACAGCGCGATGGTGTCGAAATTCATCCCGATCGTGCTGGAGTTCGTCAAGGGCCGGGGCGGCGCGGGCGTCGTGGAACTGCTGTCCAAGGCGCTGCAGAAATAATTCCGCCAGGACGACAGGCGGCAATTCAAGCCTTGCCGTTCAAGGCCGCCTTGATTTTCGTTTCCAGTTCCTTGATCAGAAACGGCTTCTGAATGAAGGGCGCCCGGGAATCCAGTTTCAACATGCCGGGCGAATACCCGGACATGAACAGGCATGGCAGGCCCGGCCGCATGGCGGCCAGTTGCTCCGCCAGTTCCCGCCCGTTCTGGTCGGGCATGACCACGTCGGCGATCAAAAGGTTTATCTCGCCCGCATACTCCCGCGCCCGCTCCAGCGCCGCCCCGGGGGAATTGGCGGTTAAAACCTCGTAACCCATGATGGACAACATGTGGCTGATGAGTTTCAGCACCATTTCCTCGTCTTCCACCAGCAGAATGGTTCCGCTTGCCCGGCGAACGGCGGCCGCCGCCGCGGGAGCCGGAGCCGCGGCTTCCGTGGCTGTCTGCCGCGGCTGAAAGATTTTAACGGTAGTGCCGTGGCCTTCGCGGCTTTCGATCTTGATCATGCCGCGATATTGTTTGACGATATCCTGGATCGTGGGCAGCCCCAGTCCGGTGCCCTTCCCCGGCATTTTGGTGGTGAAGAACGGCTCGAAAATATGCTCCATGATTCCGCGGCTCATGCCGCAACCGTTATCGCTGACCGACATCCATGCGTATTCGCCCGGCAAATAATCCGGATGCGCGGCGCAATACGCGGCATCGCAAACCAGCGTGCCGGTTTTAATAACCACCCGGCCGGTGTCGCTGATCGCGTCGCGGGCATTGACACACAGATTGGCCAGGATCTGGTCAACATGCACCGGATCCATCAGCACCGGCCACAAATCCGCGGCCGGCCGCCATTCCAGTTCTATGTTTTCCCCCATCAGCCGGCGCAACAATTTCAGCGAGCTTTCGATGGCGGCATTCAGATTCAGTTCCTTGGGCGTCGAGGATTGATTCCGCGAAAAGGACAAGAGTTGCCGGGTGAGTTCCGTGGAACGCAGGGCGGCATGGTAAATTTCCTCCAGATCGTCATGCAGTTCATCGTCCGGCGCCACGCGCGCCAAGGCCTGTTCGGCGTAACCCATGATGACGCCCAGCATGTTGTTGAAGTCATGCGCCACTCCGCCCGTCAGCCGGCCCACGGCCTCCATCTTCTGCGCGATAATCAATCGTTCCCGCAGTTTCTGTTTTTCCAGGTTAGAGACTTTGGCCGCGGTAATGTCCATCACGTTGCCGTTCACCCGCAGCACCCGCCTTGATTTTTTCACCGGCTCGCCCGATATGCGCACCCATATTTTTTCATCATTGAGGCGGGTCAAACCAAGTTCCAGGCTGAACGGCTCGCCGGTTTCCACGGCGCGCTTAAAACTCTTCTGCAGGGCCGCCGCATCCTGCGGCGCATAGAATTTGGCGTCCTGCAGGAAATTATTGACATCGTAATCGCGTCCTACGCCGTAAATGCGGTACATCTCGCCGGTCCACTTCATCCCGCGGGAGCGCGCGTCATACTGCCAGCCGCCGAGCCGCGCAATGGCCTGGGTTTCATGCAAGAGCCGGCTGGTTTCGCGCAAAGCGCTAGTTTGACGGTTTACCTGCCGCCGCAACAAAAAGACAAACAACCCGCTCAGGGCCAACAGCGCGCAGACGGCCGCCAAAACCGTTTTGATGTAGGGAGGAATCAGCTCGCGCGGCTGCATATCCAGCCAGCGCCGCAACGCCGCGTAGTACACGGAACGCGGATCGTTTTTCATTTCGGCGACATGCCGGTTTACGGCATAGACCAGGCTGGGGTCCGCGCCGCGGGGAAACGCAAAATGCAGGCCGCCCGGCCGCAGCACAATGTACGACGGCACAATCCACTCGTCCAGCAGCGGCGAAAAACTCAAGAACCGGTCGGCCACCATCAATTCGGCGCGCCCGGTTTTGATCGCTTCCACCGTGTCGGAATAATTCGGACAGGGCAACAGGTTCAGCTCGCCGCCGGCAATTTTGCTGATTTCATCCCGCAGGTATTGTTCCTGCAGGGAACCCGCCAGCACGGCAATCCGTTTGCCCTCCAAATCCTGAATGGAACGCAACCGGCAGGATGGGAGGGAAAAAGCCTCCAACCAGGATTCCAGCACGGGCGCGCTGAGCATGAATTGCTCCGCGCGTTCGGCGGAATAAGACATATCCACCATCAGGTCAATGGAATTGTTTTCCAGGCGCTGGATGTTTTCCGCCCAGGTGCTGTAAACGTAGGTGATTTCCCAGTTTTCACGCGCCGCGATTTCATTGAGAATGTCAATGAAAATTCCCTGCGGCTGCCCGGCCTGGTCCTTGAAAACCTTGGGAATGTTTTCGTAGATGCCGACCCGCAGTTTCAGCGCCGACCCCGGCAGCGGCGCCGCCGCGCACAAGGCCAACGCCAACCATCGCGCCAGGACGCCGCGCGGCGAGCGGATGAATATGCGCATTGCTTGCCTCCCCCGCAAACCGTTATTGCCGCCGGATTGCCGCTGAACGGACAGCTTCGGGTCAGCGCCGTTTTTCCATCAGGGCATCCGCAAGGTTGCGGCCGGCCTCGCGGTATTTTTTGGGCGAAAAACCGATTTCGCCCGCGCCGGACCAGGGCACATGCACCGTGATGGCGCAAACGCCGAATGGTTCGGACGCCAGCCGGTCATGAAACCATCCTCCGCCTGCCGCCGGCGCCGGCCCGGCGCAGACAAATTCCGGCGCCGCAAATTCCGGTCCCAGCTTATGCTGGATGACATGCGCCCATTTCAAGGCTTGCGCATGCATTTCGGGATGCCGCTGCGCGTCGGGCAAAACGCAGAAAATGCCGGACTTCTCGTGCAAGGGCGCGGCTTGCAGGTTGATGGCCAGCGCCGCCCGGCCGGCGCCGCGCCAGCGGATAATATCGTTCTCCAGCACGGCAGTTTCCTGCCGCGCCGCCGACGCCGACCAATCGCCGGCCGCATCGGGAGCGGAATGCCAGGCGCCGGACCGCGCGGCGTCGGGATCGGCCAATGGCACGGCCCAGACCATGAACGGGTTATGCCGGGCGCCGGCAAAGCGCTGCAGCATCCCATCCAGCACCCATGCCGCCGGCATGTCGTTGCCGCGCATGCGGGCAACCAGGTACAGGGCTCCCGGAAACCGGGTGCCGGCGTTGTAGGCGTTGGCCAGACGCAGGAGTTGGTTGCCGCCGGCGGACAAGCCGACAGGGTCGGCTTGCCAGAACCCATGGCTCCGGTCGAGCAATTGACGCAAATCGCCGTAGGCATACGGGAATCCCAAGGCCACTGTCATGGGCGCGGTCGGAGCATTAACGGACCAGACTGCGCAGGCGCGGCCGTCCGGCGCCAACTCCGGCCGCCCGGCCGGCAAGCGCATCCACCACTGCCCCGCCGGCTTGAAAACCGGACAGCATTCAGCGGGGTCCCGGGCGCCGGCCAGGGTGGCGTAATGCTCCAACACCAGCCGCAATTTCCCGCTTTCCGGATTAGCCGCGGCGGCAGGCGGCTTGACCTGGAAACAAAACCATAAGGGTCGCGCGCCGCGGGGATCGGGAGTGAATCGGAGTTCCGGAGTGTCGCCGGCTGTTATGAAAGCGACGCCGGCGGCATTGCCGCCGGGAATCCGCCCGTCGGCTTCCCAACCCGGCGGCGCTGTTGCATCACGCTTTTCCATGGCGGCATTATGACGGCCGGCAATCTTAAAGACAAGCGCAATCTTACTCCTTGGCGGTTCAGCCCCCGGCGGGCCATTCCAGCTTCAAGAGCCGCGCGGCATTTTCACCGTAAACCTTGCGCAGCACATCGTCGGGTAAGTTCAAGCCGTAAATATTGAACGCATGGTCAAACTCGTTCGCCGGAAACCATTCGTCGTCGGTTTCCAGGAATTGGAACCAGCGGCAGTATCCGTCATACTGGTTGGGGCAGGAATAATCCGTCCCCCACAGAATCCGGCCGGCATGGCGCATGAACAGCTCGCGGGCGCTGACCGGCTGGCGCCCCAGTTCAAACAACCGGGCGGCGGTATCCACGTACACGTTGGGACATTTGTCGAGCAGCGCCCCGCATGCCGGTAAATCGGCCTCGCATGCCGCCAAGTGGGCGAAAATAAAGGTTGTGGCAGGCTGGGCCAGCGCCAACTGTTCCTGCTCACGCAGCAGCGCGGCATGTGAAGGATATCCCGGCGCGCCCCACCGCCAGTTCAGCGCGGCGTCATCCAGGGCGCGCAATTCCGCATAATTGCCGGCGATGGGCCGGAAACTGCGCAGCGGATCGGCAATATGATAGAGCACCGGCAAGTTCCGCTCGGCGGCCGCCCGCCAGACCGGCGCCAGGCGCGAATCTGTCGGCGCCACCAGGTTGCCGCGGCTATCGCGGTAAACCAGGCCCAATTCCTTGAAAATTTTCAAGCCGCGGGCGCCGGCCTGGATATCCTGGTCCAGTTTGCGGCAAACGTAATCCTTCCAGTCCGGCGCATCCAGCCGGCGGAAATCCAACCCGCCGAAAATCAGGATCCGATCGCGCACCGGCGGCGGCAACCGATAAGGCTCCAGGGCCGCCGTGCGCAGGGAATCGCCGATCAGGTTTACGCCATAGCGGACATTGGCGGCATCCATGGCCGCCAGGGCGGCGGCCGGATCAAAGCGGTGGCCGCTGTAATGCATGTGAAAATCAATGGCCGGGAAACGCGCGGCCGGCACGGGATGATGCTCCGGAGCGCGCCGCATGAAAAGCACCCCGGCGGGCGCCGCGGCAGCCGGACGGACGGCGCCCGCGGCGCCGGTCAATCCCGCCGCCTCGGAATCAAACAAGCCGCGCAGCAGCAAACCCGACCAACCCTGGAGGCGATTGATGGCGACATCGCCGAACATGGAAGTTTTAACTTCATAACCGCCCTGTTTGAGCGCATCCACAGTGGGAAAATAGCCGGCATCGTCGTTGGCGTACCCCACCAGGAATGTATTGGCGAAGGGCGAACGGGCCTTGATGGCCGCGCCGATCTCGTTGAACACCTCGCCCGGCAGTCCCAGGAAAACCGCATCGCCGACCACGATCCCCTGCAATTCCGTGGTCAATTCGCCGTTGGGCAGTTTAAACCGGCGTTGCGCGTAATTCCGTTCGCAACCGGCGTAAACGGCTTCCAGGCGCAGGCGGTCAATTTCCGCCTGATCTGCGCCGCAATCCCGCGCGGACTGCAGTTTTTCCAGGGCCGCGGCGTAAATGCGCTGCGCGGCGGCCGGCAGCATCCCGTCGCGCACCGGCAGGCGCAGGGGCAGGTTGCCGCCGCGCACGTTGAACTCGCCGCGCGGCTGAATGGCATGGACGAGGCGGACGGCTTCATCGCCGATAATCGCGCCGATCCGGGCGGAGCGCTCGAAAGTCCGGTTGGGTATGGGGCGGCCCAGGGCGCTGTCTTCCGCGGAGTAGCCGCCCGGATTAATGTCCCCGCAGGCGCCGTTAAGAAACAACACCACGGGACGGTCGGGCAGACCGGCGCGCACGCGGGCGCAGACCTGGCCGGGATAATCGGCGGTGTAAAGCAGGTTTTTTAAATCCAGGGTGGTGGCGTGGCAGGCATGATTGACAATGACGCCCATGGTTTTGCCCGTGCGGGCATCGTCCAGCCGCATGACGTTGACCGCGCGGTCAACCGGACCATTGACCGGATCGCGCCGGTTGCCGCCGACCCCGGCGACCGCGCCGGCTGCGGCACCCACCAGTGCCGGGCGGCGGGCCACATCGGCCATCATGATAACTTCGGCCAGCCGTTCTTCCAATTCCTTCCGCCAGCGCTGATTCAACTCGTTGTCGCAGTCCAAGCTCGGCCCGGAGTGGGTATGCGTAGCGGCCAGCATCAGGCGCTCGGGCCGGATGGCGTTATGTGTGGCGCGCTGGCGCACGGCCGCGACAATTTCCGCGTCCAATTCGCACACGTCCACCACGCAAACGGCGCTTTTCCGGCCGTTGCGGCAATCGAACACCGCCGCCCGGGCGTACAGTTCGTCGTGTGTCCCCGTCGCCGGGCCGGCGCGTTCCGCAAAACCGGCCATTTTCAGCCCCGGCGGGGGAGTAATCACAATCTCGGCCACTCCGGCAAGAAACTCGTTCATATTTACGCTCCTGGTTAATTACGGCTGCATTTCAAGGGCATGGCGCACCACCTTGTGGGCGAAGGTGCTGTGAAAAACCTGGCGGAACTCCGGCCAGTCCAGGAACAGCAAGAGCGTGCACGCGCCGAAAGACGCCAGCACCAGCAGCATCAGCTTGCGCGCGCGGAACAGTTTTTCCGGGTATTGCACGGGACTCCGCGGCTTATAGGACAGGTGCAGGTAATAGGCCATGGTATAGGCCAGCGGCAACGCGGCGAGGATGAGTTCAAAATGGTAGCGCGCAATGAAAAATCCGCCGTTCAAGGCAAACATGGTGGCGTAAAAAAACATGCTTACCAACAGGTTCTCCTCCGTGTAATATCCGAAGGATCTCCGGTAACGCGCCGCGCGCGCCGGATCCGCCAGGCTGCGGTATTCCGCAAACCTCTTGGCGGCCATCAGAAACGCGCCGAACATCCAGTAAGCCAGCGCCAACGACAGCGGCGGCGGGGCGGCCAGCCCCGTGCTGAACCAGCCAAGCGCCAGGCGGATGGGGTTGTTCAGCGATTCGCTCAGCACATCGGCGTACGGCAGGTCTTTCAGGCGTATGGGACGGAGATTGTATAGAATCCCCATGATCCACAGCGCCAGGCCGGCCCCGCCGAACCCCGGGTTCATCCGCCAAGCCAGGCCCAGGCCGGCCGCGCTGAGCGCGGCCCAGAGGAACCAGCATACCGGAACGCCGGCCTGGCCGCTCGGGATGGGGCGGCGGCATTTTTCCGGGTGGTGCAAATCCGTCGGCGCATCCAGGATTTCATTGAAAACGTAATTGGCGGAAGCGATGAGGCAGGCGATGGCCAAGCCCCAGAGCACCCTTGCCCAGACGCCGGGCGCCAGTAGCGACGGCTGGAAAAACAGCGCCAGCGCCACCCCGGGCAGCATGAAGATGTTTTTGAACCAATGATCCGGACGCGCTACGCTCACATATGGCAGAATTTTCATGCCGTCACGGGCGTATCAGACGCCGGGCCGGCCGGCGGATGGAGAAGAGGCCGCCGGCGCGGCAGGGCCACCTTCCGCCTTGCCGGCTTTTTGCGGCTTGAGCAGCATGATCAGATTATGTCCGAACAGTTTCGCCGGCGACTCGGCAACGCCGACTTTCTCGCAATCGCGCAGCAGCCGTTCGAACAGGGCGTAACCCAGGTCCCGGTGTTCGTTTTCACGCCCGCGGAACATCAGGGAAGTTTTGACGCGCTGGCCTTTCTGCAGAAAATCCGTGATATGGCTCAGCTTGGTGGTGTAATCATGTTCTTCCACGTTCAGGTGGAATTTGATCTCTTTCACCACCGCCGTATTCTGATGTTTGCGCGCCAGCTTGTTCTTCCGGCTTTCCTCGTAACGGTACTTGCCGAAATTCATGATGCGGCATACCGGCGGCTGGGCGTTGGGCGAAATTTCCACCAGATCCATGCCCCGGCTTTCCGCCAGGCGCAGGGCTTCGGAAGTTGAAAGCACGCCGATCTGTTCGCCGGTATCGGAGATGCAACGAACCTGCGGAACGCGAATCCGATGATTGACTCTGATTGTAGTGCGAATAATCTGCCTCCCTGGTTAGTATTCCGGCGCGGCGGATTCCCGCGCCAATTTCTCACGGAATGCCGCCAGCGGGCAAGCGCCTTCGTCGCCCGCCGCGCGGCTGCGCACGGACACCTGGCCGGCGGCGGCCTCGCGCGGGCCGATCACCAGCATGTAGGGTATCTTGTCCAGCTGGGCATTGCGAATTTTTGCGCCGATTTTTCCGGCGCTGGAGTCCACCGCCGCCCGCGCGCCCGCGGCCAGCAAATCGTCCGCGACCCCGCGGGCGTAATCCAGCTGCTGGTCGGTTAAAGGCAGCACGCGCACCTGTTCCGGCGCCAGCCAGAGCGGGAAAGCGCCCTTGTAATGTTCCGTTAAAATTCCGAAAAACCGCTCCAGGCTGCCGAGCAGCGCCCGGTGCACCATGTATGGCCGGTGTTCCTTCCCGTCCTCGGCGATGTAAGACATGTCAAACCGCTCGGGCAGGTTGAAATCGAACTGCACGGTGCTCAACTGCCAGGCGCGGCCGATGGCATCCTGGATTTTCAAGTCCACCTTGGGCCCGTAAAACGCGCCGCCGCCTTCATCCCGCTGGTAATCCACCTGCAATTCCCGCAGCGCCTGCTCCAGCGCCGCCGTGGCCTGCGCCCAGTTTTCCGGCGCGCCGACGGCCTTGGCCGGCCGGGTGGCCAGGTAGGCGGAAATTTCGGTGAAACCGAAGGCGCGCAGAATGCGCATGGCAAAGTCCACGGTGCGCTTGATTTCCGCCGCCATCTGGCCGGGCGTGCAGAAGATATGCGCATCATCCTGGGTGAAACCGCGCACCCGCAGCAGGCCGTGCAACACCCCGGCCTTCTCGTAGCGGTAAACCGTCCCCAATTCGGCCCAACGCAAAGGCAATTCGCGGTAGGAACGCCTGGCGGATTTGTACACCTGGATGTGGAACGGGCAATTCATCGGTTTCAGGTAATAGGCGGCGTTGTCAATTTCCATCGCCGCGTACATGCTTTCGCGGTAGAAATCCAGATGCCCGGAAGTTTCCCACAGGTTGGCCCGGCCGATGTGCGGAGTGTAAAGCAATTCGTAACCGCCGCGCAAATGCGCCTGCCGCCAGAAATCCTCGATCAAGACGCGGATGCGCGCGCCGCGGGGATGCCAATGAATGAGGCCCGGGCCAACCAGTTCCTGCACGCTGAACAAATCCAGTTCCCGCCCGAGCTTGCGGTGATCGCGCTGCTTGGCCTCTTCCAGGCGCTGCAGGATGACCTGGAGGGCGGCGGCATCGGCGGCGGCCGTGCCGTAAACCCGCTGGAGCATGGGATTGGTTTCCAGGCCGCGGTAGTAGGACCCGGCCACCGTCAACAGTTTGAAGGCCTTGATCTGCCCGGACCGCTCCACGTGGGGCCCGCGGCAGAGATCAGGGAAATCCCCGCAGCGGTAAAAGGTGATGTTTTCCCCGTCCGGTATGTCCGCCAACCGTTCCAGCTTGTAAGGCTGGTCCCGCAGCATTTCCTCGGCCTGCCGGCGGGTCACCTCCAGGCGCTCAAACGGCAGGTCCTCGGCAATGATGCGGGCCATCTCCGCCTCAATGGCCGGGAAATCCTCCGGGGTCAACCGGTGTTCCAGATCGAAATCGTAATAAAAACCATCGTCCGTGGCCGGGCCGATATCCAGGCGGACTTTGCCGAACAACCGGCACACCGCCGCCGCCATTATATGCGCCGCGCTATGGCGCATTGTTTCCAGTTCCAAGATATGCCCCTCCCCGACTTGTGCAGCCGTTACCGGCCTGTTTTTATATACTGGCTTATAAATCTAGCTTTTTTCCCCGTTCTTGTCAATCTTCGGCGCGCGCCCCGCCGGCCGGCAGGCCCGCATCTTTGCGCTTTATTTTCCGCAACCTTGTGTTATGCTTGGTTAAACCAAGGCAAATAGCGCGAATTTTGCCCCGGAGAGCTTGATATGCGATGCCCGAAATGCGGCCACCTGAACGACAAGGTCATAGACAGCCGCGCGGCGCGGGATGGCGCATCCATCCGGCGCCGGCGCATCTGCCTGCAATGCGGGCATCGGTTCACGACTTACGAGGAAATCATCAAGGCCAGTTTGCGCGTGTTGAAAAGGGATGGCCGCTCGGAAGAGTTCGACCGGCAAAAACTGCTGAGCGGCATCGCGCGCGCCTGCCAGAAACGCTCGGTGACCATGGAACAAATGGAAGAAATGGTGAATTCCATCATCAATGAACTGGACAGCGAATACGACCGCGATGTGCCCAGTACGGCCATCGGCGAAAAAGTCATGGAGCGCCTGGAAAACCTGGACGAAGTGGCCTACGTCCGTTTCGCCTCGGTTTACCGCCAGTTCAAGGATGTCAATCAATTCCTCACCGAAATCAGGGGATTAATCAGCCGCGAATGATCTGGAATTGTACAATACAACCGTCCGACCATCCGCTCGTAAAACATATTCATGCCGAATTGGCCGCCGCCGGAATCGCGGCGGCTGAAGGCGCCGCACCCGGCGCGGCGCGGCGGCAGGCTGCCGCGGCGGCGGTGGCGGCGTATCTGCGGCAGGAAGGCCGCACCGCCGTCGCCACGGAATACCTGCTGCTGCTTACGGCGCGCGCCTTGTGGGCGGTGGGCGAGGAACATGCCGCCCGCTGCCTGGTGCATGCCGGAGGACAGCCGCTGGGGTTTTCCCGGCATTATGCCGATGCCGCCTGCGCCGCCGGCATAGCCGCGGATGATTGGGCGTCGTTTTTCGCTTCGCGGGCCGTGCGGCCGGCGGAGTTTCCCAGCCTGGGCAGGGGAACATTGTGGATTCTGGACATGGCCAGGCTGGCGCCCGGGCGGACTCCGGGACTGGAACTGGCCGTCCTGCGCGCCATGCAAGCCGCGCTGACGCGTTTAGCGCATGTCTGGGACGGCGCCGGCGGCAAAGGGTTGCTGGGGCTGAGCCGCCTGCGCCAGGCCGCCGGCTTGATTCTGGATGCGCCGCCTTCATCCCGCAAAGCGCGGCGGCTGGCGGCGGAACTTACCCGGCATTGCTGGGCCTGGCTGGAAATTTTGAAAACCCGCCGCGGTTGGACCGCCCAGCCAGGACTGGTAAGCCTGGATTTGTATTAGCGCGCAAGCATATGCATGACGGCATTTCACATATTACGCGCGGCCGGCCGACCGGCCGGCGCTCATTCCTCAAAGCCGGCCTGGCGGCGGCCGCCTGGGCGGGCTGGCGCCGGCTGGCAGGGGCGAGTTTGCCGATGCCGCCCCCGGCTGATGCCGCCGCCCTGTTTCCCGGCGTGGAAGTCTTTCCCCGGCATGCCTGGACCTGGTTTGATCCGCGTCCGGCGTTGATGCGTCCGGCATACGATTACACACGCCTGACGGTGCACCATGCCGGCACCGGCGTCAACACCCATACCGCCTGGGATGACGCCGTGTGCGATCTCAACGGCATCCTGGAGGCGCACCTGCAAAACCGCTTCGGCGATATCGCTTATCACTTCATCATTGATTATGCCGGCCGCATCTGGGCCGGCCGGCCGCTGTGTTATATGGGCGCACATGTGTCCGGGTTCAATGAAAACAATCTCGGCATCATGCTGCTCGGCAATTTCGAAGAACAGCGCCCCGCGCCGGCACAGGTTCAATCGCTCTGCGCTTTGATCAAAGCCGCACAGAACACATGGCGCATTCCCGCCGCAGGAGTTTTCGGCCACCGGGATTTGGGGCGCAGTTTATGTCCCGGCGCAAATCTTTACCCGCTTCTGCCATACTGCACAACCGCATGACCTCCATGAAAAACACCACCTCCGCCCCGACTTCGGACGCGCCCGCCGCACCCCGCCGCTGCCGCGGCGCCAACGCCCGGTTTGATTCCATCGAAGCGGTTTTAAAGGACATCCGGCGCGGCGCAATGGTGGTAATCGTGGATGACGAATGCCGGGAAAACGAAGGCGATCTCGTTATGGCGGCCGCCAAGACCACCGCGCGCGCCATCAATTTCATGGCCACCCATGGCCGCGGCCTGATCTGCGTCGCCCTGACGGGCGAACGCCTGGCCAAACTCCAGATCAAGCGGATGTCTTCCGTCCACCAGCCCGATAGAATGCGCACCGCCTTCATGGAATCCGTGGATGCCCGCCAGGGTGTGACCACCGGCATCAGCGCCTACGACCGCGCGCGCACCACCAAGGCGCTGGTGGACGAAAAGACCGCGCCGGCCGACCTGGTCAGCCCCGGCCATGTTTTCCCGCTCGAAGCCCGCGAAGGCGGCGTGCTCCATCGCGCCGGCCATACCGAGGCTTCCGTTGATCTCGCGCGCCTGGCCGGGCTCCCGCCCGCGGGGGTAATCTGTGAAATCATGCGCCCGGACGGACGCATGGCCCGGCTGCCGGACCTCCAGGCGTTCGCCCGGCGCCACCGCCTGAAAATCACTTCCGTGGCCGACCTGATCGCTTACCGGCGCCGGCGCGAGAAACTGGTGGAATGCGTCCACTCAGTCATGCTGCCTACGGATTACGGTGTTTTCCAGCTTAAGCTTTACCGCTCGCTGACCAATGCGGAAACTCATCTGGCGCTGGTCATGGGCGAGCCGGCGCGCCAGAAATCCGCCCTGGTGCGCGTGCACAGCGAATGCCTGACCGGCGATGTCTTCGGCTCGCTGCGCTGCGATTGCGGACAGCAACTTCACGCCGCCATGCGCCAGATCGCCGCGGAGAAACACGGCGTCATACTTTATATGCGCCAGGAAGGCCGGGGCATCGGCCTGGAGAAAAAAATCCATGCCTATGCGCTTCAGGAAGCCGGCCTGGACACGGTGGAAGCCAATCATCGGCTGGGTTTTGCCGCCGACCTGCGCGATTACGGGTTCGGCGCGCAGATTCTCTCGGATTTAGGCTTGCAAAACATCCGCCTGATGACCAATAATCCCCGCAAAGTCATCGGCCTGGAAGGTTACGGCATCCGCATTGTCGAACGCATCCCGATCGTGCTGCCGGCCAATAGTTTCAACCGCAGGTATCTGAACACGAAACGCAGGAAAATGGGACATTGGTTGTAAGCGGACAATCATCACAGGAGAAGCACCAGATGCAAATCAAGGAAATCAGCGCCGAACTGACCGCGCGTCAATTGCGCTTCGGCATCGTTATCAGCCGGTTCAACGACATGTTCACCACCCAACTCCTGCGCGGAGCGCTGGACTGCCTGCAACGGCATGGCGCGGACAACGACGCCATCACCGTTGTCTGGGTGCCGGGAGCGTTTGAAATCCCCCTGCCTCTTCAGAAACTGGCCGCCAGCGGGAAGTACGACGCCTTGATCGCCATGGGCATGGTGATTCAAGGCGCCACCCCGCATGCCGGGCTTATCGGCAGCCAGGTGACCCGCGCGCTGACCCAGATCGCGCTCAAGGAAAACATACCGGTGGTGGACGGCATCGTCGTGGCCGACACGCTGGATCAGGCCATCGAACGCTCCGGCAGCAAGGCCGGCAACCGGGGCTGGAACGCCGCCCTGTCCGCCATTGAAATGGCGGGGCTTTGCCGCCGGTTGGATGGCAAATAATCCGCGTCTAACGCCATCCATGCGAAGGAATTCTTATGGCGACCCGTCATGCCGCGCGCGCCTGGGCCATGCAGGTGCTTTTTTCCCTGGATTTCAATCCGCTGACTCCGGACCAGGCGCTGGCCCTGTTCTGGAAAAATCAGCCGGCGGATGAAAAAGCACAGCGGTTCACCGGCGAATTGGTCCGCGGCGTAACAGCCAACCGCGACCAACTGGATGCAGTCATCCGGAAACATGCCGCCAATTGGGATTTGCAGCGGATTAACGCCGTGGATCGAAATATCCTGCGGGTATCCCTGTTCGAAATGCAACACCGGCCGGATATTCCTCCCATCGTTTCCATCAACGAAGCGGTGGACCTCGCCAAACGATTCAGCGGCGACGAATCGGGCAAATTCGTCAACGGCATCCTCGATCAGGCGCGGCTCGGCATGATTGCGGCGGCTACATGACGGCGGAGGGCTGAATGGTAAACAATTCCAGCGCCGCTGCCCGGACAGACCCGCATCGCTTCTGGATGCAGCGCGCCCTCGCCCTGGCGCGCCGCGGCGAAGGGCTTACCCGGCCAAACCCGCCGGTCGGCGCCCTGGTGGTCAACCGGGGCCGGGTGGTGGGATCAGGCTGGCACAGGCGCGCCGGCGCCCCGCACGCGGAAGCGCTGGCCTTGTCCGCCGCCGGCGCCCAGGCTCGCGGCGCAACCATCTACGTGACCCTGGAACCCTGCTGCACCCAGGGACGCACGCCGCCCTGCACCCGGGCCATAATTGCCGCCGGCGTCAAGACAGTGGCCGCCGCCATCCCCGACCCCAACCCGCGGCATCGGGGCCAGGGTTTTAAAATACTCCGGCAGGCAGGCATCGAAGTCATGGAAGGCATCGGCCGCGAAGAAGCACGGGAATTAATCGCGCCCTTCGCCAAGTGGATTGTCCGGGGCCGGCCATATCTGACCCTGAAACTGGCCATGACGCTGGACGGCAAAATCGCCGACCGCCGCGGACAATCCAAGTGGATTACCAGTCCGGCCTCCCGCCGGGAAGTGCAGGCCCTGCGCCGGCGCGCGGACGCGATCATGGTGGGCGCCGGCACGGTCCGGGCGGACAACCCGGGCCTCTTGCCCCGGCCCGCACGGGGCCGCCGGCCATGGCGCGTAATTGTAGACAGCCGCGGCATGCTGGCCGGCCGTTATCAAATTCTGCAGCCGCCGGATGCGGCGCAAACCATCATGGCCGCCACAGATGCCTGCCCGTTGAAAACCCGCGCGCGCTGGCAGGCGGCCGGCGCGCAGGTATGGGTGCTGCCGTCCGCCGGCGGCCGGGTATCATTGCCGGCTTTGTTGCGCCGGCTCGGCGCCATGGGATTGCTCCACGTGGTGTGCGAAGGCGGCGGCGAGATGGCCGCCGCCCTGATCCGCGCCCGGCTGGTGGATGAATACCGGTTTTTCATCGCGCCGCGCATCCTCGGCGGCAAAGATGCTCCCGGCGCCGCAGGCGGTCCGGGCTGGCTGCTGCAATCGGCGCCGGAACTGGCATTCGCCGACTGCCGGCGGCTCGGAAGGGACCTGATGATCAAGGCTCTGCCGGCATGATTCATTTGCGCTAAACCGCAAAATTGAAAAATTAACAGTAGACTTATTTCCCGTTTTCTGATATAAGACCGCAACTTTTTCAGGCATACCAGCAGCAACGGAATGACAGGCATGGAACAATTTAAAGATAAAATCGTCCTTGTGACCGGCGCCGCCCGCGGCTTGGGCCGGGCGATTGCTGAAAAATTCGCCGCCCGGGGCGCGCATGTCGCGATCTGCGATTTGAACCGCGAATGGCTGGCCGACACGGAAAAAGCCATCACCGGCCGCGGCCGCCAGGCACTGGCGCTGGCGGCGGATGTAAGTAACCCGGAACATGCGCAAGCGGCGCTGGATGCGGTGGTTAAGCAATTCGGACGCCTCGATGTCATGGTCAACAACGCCGGCATCACCAAGGACGGTTTCCTGGTGCGCATGTCGGAAGCCGATTGGGACGCGGTCATCAACATCAATCTCAAGGGAACGTTCCTCTTCACCAAACAGGCGGCCAAGGTCATGATGAAGCAGAAATCCGGCGCCATCGTGAACGTGGCCTCCATCATCGGTTTGATCGGCAATGCCGGCCAGGCCAATTACGGCGCCTCCAAGGCGGGGGTGATTGCCCTGACCAAATCCGCCGCCAGGGAACTGGCATCGCGCAATATCCGGGTCAACGCCGTCGCGCCCGGCTTCATTGAAACCAGAATGACGGAAGTTCTGCCGGAGGAAATCCGGCAGAAAATGCTGGCGGCCATTCCCATGGGCAGGTTTGGCAAGCCGGAAGATGTGGCGAACGTGGTGCTGTTCCTGGCCGGCCAGGACGCGGCCTATATGACGGGCCAGGTCCTGACCATCAGCGGCGGCATGGTAATGTAACATAACAAACAGGAGGATCGCATGGCTTTAGAGGATAAAGTACGGGATATCATCGTGGAAAACCTGGGAGTCAACGCCGAACAGGTCACTCCGGAAGCTTCTTTTGTGGAAGACCTCGGCGCCGATTCGCTGGATACCGTCGAATTGGTCATGGCGTTTGAAGAAGAATTCGGGGCCGAAATCCCCGATGAAGACGCCGAAAAACTGACCACGGTCGGCGCGGTGATCAATTATCTCAAGGAAAAAGGCCTGGGCGAATAATCCGACCAGCCAGCAAGGCCGGGAATGGCGGTCGCCCTTCCCGGCTTTTTTTTAACATGGGATGGTTGTTATGCGGAAAGTAGTTGTCACCGGTCTCGGCGTGGTCAGCCCGCTCGGCTGCCAATTGGATGTATTCTGGAAGCGCAGCATGAACGGCGTCTCCGGCATCCGCCGGGTGCAGCAGTTCGACTGTTCGCCTTACCAGTCGCAAATCGGCGGCGAGGTCATTGAATTCAACGCGGACGAGTTCCTCTCCAAAAAGGATCAGCGCCGCAGCGACCGCTACAGCCATTTCGCCATTGCCGCCGCCAAAATGGCGGTGACGGATTCCGGCCTGGATTGGACCAGGGAAGACCCGACGCGCGGCGGCGTCATCGTCGGTTCCGGCATCGGCGGTTTGCAGACCCTGCAAACCCAGCATGCCATTCTGCGCGACAAGGGCCCGTCCCGCTGCAGCCCCTTCATGATTCCGCAGATGATCAGCAACATGGCGGCCGGCCTGATCGCCATCGAACACCAGCTTAAAGGCCCGAATTTCGCCGTCGTCACCGCCTGCGCCACCGCCGCCCACGCCGTGGGCTGCGCCATGCAGAACATCAAGCTCGGCGAGGCAGATATCATGCTGGCCGGCGGCGCCGATGCCTGCCTGTGCGATTTGGGCTACGCCGGCTTCTGCGCCCTGCGCGCACTCAGCACCCGCAATGACGCCCCGGAACAGGCCAGCCGTCCGTTCGACGCCGACCGCGATGGCTTTATCATGGCGGAAGGCGCCGGCATAATCGTGCTGGAGGAGATGGAACATGCGCGGCGGCGCGGCGCCCGGATTTACTGCGAATTGGCCGGCTACGGCGCCACCTGCGACGCTTTCCATGAAACCGCTCCGGAAGAAAGCGGCGATGGCGGCGCCCGCGCCATGCGCCTGGCAATCCAAAGCGCCGGCGAACGACCCGAGAATGTTGATTACATCAATGCCCACGGCACCAGCACCAAGCTCAACGATGCCTGCGAAACCCGCGCCATCAAATCCGCCCTGGGCGAGCATGCCCGCCGCGTCATGATCAGTTCCACCAAGTCCATGACCGGCCACCTGCTGGGCGCCGCCGGCGGCGTTGAAGCCGCAATTTGCGCGCTGGCCATCCAGCATCAAGCCGTGCCGCCGACCATCAACTACACCACGCCCGATCCGGAATGCGACCTGGATTACGTGCCCAATACCGCGCGTGAAAATCAGCGGCTGCGCTTCATATTGAGCAATTCGCTCGGGTTCGGCGGACACAACGCCACGCTGGCCTTCCGCGCAATCTGATGTCTGCCCGCGGCCTGGTCGGCCCCCGGCGCGCCCATGCTGCGCCGGACACGGCGCCCTTCTACTCACGCCGACAGGCGCTTAAAATTCAAGTGGCAAAATCCCGCGGGATAAAATACACTAGGCGCAATCGGAAACGGCGCGCCGGCCGGAATCTTTCCGCGCAGGGGGCCGGAACTGATGTGAAAGGAATGCGTCCGGGTGGGTCTGAACAAAAAAGAAAAACTGGAAAAGTATTTCCTGGACCTGATCCATGACCGCCGGCAAGGCCGCGGCGCGGAAGCCATGCGCTCCGTCCTGCGTCAATTATCCCGGATTTACGGCGGGATCATCGCCATGCGGAATTTTCTCTACGAACAGGGCATCTTCCGCCACCATACCCTGGGATGCCAGGTCATCAGCATCGGCAACCTGACGGTCGGCGGCACGGGAAAAACGCCGATCGTGGAAATTTTCGCCCGCGCCCTTCAACTGGAGGGACGGCGGGTCGCCATCCTCAGCCGCGGCTACAAAAAAGTCGAACACAGCTTCTGGAAAAAGAATCTCGACAAGCTCACCGGCCGGGAACGGCGCCGGCCGCCGCGGGTGGTGTCCGACGGCAAATCGCTGCTGCTGGACGCCGCGCGCAGCGGCGATGAACCTTACATGCTGGCGTCCAACCTGCCGGAAGTGGCGGTGGTGGTTGACAAGGACCGCGTGAAAAGCGGACGCTACGCCATTGACAAACTCAAATGCGATACCCTGGTGCTGGACGATGGATTCCAATACCGCGCGCTCAAGCATCGCGTGGAAATCGTGCTGGTGGATTCCACCAACCCTTTCAGCAACGGCCACATCCTGCCGCGCGGCCTGCTGCGTGAACCGGCGGCCAATATCCGCCGCGCGGATTTCATTTTCATCACCAAGTCCCCGGATGCCGCGCAGACGGAATTGCAAGCCCGGCTGCGCCGGCTCAACCCGCGGGCGGAAATCTCCGTCTGCGCCCACCATCCGCTTTACCTGCAAAATATTTATACCGGCGAACGTCTGCCGCTGGACTGGCTGAATTCGCGGCGGCTGGCAACCGTCGCCGGCATCGCCATTCCGGACGGTTTTGAAAATGAAATCCGCCGGCAGGGCGGCCAACTGGTTTACTGCAAACGCTTCGCCGACCATCACCGCTATACCCAGCAGGAAATAATTGATTTGATCAACAAGGCCCGCCGGCGCGGCGCCGGCGCCATCATCACCACCGAAAAGGACGCCGTGCGCATGCCCAAAATCCAGCGGGTGGATGTGCCGCTGTATTTCCTGCGGGTAGAAAT
This sequence comes from uncultured Verrucomicrobiota bacterium, assembly GCA_964463985.1. GTDB lineage: Bacteria > Verrucomicrobiota > Kiritimatiellia > JAAZAB01 > JAAZAB01 > JAXGPF01. Next base: position 48,437 of record CAYXEK010000009.1, read on the forward strand.
CAAGCTGCTGAGCGGCGCCGAGGACTTTCATGCATGCATCTCGCGCATCTGTTTCCGCTGAAACGCCCGGGCCGGCCGGCGCGGAAACCGTTTTGATCATCGGCGTCAACTGGCTGGGCGACAGCATCATGGCCATGCCGGCGCTGCAAAGCTTCCGACGGCGCCGCCCGGGGGCGCGGGTGGTCATGGTTGTGCGGCCGCACCTGGCGCCGCTGTGGCAAATGCACCCGGCCGTCGCCGAGGTGCGACCCTGCTCCGGCGCCCTGCCCGCGCTCCGGCAACTGGTCCGGGCGCTCCGCCGCGAACGGCCGGCCGCCGCTTATATCTGGCCGCGTTCGTTCCGCGCCGCCCTGGCACCCTGGCTGGCCGGCATCCCTCGGCGCTACGGACTGCCCGGCCATGGCCGCGATTGGATGCTGACGGACGTTATTCCGCCGCCGGCGGATGAACGCCGGCACCAGGCTTTCGAATACCTGAACCTGATGGGCGATGCCGCCGTGGAAATCGAGCCGCCAGTCTTGCAGGCGCCCTCGCTCCTGCAACAACAATGGCGCGCGCGTCTGCAGGCGGCCGGCGCCGCCGCGTGGGTGGCGCTGCTGCCCGGGGCGGCCTTCGGGCCGGCCAAGCGCTGGCCGGCGGAGCGGTTTGCCGCCGTTGGACGGCGCCTGCAACGGGAGTTGTCCGCCGGCGTGGCGGTGCTGGGCGCCGCGGCGGAACGGGAGTTGTGCCGGCAGGTCGCGGATCAAATCGGCGGCATTGCCATCAGCCTGGCCGGCCAAACCTCGTTGACGGACCTCGCCGCCATCCTCTCCGTCTGCCGGCTGGCCGTGGCCAATGACAGCGGCGGCATGCATCTCGCCACCGCCATGCATACCCCCGTAGTGGCCGTCTTCGGCATAACCAATCCGGACCAGACCGGCCCGCTCGGACCGCGGGTCTGCGTTTTGCAGAACAGCTCCTACCGCGCCCGCGATTTCAAACCGGGGATTCACCAGGCCGCCGAGGCGCTCGCCGCCATCACGCCCGAACAGGCCGCCGCCGCCGCATTGCGCCTCCTGGCCGGCTGATCCATGCTTTGCGGTGTCATGCCGGCCGGACAAGTGCTCCGCTAAACGGCCCGAAATGACCCTAACGCGGTGCGCTGGCCGCAATCCTCCTCCGCCTGGCTATGGCGGACACGCCAAATTTAACAGCGTTTATTCCCTCGCCGCATTAGCTGGATTAGGGGTCATGGATTAGGGGTCAGTCAAGTTTTCTTGTGGATTAGGGGTCAGTCAAGTTTTCTTGCGATTTCAAGCACAAGATCCATCAAGCCGCCGCCCCGGGTATCAGCTGCGCGGCCGGGATCAAGGTGCCGTGGCGGGCGCCAGTACCAGTCGGAATCCGACCATTGAATTTTTCTGTTCCGGGCGGGCGTAACTGCGGAAGCCCAACCGCATGATATCTTCTTCGAAATTGTTCCAGCCGCCGCCGCGCAACACGCGATACCGCCGGGAATCATCCAGCCAGTTGGCGCACCATTCCCAGACATTGCCGCCGACCCCGTAAAGGCCCCAGGCATTGCGTCCGCTGGATTCCACCGGCGCGCTGACGATAAACCCGTCGTTATGCCCGCGGATGTAATGCGCATCCTCGAAAATCATGTAAAATGCGCCCATGCCTTCCTCGCCCCGGTAATTCCAATCATTGGGCGGCGGCCAGCGATTGCCCCACGGGTATATCCGGCGCGCTCCGGCCGCGGCATACATGGACCACTCCTGCTCCGTCGGCAGGCGGAAGGCAAACCCCGGCGGCATTTGCCCTCGGAAATTGCGGTTCAGCCAGCCGGCATAGTTGCCGGCATCTTCCCAGGATACTTCCACCACCGGCTGGCTGGCGCCGGCCAGGCTGTTGTTGTAATACGCCGCCGGCCGATGCGCCAGATCGTACCGCCGATACTGGCCGTTGGTTACTTCATAACGCCCCACCCAGATGCCCGCCGCTCCGACCCAGACCATCTCTAGCTGCTCGTCATCGCCCAGGTGCAACCGCCAAATCTGCCCCGGCGCCGGCAAATGCTCCGGACGCGCCGCGGACGCCGCGTGACCGCGCCAGCCGCCGCCCGCCAGCAAGCCAAACGCCAGAATTATCCGCCAGTAAATCCGCATGTATCGCCCCTTGTTGCTATGCCGGCACAGCGCCATCGTCCATTCAGAAAGCGCCCCAGTCATCGCGGAAAGCTTGCCACAACCGGCAGCCGGTGTCAACCGCAGGCTGACCCGCGCCGAACGTGGCGAATATTATTGACACTTAATTTGCGGTTGTTACTGTGGCCATCACACTGAAATATTCGGCTGCGAGCGCAAGCGCGTTGCCGTTTGCATCAAATCAACAAAAGGACAAAATCATGCACAAGTCTTCCGGGCAAACCCTGAAAATCGGCTGGGCATCGGCCGACCTCACACCGGATCGGCCGGTAATCATCTGCGGGCAATTTCACGCCCGGGTGTCCGAGGGAATTCTTGACCCCTTGACGGCCACCGCGCTGGCGCTGGAGTCGGGCAGCGTCAGGGCGGCGCTGGTAAGTTGCGACTATGCCGTCATCCCCGATTTCTTACGCGATGAAGTCCGCGCCCGGGCGCACGCGGCCTGCCCCGAACTGCCGCCGGCAAGTATCGTGATTAATGCCACGCACACCCATTCCTCCGCGGAAATCAGGGTAAAAAACGACCTGCTGCGGACTACCGTGGAAAATGCTCCCACGTATTTCGGGGTCAGCCCGCAGGAGCTCGGCGTGATGCCGCCCGAGGACTATGTCGCCGGGGTGATTGACAAAATCGCTCAGGCCGTCATCCAGGCCTGGCAGACGCGCGCCCCGGGCGGGATCGGGTTCGGCCTGGGCCAGGCCGTGGTCGGACGCAACCGCCGCCTGGCGTATTACACCGGCGAATCCAGGATGTACGGGAAAAGCAATGACCCGGAATTCAGCCACGTGGAAGGCTGCGAGGATCACGCGGTTAACCTGCTCTGCACTTATGATCCGGATAAAAATCTAACCGGCATGGTGGTCAACCTGGCCTGCCCGGCCCAGGTTAGCGAGAACATATTTCAAATCAGCGCGGATTTCTGGCACGATACGCGCGTGGAACTGCGCCGGCGCTTCGGCGCCGGCCTTTTCGTGCTGCCGCAGTGCAGCGCCGCGGGCGATCAGTCGCCCCACGTGCTGATCGGTCAGGCCGCTGAATCGCGCATGCTTTACCTGAAGGGCCTTACCGATAAACTGCCCGATAAACCGGATAACAACCTGGGCGCGCCGCTGGCATTGCGCCGGGAAATCGCGCTACGCATTGCCGAAACCGTTGCCGCGGTGTTGCCGGCCATCCGGCGGGACATCCGGTTTGCCCCGGTCTGTGCGTGCCTGACGGAGGTTGTGAATCTGCCCATGACCAAGCTGACACAGGCAGACGCCGATTACGCGCGCGGGCAGGCTGCGCAACTGCGCGCGCAATTCGACCAGGAACAATCCAATTTGCAAACGCATCCGGAAATCAAGCAAGACCCGCACTGGTATGTAAAAATTACCGGCGCATTTCGCCGGATGCTCTGGTTCGCGGGAGTGGTTGACCGGTGTGAGCATCAGGCCGACCGGCCGTCCGTGCCGGTGGAAACGCTTGTTTTGCGCCTGGGCGACGCAGCCATGGCCTTCAATCCGTTCGAATATTACCTCGATTACGGTATGCAGATCAAGGCGCGCAGCCCGGCGACGCAGACTTTTGTCGTGCAACTGGCGGGCACCGGCACCTACGTGCCCACACCGCGTTCCGTGGCCGGCAAAGGATACGGCTCGATCCCGGCCAGCAACCCGGTCGGGCCGGAAGGCGGGCGGCAGCTGGCTGAAAAAACCCTGGCCATGCTCGCCGCAGCCTGGTAAAGCCGCGCTGCGGCTTGGCTGGTGCTTCCAAATCCGGGTTACGGCGCCGGCGCGCGCAGCCGCTCCAGCATGGTTTTGATATTAGCCAGCGAGTTCAAAAGCGCCGTCCAGTGTTCCAGATCCGGCTCGCCGTCGCTTTCGCAGGATACAAACCCGTCATAGCCGAAGCTGTGCAGCCGCTCCAGACACCGCGCCAGGGGCAAAGCCCCCGTGCCCACAACACAATTCTCCACATCGCCGCGCGCGCCCGGCCGGAAGCGCCGGTCCTTGACATGCACGTGCATCACCAGGGGCAGCAGCTTTTCAAGTTCGCCCAGCGGGTCGGCCTTGACCGCCATGTTGCCCGCCAGGAAATTGCCCAGATCAATGCAGACGCCCAGCAAAGGCGAACCGACGGCTTCGATGATCATCTGCAGTTCTTCCGCCAACCCTGGCAAATCCCCGTGATTTTCCAAAACCAGCCGCAACCCGGTCCCTTCCACGACGCGGACGGCCTGTTTCAACCCGGCAACCACATTGGCCAGCCCCTCCTCCCGCAACAGACCCGCCAGCTTGCCGCGCGAGCCGCCCATGATCCGCAGGTACGGCGCGCCGATGATGCGCGCCTCCGGGATGGCGCGCGCCAGGTTCTCCAGCCCGGCGGCATGTGTCGCCGCCTGGGTAAAGTCGTTATAAATCATGTAGGCCGGGGCATCCATGCCGGCCTGGCGCATGACTGCCGCCATTTTTTCCAGCCATTGCCGGCGTTCCGGCTCACTGCTGCCTCCGACGCAGGTCGTTGTCAACTCCAACCCGGCTACGCCCAAGCGCCCGGCCAGCGGCACAAACTCAAAATAATCTATCTTTAAACATTTCAGCGCCGGCCCCGCGGCGCTGCCTGCAACAGCTAGTTTCATATTCCACCGTTATTTTACCTGCGGACACAATTTGTCATGACGGCGGCAATAATGCGTCAGCGCCAGTCAAAACTCCACGCTGAAAACATGACAAAACTGGCAAATATTGTGGCAAAACGCAAAGACATATTTCTGGTTAATAGCGCTTAAAATGCATATGCGATTCATTCAGGTTCAGGTCACACGCGCTTGACCTCCGCAAATCTTTTGCTAAGCTATTTCCATGAATATGTGGTAGACACAACATATACACAACATATAAACATACAATGATTCAATGATTCGCGTGAAACAAACAGACTGCACAACCAAACAAATTCGCCGGCAAGTCGGCCAAGCAATCCAGTTAAGACCGCTCCAACGTCTGGAGCGGCTCAATGCGGCTTTGCGCGGATTGCGCATCATGGAACAACATGACTCTGGAATTGTCCCGGTTCGAAAAACTGTTGGCGGGCCTGGTCCGCGCTGAGGTTAAATTCATCACGGTGGGCGGCTTGGCATGCGCCATGTGCGGCTACATCCGAACTACTGAGGATGTTGACCTTATCGTGGATGACGCTCCTCCTAATCTCGCGCGTTTGTTGGGATTCCTGCGGAACTGGGGTGAAGGTTATGCCGCGGAACTGACGATTGACGACTTCACGGATGAAGAAGGCGCGGTGCGGGTGATCGAAGAATTTCCACTGGATATATTCACGCGCATGAGCGGGTGGCGATATAACGACTTGGCGCAATATTGTCAATTACACGATATCGGCACGATGAAAATTCCGCATCTGAATCCGGCCGGCTTGATCTTGTTAAAAAAAAACAGCCTCCGCGAGAAAGACCGGGTTGACGTTTTGGCGTTGCGCCGCCTGGCAGGAGGCCAAGCGCAATAACTCGTCCCAGGGCGAGCTTTGCCCGCACCCGAAGGTTGGACGCGCGGTGCCGCCAGCGCGACGAGCACCTTGCGCACCGTGGCGGTCAAAGAATTGCCGGGGCATGACCGCCCTGCCGGCCGTTCTCCACAAGCAAACCTTGTCGCGGCGTAGTCCGCTGCAAAACATGGCAGCTTGACAATTTTACGCATATGTTTGATATTCAAGAGCAGCTTTCATAACGTCAGTTTTTAAAATTAACCCTGGTGTCATGCTGTTGCCCGGCGGCCGTTATTTGGCAAAAACCCATCTACATTCCCGCCCATGCGTTTACACCCGTCCATGCCGCCGCTGATCCGCCGGATAGATAAAATCAATCCCAACATCCGCCTGGGCCTGCCGGCATTATCCATTCCGCATCACATTTATATCTTTTCGCGCACGCCCCGCCAACTTCCGCAAATGGCGCGGAATACGCTGGCTTTCCACAGCTTCAACCTCGTCTTCAACCTGGCGGGCGGCGGGACTGCCATCATTAACAATGTTCCGCTTAAGTTCAGACCCGGCAACGCCATCCTGGTTTTTCCCGAACAGCCTCGGCATTACATGCTCGACCGGCCGCACAAATTCCTCTGGCTGTTTGTCGGATTTCAACTTGACGCCTGCGCCGCCCTGCAGCCGCTCGCTTCCACCGTGATGCAGGCGCCGCCGGCCTGCCGGGGCGTCCTGGTCAGACTGCTGAAGGACTACATAACGGCGCGCTCCCGGCCGGCGCCGCACCCGGAGCATACCGTGCGGCTGAGCTTGACCTTGTGGCAGTTATTATCGCAAATTGCCGACTGCCACGCGGCGGTCGCCGGCCGGCGCCTCCCCTCGCCCGCCATGGCCGACGACATCGCGGTTCGCGTGCAGGCCCTGGCGCTGGAAGAACCGGCGGCATACTGCAACAGCCGCCGGATTGCGCGGGCGCTGAACATATCGCCGCAGACGCTCAACCGGCATTTCCTGCAAGTGGCCGGCGAAAATCTGAGCGTTTTTCTGCGCAAGCAACGCATCTGCCGGGCGCGGGATTTGCTGAACAGTTCCCAACTCAGCATCAAGGAAATCGCCGCCGCCTGCGGTTTCAGTTCGCCCAATACCCTGAGCCGGACCTTCAAACAAATGCTGAAAATCCCGCCGCGCCGCTACCGCGCACAGCGCAAATGATCCCGGCAACAACTGCCGGATATAGGTTCACTATGCCAAAACCGGCTTTTGTGCGTCTTGTGTTTTGCGGTTGCTATCGCCCAAGGGGATGACAGTGAAATTTGCTCACTGCTTGATTACTTCGATCCCGCTGATCACCTGGGCGGTTGGCCCGGAGATTCCCTTGAAGTCTATGCGCAGCACCCCGCCGGCCGCCTGGATGCCGTCAAATTCCTTGACCAACACCTCGTGCATGCCGGCTTCGGCAAAGATATCCAAAGTCATGCGCTGCTGATCCTGCACGCTTACTTCAAATACGCGCCGGCCTGCGCCCGGCGCATACGTCTCGGCAAAATACAATTTCACGCCATACACACCGTCCGGCACATGGAACCGGTAGCCGTCCATGCCCCAGCGTTCGTAATTGCACAGGTTGTCCATGCGCGCACGCCGCGACACCTGGCCGCCCAAATGGCCGTATCCGGCATATTCCGCGCCCCACCCGTTGAAGTCCTGATCCGGCAACCATAGGTTGCCGTCGGCATCCGTGTATAACACTCCCGGCGCGGCGCCGCAATTCACGCGGTAAACCGGCTTTGGACCGCTCAAATACATTTGCGGCAAACGCGTTTTCAGCAAACCATCCTCATTACCATCGCGCAGCAAGGCCGCTTGCATAAAACCGGGATCATCCAAGATCGCTGGATCGTTAATCCTTGCCGTTACTTTATTCCATCCTTTAACCAGCACAATATCAACAGAATTATTTGTTTCGGAGATAACGGCAAGCTCCATCTTTTTCCTGTTCGCCCAAACTGCCCGGGAAGCATGCCGGCCGCCTCCAATGTTTAACCGGCCCCACCGCCGGCCGGGGCTGAGCACTTCCATCGCCGCAAACAGTGGCACACGCCCGCCCTCCGCGTTGGTATCGCAATATACAACATAATCGCCGCGCGGCGCGACCCGCCACCCGGCGCCGTCCGCTGTCCATGCCGGATATGACACCAGTCCGTCCGCCCCGGCCGTCCCGGTCTCCGGGGCGAGCGCCACCCATGGATCAAAATCATCCACCCGCGCCAGATCATCGTTTAAAAAACTCCAGAATTTCCAGTGGGTCAAGTCCGACCAGGCCGCGGCATACTGACCCTGATCCAGCGCGGCCACGGCTCCGGCGGTAATCTTGCGGATGCGATCCTGCACGGCCGGCGGCAGCAGCCGGCGGGGCAGGGTCTGCGTCCAGACCATTTCCGCCTGTTCAATAATAGCACGCATGTGCCGCAGATGTTTTTCATCCACCGGATCGTTGCCCCAGCCAGTCAGTTCCACCGCATCCCCCTCCGCCGCGAATGCCCGGATTCCGAATGGCGGCAGATGCAGCTGCATGGAGATTGCGCTGGTTTCAGCGGACAGCCGGCTGGCCGGCGCCGGTTCGCCGGAACATAATTCCGTGACCTGCCGCGCGCACCGCACGGTCACGTGACCGGCAATCGGCCAATAACCCGGATTAACCGCATAAAAATACAATCGTCCATCCTTGCGCAACTCGCGAATTGCGAAATTATCACGGAAACCGGTCCCGCCCCATGGTTTGAATTCATCGGCGGGCAAAGCGCGGAACACGCGCGCAAACAGCCGCCATGCGTCTTCCTGTCCGACCAATGCGGCGGCATCGGTGAACCCGAACGCGATAAATTCCGAATCCATCCCGATCATAGCCTGCGCGTATGGCTCGCGGCAGAAAGCGCCCGCCTGCTGCGCCTGCATGGTATACTGAAACGGCCGCGGCCAGTCTGGACGATCGGGATAGAGTCCGGCAATCCGCTCCAACTCGATCCATCCATAATTAAGCATAAGCGAGCGTTTGGCGCCGAGGTTGAACGCCGCATAAAATTCCGGCTCGACGTTTCCCTGCCACGCCGCCGCGTAATTTTCCGTGTCGAACGCCGGCTGATAACTGGCGGTGGCCGGCAGCCACGGCATCAGCCGCACTGCCGGATAATCGCGGAATGATTGCTTGTCCCACCCCCCGTCACGATAATATCCGGCGAAGGGGATATCGTCACGCAGACATTCGCGTATATTATCCCAGCCCTGGTAACAACCCGCCACGCATTCCAGATTGGCGCGGTGCTTTGCCAGCACCGCCGCCACTCCGGCGAAAAATTCCGCCAGCTTGGCGGCGCGCCAAGCAGTCCATATCGGGCGCATTTCGGGTTTTGCCAGGAATTTGCAGCGTTCGCGGAAGCGTTCGTCTCCGGATTCGGCGCCGGGCGCTTTGATCCCACTTTCTCTTGCAAATCTTTCCATAGTAAAGTCATCATAGCCCAACCAGAACGGATCGGGGTTGCCATTGCGCCAGGCCGGAATCCAGCCGCCATTGAAAAATGCCGTCCAATTCACACCGCGGTAAGCCTGCAAGCCCGCGAACTTCCGCCCCAGTTTCCCGGCCACCCGCTCCATTTCCCCGCGCACCGCCGGATGCAGGAAGTTCCAGCTTTCCCGCGCGCCGGTTCCGCTGCCGCCGCCGGCTTTGATGCCGGTCTCCGATACCATCACGTACGGATTAATGCCTGTCTCCGCCAGCGCGCGTTCGGCTTTTTTGCGCAAGCCGGTAGTTTCAATAAATTCCACGCTGGCATAAAAATCAATGCCATTGGCGTCAAACACCCGCGCGGCAACATCGCGCAGATCCGGGCCGAGGCTGGCAATTCCGCGGAATGGCGTAAAACAGTCGTTGCCATCGGTATACTGGAATGCGCCCATGATGTGCAGATTCTGCCCCGTAAACCGCAGGTATTCGGCGTAAGCCTCGCAGGTCTCAAGATAAATCAGCAGGCGCTCGCATGCCGCCAGCGCGGGGATGCCGTTGCCGCAGGCGCCCGTTCCGTCTTCAAAGCGCCGGTGGACGCCGAATGAAGCTCCGAATCCGCTGCTCAGTACTGTCCGTTCGGAAAGCATCCCCCATTTACGGGAGCCGGCCGGCGGGGCATTTACCCGCAATGCCGGCAGATTTCCCTGCACCCTGTAGATTCGCAAACGCGCGGCGGCGGCCGGCGCCTTCGTCCCAAGCGTAATGATATTAATTGCATGTCCGCCCGGTTCGGGCCGATACAGCCATTTTAACTCCTGCAACTTCCCGGTATTGGGATATTTGCCGCCGGTCCAGACGGTTGGGCCGCACTTGGAATGCCGATCATGCACGGCGCCCGGGCGTTGAAAGGCCGCGGTCGAGCAGGCCACGCCCATCCACCGCTCCCGGTCATCCGGATATTCCAATACCATCAAATACCAGTCGCCGGGATGTCGGAAAAAGACCTGGTAGGAAAACTGCCCCGCGCCCCGGGTCGAGCTTGACCTGGGATGCGCCTCCCGGTATTTGAGCCCGTTGCGCTCCACCACAATCGCATTGGTCACCAGGCTGACAAAATTTTCGGGATAATTTTTGCCGGGCGGCCAGGGCGCCGAAGCGTCAATTTCCATCCACGGATGGCGCGGATCGTCCGGCTGGGTGAAATCAATCATATCCTCCAGTTCAAGATTCATCCCTTCTTCGTAAGTATCGCCGGCAACCTCGCGCATTGCCAATGCGCCGCCGACAACCAGCAAAGGCTCCGGCGGCCGGGAATCCAGCAACGTATCGCCGTCAAACAACTCGGCGGAAAACATATAGGCCCCGCGCGGCAGACGCCCCATGGGCACGGTAAAGCTCAGCGAGTTCCCCGACGGAATACCGGCGTCAATTAATCCGTTCTTGCACGGCGTATTCGTGCCGTCAACATATTTTTCCAGCACCCATTGCAACCGCGGATTGCGTCCCGCCAAGCCGCCCGGAACATCCACACGCATTACCGCTTCGCGATCCGCGCGGTAAAACAACAACGGATCAGCCGGATTATGCAACTGGATCAGGCCGTCATATACCGGCTGGCTGCCTGCCCATCGTAAGCCGAAGGCGCCGCGCACCCCGAAATCGAATTCCGTCAACGGCGCCGCATAGGGCTGGGGCATGGCATCGCCAACCTTCCGCGGCGGCGGATTGGTCGCCCGCGGCAACATACCGATATCGTCCTGGAAGGATGCCGCCGTCCCCGGGGCGCCGGCCAGCCAGCACCAATGCGGTCCGGTATCCAGTGCTATCCGCTCGCCGGAACTCATAATGACAGCGCCCCGTGCCCAGGCGTAAAACAATGCGCTGCGTAATTGAATGCGGTTCGGGCCGGCGCGCAGGAAAGGCGCAATATCCACCGGCCGGGAACCCGACCAGTGCCAGGGGCGCCAGGTGTCCACCTGCCGCACCGGACGCGGCATGATGATGCTTGAATCTTCGACCGGCGCACCGTTGATCCATAGTTCCGTGGTATCCGCCACGTCCAGGACGGCCCGCCACACCTTGCCTTCCGGCACGGTGAAATCATATACAAAATCGCCCGCCCAGTGTTCGATGATGATAGAGCGGATTTCGATCGCCGTTCCGGAGACTTCGCCGTCCAATGCGAACGCCAATTCAAATCCATCCATCGGGTCATGCTGGTACCGGCTGTAATCCAGCCGGATAACTTCCCAGCCTCCCTCGCCCGGCAATGAGGCCGTGCGGCTGATGCGGCGCACCCGCGCGCCGCCGGCCAGGGGCCGGAATTCAACCTTCACGGCGCCGGACGAAGAGCGCCGGCATTCCATGACCAGCGTAAAACTGTCGGGATATGGGCGCGGACCGCCGGCTATGGCCGCACCGTCCGCCCAGGCAATAGAGCTTTCCTGGTTGGTGACCGCCAGGCGCAACACGCCGTCTTCCATTACCGCCGATGCCACACCGGCTATCCGGTTGCTGGCGTAAGCGGCAAGGTTCAGGCGCTGCCGGACGTCCGGAATAAACAAACCCTGCGCCCGGTCAAACAATTCCGATGCCGTCGGCGCGCCGAATACGCAGTGGGCGCAAAGCATCGCGCATGCTACCGCCAGTGTTTTGCGCATAACCTTCCGATTTTCAACGGACATTGAAAAACATTCCCGGCGGCAGATATTCGTAGCAGCCCATATCCACCAACATCGAGAACCGGTCAATCCGGCGGCGGCCGTCCAGGTCCGCGGCATCTTCCATCCAGGTTGCTTTCAGCCCGGCATTGACACAGGGCGATGCGCCCTGCAAGCGATAGTCCTGCCCGGCCAAACTCCGAAATTGCGGATCCGCCTCAATGTTTTGCGCTCCCAGGCCATTCGTGGGAAAAGTGCAGCTCCAGGCGATATTCGAAGGATTGCCGCCGTAATTCAGGGTCCTGTAATTGGCTTCTGTCCCGGCATCCGATCCGTAGTTGTAGCGCATGATGGTGTTGGTGATGGAAGCCTCTGCGCCATACAGCCAAACACCGCCGCAAGGACCTTTTTCCGCGCGGTTGCTGACTACCGTGCAATTCAGCATGAGCGCGCCGTTGTTCAAAATTCCAGCGCCGGCATTGGGCGTCGTGGCGGAGGTGGCAAAATTCCCCTCAATCAAAGAATTGCGGATAACGCGCATGGTAACGCCGTTGTCCGCCATACTAAACCCGCCGTTGGCGTTATTCCTGAGTTCGCACCGATTGACCATTATCCCGCCCTGGCCACGTAAATCCCGCCGCCGTAATTGGAAGCCATATTCCCTTCAAACACGCATTCTTCGAGATAATTGGTGGCATCTGTGGTTGACGCGCTTGTATTTTGATAGAAGCCGCCGCCGGCAAGGGCCGTGTTGGAAATAAAACTGGAATTTCTGATATACATGGCTTGCATGGCGTCATGCTGCCGGCTGAATATACCTCCGCCGTAATCGCCGCGGTTGCCGGAAATCTCGCACCCGACCACCTCCACGCCCGCCGGCAGGTAGGCATAGATGCCGCCGCCGCTGTATGTTATGCTGGCCGGGTTGGTGGATTCGTTGAAACGCACCCGGCAATTGGTGATGGCGCCGGAGCTGACAACAAAAATTCCGCCACCGCTTTTGGCCTTGTTGAAAACGACCAGGCAGTCATCCAAAACGCCGCCGTTTTGCAGGCAGACCCCGCCGCCGCCCTGATAGCTTGATCCGCCAAAGGATTGATTGCCGTCAATGTCGCACCGCCGGATTGTGCCGTAATACATGGCGATCCCGCCGCCGCCCCGATAGGTGTTGTCCGGCGCGCCGGACATGTTGCCGGCAATCCGGCAGTCGGTCACCAGCGCGCCGCTGCCGGAAGCGTAGATGCCGCCGGCGCCGATGGGGGCGGTGTTGCCGGCCACGATGCAATTCGACAACGTCCCCCCGCCCTCCGCGCCGTAGCCGAGGCACACCCCGCCGCCGACATTGCTATTGGTGCCGCCCACGCCATTGCCGTTGGTGATGGTGAACCCGCTGACCCAGGCGCCGGTATGGTTGATGTATAAACAGGCCGAATTGTTCTGTCCGTCAATAATGGCGGTATCCGGGTCTTCCCCGCCGCCGGGCGCATAACTGCGCACTGTGACCGCCTTGAAGACCGCGATGTTGGTCGCAAACCGGTATGTGGCCAGATTGGTGACCAGGATGACGTCGCCATCCGCCGCGGCATTGACGGCATCCTGGATGCTGGTGGCGGCGCCGGCCCAGTCGGGATATTTACCCGCGGCATCGTTGGTGCCGGCCGGCGATACATACAAATAATCCTGAGCCGCCAGACGCATCCCGCAAACCAATACAACCATTAGAAAACCAATGTGCACTTTCATCTTGCCTCCTCTTTGTTTGTGCTTGTTGTGCTTGATCCTTTTACCCGATTCGCATCATTAATGAACCTGTGCCGCGCCTAGTTTGTCCAACTCATGCCAATTGCCGGGCTGATACGACCAGGACGCCGTCGGCGCGAGGCTGCCGCGCACCTGGCGATGAAAATTGATGCCGATAACCTTGCCCGGAGTCAAGGTCATTGTCAAGGCGGCGGCCGGAATCCGCATTTCAACCACCCAGCCATCGGCATCCATGCCGGCCTTCACCGTCCAATCCGGAGCGTAGTCATCCTCCACGGCGCCGCCGAAGCAGCGCTGGTCGAATTTGCCGCCGCCGGCATTGGCGGCGAATTGAAAATACTCATGTCCGTTCAAATCAGGGCGGATGAAAAGGTTGACAAAATCCACCCCTTTGCCAATAACCGCGCGTTCGCCGGCCGCGCCGCGCGTGGCGGAATCAGGTTGCGGGTCCAGGCACTTAAACGCCAGGTACAAATCCCGCCTGTCATGGCAGGCATACACCTGCGTCCCCCAGGTGGGCGCCACCGGCTGGCGGTCCGCGGTGACAAAGCCGCCTGCCGGGGCTAGTTGCCGCCAGGCCGCGTCGTCCATCCGGCCGTCAACGGCCGGCGGCTGCGATACGCGTGGCACTTCCATGGTTTTTCCCCCGAGCATCTCGGCATGCAGAACATACTCTCGTTTCTGGTGGACTGTTGTCCAAAAATCGCCCCTGGTCAGCAAATGCCATGCCCGCGCATATTCGCCCGCCGTCAATGCCGCCTGCGCGGCGGCAATAGTCTCCAGCAGGTCGGCATGAGATGCTTCGCCCAGCGCCGCAGCGCATCCGGGCAAATCAGCCAGAGCTTGCGCCCGGGCGATGATCTTTCGCATGTGGGCGGTCTGGGTGTCGTCCAACCGATCGGTGGCCCACCCCGCAATTTCAGCCTGCGCGCCATCGTCGCAGAAAGCCGCTATGCCGAACGGAGGCAACTGTAGCGGCAGGTTGACATCATCCCCCGCGGATTCCACGGCCACGGGCAACCCGGCCGCCAAGTCGCGCACGGCGGATGCGCCGCGCAGGACTATCCGTCCGGTTATCGGCCAATATCCCGGATTGACCACGTAGAAATAGAGCCGGCCGTCCTTGCGCAAGACGCGGATGGCCAGGTTGCTTTGGAATCCGGTGCCGCCCCAGGGGATGAATTCATCCGGCGGGAGCGCTCTAAAAACGCGGGCAAACGGCCGCCAATCCGCCTCGTATCCCGTCAGGATGCCGAAATCGGTGAAACCGAACATACAGAGGTCCGGGTCCAACCCGATCATGGCCTGCACAAAGGACTCGCGGCAGAAATCCGCGGCGGGATTGGCCTGCATAGTGGATTGGTACGGCCGGGGCCATTCTTCCCGCCATGGCATCTGTCCCGCTATTCCCTCCACCTCCCACCAGGGGTAATGCAGCATCAGTGCCCGGCGCGGACCCGCATGAAATGCGTCATACAACTCCTGCTCGGTATTCCCCTGCCAAAACCAGGCATAACCTTCCACATGGGTGGATGGCCGGTTTAAAGCGGCGGCCGGCAGCCAGGGGGCAACCCGCACGCCCTGCCCGCCGAACAGCTTCGGATCCCATCCCCATTCCATCAAATATTCACCTGCCGGACGCCCGCTTTGCATCCACTGGGGCAGATGCCAGGAAAGATAGCAGCCGGCAACGCATTCCAAGTCAGCGCGGCGGCCTTTGATCGCGGCATCCGCCTTGATAAAGAATTCGGCGAGTTTGCGGCAACGCCATTCCATCCATTGTGCGCGCATGTCCGGCGCCGTCAAAAAATCATGGCGCCGGCGGAACCGCTCCGGACTATCCGCCGCCCCGGCGGGCAGCTTGATCCCGGCATCCTGCTCGAAGGCGGCGATGGTCGCATCATCATAACTGCATTGCCAGGGGTCGTCGCCGGCGCGCCAGGCAGGAATCCAGCCGCCGCCAAAATATGCCGTCCAGTTAATTCCCAGAAACGCCTGGTTGCCTGCAAATTTCAAGGCCAGTTCATCCGCCACCCGCAGCATTTCCTTTTCCACTTCCGGATGCGCGAAATTCCAGCCGGCCTTGGCGGCCGTGCCGCGGGCGGCAGGCGCCGGCGCGCCATCCCGGGTGACCATCACATACGGATTGATTCCCGTGGCGGCGCGGGCACGTTCGGCTTGCTCCATCAGGCCGGTGGTATAGGCAAATTCCACGCT
Source organism: uncultured Verrucomicrobiota bacterium (assembly GCA_964463985.1). Classification (GTDB taxonomy): domain Bacteria; phylum Verrucomicrobiota; class Kiritimatiellia; order JAAZAB01; family JAAZAB01; genus JAXGPF01. The sequence goes on from CAYXEK010000009.1 coordinate 64,237, forward strand.
GGCATAAAATTTTATATCGTTGGCCTCGAGCACCCGGGCCAAGACGTCGCGGATATCCTCCGTCAGGCGCGCGCTGCCGAGGGCGGGCGCGAAACCGGTGTTGGCGTCATGGTATTGGTAGGCGCCCATGACGTGCAGGTTTTGCCCGGTAAACCGCAGATATTCGGCATAGGCTTCGCAGGTTTCCAGGTATTCCAGCAGGCACGCGCAGGCGGCGTGGGCGGGAATGGCGTCCGGGGCGGCGCGCGGTAGTCCGCCTTTTTCCCGGCGAACGCCGAAAGTTGCATCCAGGCCGCGGCCCGGCGCCGTCCGCTCGGTCAACAGCCCCAGACGTCGGACGGAATCGCCGGCAGGCGGATTGACCTGCAGTTCCGGCAACCGCCCCTGCACGTGTTGAATCAGCAGGCGCGCGGCAGCCGCCGACGCCGTTTGCTTACCGAGATTGATCACCGTGACGGCGTGGCCGCCCGGATCGGGCCGGTACAGCCAGTGCATTTTGCGCATGGCGCCGGAATTGGGATATTTGCCGCCGGTCCAGACTGCCGGCCCGCACTTGGAGATGCCGTCTGACGTCTGCGCTTTGCGCGGGCGTTGATTGATGGCGCTGGCGCAGGAAACGCCGATCCAGCGTTCGGCATCGTCCGGATATTCCAGCGTCAGCAGGTACCAGTCGCCGGGGTTTTTGAAAAACACATTATACGAAAATTGCGCCCAGTAGCCGGGCCGTGTTTCGCGGTAAACCAGGCCGCCGCGCTCAACCACAGTGGGGTTGGTTGTCAGATTGACGTATTCCTCCGTCCAGGATGATTTGCGCGGATTACGTCCGGCGGCGTCAATTTCCATCCAGGGATGCCGCTTGTCGGCGGGATTTGTAAAATCAACCACATCCTCCAATTCCAGCGCCAGGCCGTCCTCGATGCGTGTCCCCGCCGCCGACGCCATCGCCAGCTTGCTACTGATGACGGCCAGCGGCTCCGGCGGGAGCGTGTCCGCCAATGCGCCATCCAGAAACAAACGGGCGGAAAACAGGTAGACGCCGCGGGGCAACCGGCCCAGCGACACGGCATACCTCAGCGAATGGCCGGCTGGGACGCCGTCCCGGCATTCGCCCTTGCCCGCAGGCTGAACGGTGCCGGCCTGGTACCGCTCCAGCAACCACTCCAGGCGCGGCTGGCGCGCGCCGATGCCGGCGGGGATATCCACTTCCAGGCGGGCGTCCCGCGCGGCGTTGAAAAACAGGAGTAAATCGTCGGGATTGCGCAATTCCATCAAGCCGTCGGCGGCCGGCTGGCTGCCTGCCCACACCTGCTTGAAACCGCGCGGACCGCGCAGGGCCAGGGTCGTCAGCGGAGCGGCGTACGGCTGGTCCGGTTTCATCAGGTTGCGTTGCCGCGGCGCGCTGGCTACTCTGGGCAAGTCATCGAGCGCAAAATCCGTCTCCGCCCAGCCGGCGCGGGGTTGGTTCACCCAATGCCAATTTGTTCCAGTGTCCAGCACGACGCGTGTGCCCGAGACCATCACCGCCGCACCGCGTAACCAGACATAATCGCGCTCGCTCCGCAGGCCGACGCGGTTGCGCCCGGCATGCAGATATGGCGCAATGTTGACCGGGCGCGTTCCGTAAATATTCGCCGGCATCCAGGTGTGCCGCACCGGCCGCGGCAGCATCACGCTGGGGTCCGGCACAGCCTGCCCGTTGATGAACAATTCCGTCGTGTTGTCCACTTCCAGCACGGCGCGCCAGATTTCCCCGTCCGGAATATCCACATCCAGGGCGAATGTTCCCGCGCGTTTAACTTCGGCTTGATGCCGCACCGGCAAGTCCGCGCCGGAGGAATCTGCGGGCGCCGCGGGCAGCGTCAGCGCCTGG
>CAYXEK010000010.1:0-26453 GCA_964463985.1 uncultured Verrucomicrobiota bacterium
TGCCCGAATCATCTTCCGTCTCGGGGTCCGACTCCGCGTCTGTGTCGGCTTCCTCGTCTTCGTCGTCCTTGCCCTTACCCTTGGTGAAGCCGATCAGGTCCCATGTCCCGGCCAGATCCTTATCCGAGATGCCGCATGAGATCGCGTAGAGGATGCACGCTCCTGCCGGAGCCTCATCCATGCCGAAATCGTGTCTATGAAGGAGGTAATAGGCCGTCACCTCGTCTAATCGGTCGGCGGCGGCAATGTCAGCATCTCCTTCCTTATCGCCGGAGAGCACGCGGCCGACCACGAAGTCCACCACGATACGGCGAACGTGCGTCAGGAACTCGTTAACAGTCATCGGCCCGGGTTCGTTTGCCTTCTTGACCACAGGGTGTTTGCTGTATGCCTCCATCGCCGGGCCAGTGGCGGCCCAGACGAAGTCCGGCCCTCTAATGCCTGCGTCCCAGAACTCCCGAAGCATCGCCCGGATGTTCGTGCGCATGTCGTCCAGGACCTGATTGTCCCAGCCGGGACGGGCAGATGCGGAACGCTTCCTACATACGAGCCATACGGAGGAGGAGAGAGCAGCCGCTGACAATGACCGCGTGCGAGCCACACGCTCTGTCATAATTGGCCAAGACCCATCAACCACGAAACCAGATCGGATGATTGCCGAGACAAGTGTTTCCCACGCATTCGGGTGCTTATGCGCAAACACAACAACAAACCGCCCCGTGGCATTCAAGGCGGAGTGACACGCCTGAAACACACGGGCCATTCCATCTTCATAGACGGCCTTCGATGTACTCGCGTTACCCGCATGCCTGCTGGCATCATCTACCAGTTCTCCATCGTTGTCGTCTGCATCCCATTTCGGGGCGATAGGCATCTTAAACGCAGAGTCAGTCTTGTCGTCATCGCCGTTCAGAGTGCGGCGAAGCCAAACATAGAAGAAATCCATCAGGACTGAATAGCCGATGGCATCGTAATATGGTGGATCTGTCATGATCAGATCGACGGAACTGGGCATATCGAGCTTTATAGCGGACTGACGCAGAATAGCGGGCGACGGAGATCCTGTCGCTGCCTGCGTGGTGTGTTCGCAAACCAGGGCAACCCACGCCAACGCGCTCCGGTATCCACCGCTGGTATCACCTAGACACGCGACTTCTGAGTAGTCCCACGCCACGGGCAGGGCGAATCGCTGAAATGTGCTGACGACAAACTCGCCGCCGTTGCCCCAATGAGTTCCAGACGAACTGTAGTCCGCCAATCGATCAAGCGACAATGCGAGCAACGACTTGATGGCCGTTCCCCATATTTCTGGGTAGTTGCATGATTGCGCCTCGCGCACCACCTGGCGCGTGGCAACTATGAATCGCGCCATCGAGATCAGCTGTCGCTTTCCGAAGAGTCTATCAAACTGGTCCAGCCCATACTGGACACACCATGTATTGCGTTTCGCGTCTTCCGTGATGGAGTCGGTCGGCAAGCCAAATGGCACATCCAGAAACGCACTCGCAACTCGATCATCCGAGAGCGCACCGAGAGCAAGGTCTTCGGTTGTGGGGATGCGGTACTCCTTCCCATCGCTACCATCGACGACCACAGCCGTCATTACCTCACCGAGCCGTTCTGCCTTGCCGTGGACTCGGATGTCCTCCATCGTCATTATTGCGCCACAGCAAGGGCACTTGGCCCCGGAACGTGACATCGTTCCGGCGGCGATGCGTTTGTCGTGCTCGCGCTTCTGCGCCGCGTTACCACCCTTCGTAGGGACATTCGATTCAATGGCAAACACGACGCCAGTCTTGTCGCGATTCGGCTCCATCGTTAGGAGGATGCGCTTCTTGTTCTTCTTGCAGAGCCAGCGTGTCTTGAGGAGAGGAAGAATGGCACGGCAGTTCTTGCATTTCACCGTCCGCGCCCACAGGTATGCAACGGTCGGTTTGGTTACCCATCGCGGGTTCTTCTTGTCGGCAAGGTACTCGGGGCTGAAATCCTTGTTTAGTGCGTCAATGTCGTGTGTGCCGTCATCCTTGATCGGCACGAGTTGCATGGTCCGCTTCTCATAGAGCTTCGCTCCGCCGATGTCCTTTGCGGTCAATTTGAGAGGCTCGAAGTCGGCATAGGTGGGGTAGAACTGGGCCAGATCCTGGCGGGCGCGATCCAAGACCCACTGGCCCCAGGCGCGGACATGCCACGCGAGATCGGCCTTGGGTGCCCGTCCCGAATCCTCTTTGACCATCTGCGGGAACATTCCGTGTTCATCAGTGGCCTGCTTCTTGGTCTTCTTGGTACGGCCGACCAGATATGGATGCGCCTTGTAAAAGCCGTTCATGAACTCTTCGTTCTCGAGGATGAAGTCCGGGAGCGGATGTGTCTTCCCGGCCAGCTTCTGCGGGTACTCCAGTGTGCATTTCAGGATGAACCAAGCCACCGGATTGATGTCCACGGCGGTCGCCTCACACCCCAGGCGCATGGCCTCGAGCGGGATCGCACCGCCGCCCGCGAAAGGATCGAGAACCTTGGGTGCGCGTCCACCGTAAGCCTTCTTGATTTCCGCCCGAAACCAGTCCAAGTCGGCCTTATTCTCCGTCTCCCGGCCCCAATGCAGGATGCCGCCCTCGGTCTCCTCCTTCTCGCGCTCGACGATGCTCCCGTCGGGCATCTTCTTGCGCTCGATCTTCTTGACCAGCTTGCCGCCGATCTTCTCGCACAGGGCCTTCCGGCCCTCCGGGGTTCCGGGGTCGGGCAGAAGCGTGGCGATCAGCGCCGCCCGGCACGCCGCCAACGGCCGCCGCGCGGGCCAGATGTGCAGCGTAGAAATGTGCCCGTGCCGCACGTTCTTCTCATGGACGGAATCCAGCGAAGCCTGCTTCAGCGGGAAGGCGTGTTCTATGAGTCTGGGATGGTCATCCATGTCGTTCGTTCTCCATCCGTTTGAAAGATTCGCTGGCATCTTGGAAACCAAGGCGCTTAGGCAACAGTCGTCGCAATTGCATTGTGCCATAGTTCGCGCGGTCTCGGCCGGTGTAGTAGTCCCCTTCGAGTTGCTTTCCGTCTGCCGACAGCCTCAGGAACGCGAACCCACGGTGGGCGTGCATAGTCGTCGCTGCATCCGAGCGGGGATCGTTCGTGTACTCGTAGACTAATCCCTCTGACGCCCCGGGTGTCACGTTGAGAGATGCCATCCGTGAGTAGGACACGGATGACTCGGTCTGAAACTCGCAGACGATCTTCGACCACGTCTGGTGCACGAACAACATGCACTCAACGGTCTTGCCGCCGTCGTGCGATGACTTCAGCAGCCCATGCCACGTTCCGTTGCAGTCTGGAATCTGCGACAGCGGAAGGCCGTAAATCTTCCGCCTCCAGAGCCATGAACTGTAAAGCCAGTGCAGGATGCCAGAGACGAACATGATTGTTGGCGTTTCGCACCACCACGGCAATGCCATCTGGAAGACGCGCGTGAACCCTCCATAGAGGAAGGCAACGCCGACTGCACATACGGCGATCACCCACGGGGCGATTCGGCGATCAATGCTATCACTGGCGTATGAGTGCATTCGTCACCAGTCCTTCCAGAGTCTGCAGGCGGCCGCAAGGAATGTGTCGAGATCAGCGGCACGCCACTGAACATTCAAATTGCCCAGGAGATAGTACTGCCAGTTTGCACACACGAGTTTTGTACGGTCCACCTTGAGAATCCAGTTGATCCCGTTGCAAAATGTGTCGCCGAAGGACGACGAGACATACTGCGCGGGCGGCATATTGAAGAACAATCCCTCCAGATAGTAGGATGGCGCAACGCCATCACTCACGGCCCCGTTGCTAACCATCCACGAGCGCATGTTCTTCAGGATGCGAACCATCGGCTTGAGCATGCCGCCGGTCGCTTGGTGTTGGGACGTCATGTTGTCGGAGTGTTGCCGGGGATAGTTGATGATGTCTCCCTGCCCACTCGGAAAGATGATGCCGGGCGTGTAGTCGTCCGGGTGATTGGGATCAAACGTTTTGTAGTGACGATACTGGTGGCACACGATGACGTCGGCGCTTCGGCGCACGCCGTCACCCGTAATTGCAATGGCCTTGTTGCCTGGTCTGACTGCGGCACTTCCGAAGCGATTCACGAGTGCCGCCTGCACTCCGGCCTTGAATGTGGCCAATGAGTAGGTCGCCTTCGGGAAGATGGAGTGATACACCTGCTGCTCCGCAGGGGACAGGTCGTCGATGTTGCTGCGAAAGATCGAGTCCAACCGGATCACCACATCCACGTCCGACTCGGCATAGATGTTTGTGTCGTTTCCATACGATCCCTGAAGGAAGACCTCGTAGGATTTGTCCGCATAGCTCGCATCGGAAGCCAGGAGAGCCTTTCTGATGGTCTGGTAGGTGTCGCTGGACTGCGTCACCGATCCCTGATGTGACCATGTATCAAGTTGTGTTTCTGGGATAGTCATATTGATCAGCTCTTGGACGGCCTCTCGACCGATTTCACAAACGCCATGATAAGGTTGTCGACGATCTTGGGATAGGAGGTGTTGAACCCTTGCCCGTTGACTTGAGGAATTGTCCTGTCACAGCGGTCAAACAGCGTCTTCATCTTCCCGGACAGTTCAACGAACAGCCCAAACTGCGCGTCTAAGCCATTCGGGACCTGGGGAAGCCGGTACTGGCCGCTCTTGGTGAAGAACTCGGACGCATCCTGCGTGAAGAACCGTATCGTGTATTGCCGGTCAATCGGCGGGATCAGGTGCGGCAGTATATGGGCGAGTGTCTTCGCGTGGGCCACCAGCGTCGAATCCGAGATGGAGACTTTCAGCCTCGTATAGACAGCCTTCAAGCCTTGCAGAATCTGGCCGTATCGATCCGGCGTGACGTTCTCGAATCGCTCATTCCGCAGGGCCGTCAGCTCCGTCTGGCACGCAAGAATGGAAGATCGGAAGTCGGCGAACTCAACCATCTTGGCCTTGGTGTCTTCGGGGTCGCCCATGCGGTGCATGCCCCAGGACGCGAGGGTTGCATAGATCATCTCAATGTGCCGGTCACTCAGGAAGTCCGACGCCTGGGCATGGATGGCCTGTTGATGGAAGTGGACCGACGGTCCGCCGAAGTCCTGAAGCACACCCACGGACAGGTCGTAGTAGCGTCGCAATGCCGCCAGCAGAGCGTCGGTGTTCTGCACATTCAGGCCAATACGTTTCTTACCCATGATGCTCGACCTCCGCTTCCGCGACCTGCGCATGGCTGACCAGAACGCTGTCCTTGGCCTTGGCGAGCAGGTTCCCGATGAAATCTTGCCCGCGGGCAAGGCGCGGGTTGGGCATGGCAGAATTATTCCCAAGATAAAAACAACAGCCGGTCATTGCGGAGCATCTCCGCGCCCTTTCGCCGAAGCTACCAGGGGTGGTGCAAAAACAAGCTCGTTTGTCATATTTCGGCATTGTTCACCTTGTCCACAGGAAAGATGATAAGGAAATAGGGATAATACGCGGATCAGCAACTTGGACATTATCTTCAAGCGTTACCAACAAACCAAAGGGCGCATTATAAACTGTCTTCTCCAGGAATGCGCGTAGTCCCCTTGTGTCATCCATCGGATCGATTCGTCTGCGATATTTCACCTCGATGGGTATCCGCTTCGTGCCGATCGTTAAGATATAATCCACTTCCGGTTCATCGCCCCGCATCGGGAAATGCGCCACATCCAGACTGGGAATTGAGGCCAGGAAATACCCCAACGCGCTTTCTGCCAGCCGTCCGGCAATGTCAGCCATATGAGGATTTGCTGCAAGTCCCTCCGCATCGAGCGGCACGACTTCCTGGAGCCAAGACGCGCGCAGTGCATGATCCGAAAGGCAGAGCTTGGAGGGGGCTTTCTTTTTTTTCAATCGAAGTTCAATGGGTTGCACAAGTCGAACCAGTAATGTTCCGTCCAGGAACCTAAGATAGGTGAGAACCCGGCTCCATCCAATATTGCCAGCCAACGCTTGCTGGATTTCGGGAACGAAGGCCGCTTGCCCTGCCGTTTGTCCCGCATAGCGGCAACAGAGGCGAAACACTTCTTCTAAGAGTTTCTCATCCCTCTTCTGCCCTCGAGGCCCCATGCGCAGGTCATGTTGTATGGCTCGACGCACTACCGTCTCATTTAAGTAGTCAGCCAACTCATGCCAAGGCGTCTCGTATTTTTCTTGCGCAATGGGATAGCCGCCTCTCTCAGAATATGCCTTGAAACTCTGTAGGCGGATATCCGATTGTTCCTGACCTAAGCGAACTGCTGCATGCCAGAATTCCGGCGAAAGTAAGCGATCAAGACCATTGTCGCCCCACTGCGAGGCGCATGTGACACCAAACCGAAGTTCTGCGATCTCCCGGAGGAGAAGCGGCCCCATTTCCATAGTGGACACTCTGCCGGCCAGACTATCCCTTCCGGCTTCAATGCGGAGCGAAGAACTGCCCGTAATCAAACACCGGACACCATGGTTATCGACCAAATTCTTCACTTGCGGCGCCCAAGCATCGAGATTCTGGACCTCATCGAATAACAGGTAGGCGGGCTTCCCCTGATTTGCCATGACATTCAATGTTTTCCCTAAAACCTGTTGTTCGAACCATCTGGAGATCGCAAGTACTGGCTCCTGTATCCCTTTAATTGTTGGCAACTCATCGAACGGAACGTAGAGGATGCGGTTGCCGGCGATGCCTTCCTTCAGAAGTGCCTGAATAGCTTGCCTAAGCAGGATGGTTTTGCCGACGCGCCTGGGCCCGCGCAAGACCGTCGAGGGGGTCATCCCTTGCTTGAGCATGCTTAGCATCCTGTCAAAAGGCCAACGTCTGAATTTGGGTGGATGTAGTGGTTCGTCACCTGCCCACCATGGATTCGCAGATCGGATGTTTTCGACAAGTTCAAACGGCAATGGTCCAAAGAGAGGATTACGCTGCAACGGACTGATCTTGTTGGTCATTATTAGTCCTCCGATGCTTTCATTACTTGTGGTATGGATATTAATAAGGAATGGGCGGGAATGCGGTTCATAGGCGGATGATCTCCTTTTCCGGGTCGGCTTCGGCGAGGATGCATGAGAGCATGCCGTCGGGATTGAGATGGCCAATAATTGCCCGGGTGCAGTGGGCCAGAACGTATTGATTGCACCATGCGGCGCGACGGGCGTTTGGTGCGTCAAGTCCGGGGTCGAAGAGCGAAAGCACCAGCAGCCGGCCTTCTTCGATAGCCATACGATATATCGTGTGACTATTTAGGGCGCCCATACCCGATGGCAGAACCCAAATCATGGGGCGTTTGTGGGCCAGGCCGGCGCGGAATACCGCGCGTTCCATCGGAGATAGAAACCCCGACATGATAGCTTCGCCGGGCTTGAGCGGCAGCTTGCCGTGCAATAGACTCTGTCCGCGCGAAGCAAGAAAGCCCACCTTGGGCATGTCGAGAAGCGCCTTATTGCCCAAGTATTGCGGTTCACCGCAATTCATCACAGTGTCGTAGTTGCGCGGGTTGTCGCGTATGTAGCGCCGGATGTTCGCGCGGGCGGCATCGTCGCGCGCTCGGACTTCGTAAAACCGCCCCTGCCAGACGTTTTCACCCAACGCCCGCGTGACGGCTCCCTTGAACGACCGCACAATTGTCGGGACGGAACCGGCCACGGGCCTTCCGAACGCCTCACGGCGTGCCGTGAAGCCATTGATGGTCCATCCGTCTGGTGTGAGGCACAGCAACCCATGCACGTGGTTTGGCATCACGATGTGTTCGTCCACGATGGCGCGTGGAAAATGCGCCGTAATCTCCCGCCAGAATTTATCCGCAATCTTACCGGCCTCATTGAGAACCATGTGGCCGTTGACGACGTTTCCAAACGTGGTGTGCATATTCTTGGTGCAGATCGTCAGGAAATACCAACCGGGACTGGTGAAATCCCATCCCTGCATACGGATGTTTTTGCGGCGGGGCATGGCCATGACCTTTTTCAATTGGGACACGGCATGCCGTGTCTTTATGGAGGCTGTATTCATGTGGCCGCCTCCGCTTCCGCGACCTGGGCGTGACTGACCAGAACACTGCCCTTGGCCTTCGCCAGCAGGTTCCCGAACGGGTCCTGGATGCGGGCGAGCCGGGGGTTGGACGTGGCGCAGTTGTAGACGGCATAGAGCCAGTAGTCGTGGCGCATGTTGCAGGCCTTTGCCCACTCGTTGGATGAGACCTCGATGTCGCCGGTTGTCGCGCGGCCCTTGACTTCGATACATCGAATTTCCTTGCCAGGTTTGTCCTCCATAGCCTTGGCGGAGGAGGAGCGGATGGAAAGCAGATCAAAGCCCGGATTGTCGGGAAGACCGGCATGGCGGGCGAGATCGGGCGTGTGAACGTCCAGAACCTTGGCTCCGGCGGCCTCCTCAAACGCCTGCGCCAGTTGCATCGCGACCATCTCGACGTTCTTGTCGTGTTGCTCGATGTCCGTCGGGTCGGATGACGGCACGACGAGCGCATGGGCCACGAAGATAACTTCGCCAGGAGCGATCAGGTCGGGCTCACGGTGCAGGACGGCCAATGCGTTCTGGCGGCGGGTAACAAGCTCACGTTGCTGGCGCTTTATCTCCTCCAACGCCTCCATCGCCTTGCGGTTGCCGCTGCGGGCTTTGTCGGAATGCTTGGCGCGGGCGGCAGCCAGTTCGGTTTCCTGGTAATCGAACCCACGGCGGATGAACCCCTCGCGGTCCGGGATGCTGTCGGCAAGGGCCTTCTTGCGGTCGAGCGCCATCCCACGGGCGATTCGTTCGGCCAGATAAGCTCGGGCGAGTTCCTTCTGTTCGGAAGCGGTTACGGCCAGACGCTGGGCGGAAGCGGGAAGTCCGTGTCCGCCCTTTAAAAGCAGAAGATGCTCGACGGGGCAGACGGAGATCTCTGCGCCTTCTTGCTGGCGGATGCCGACAAGGCGGCACTCGAGGACCTCTTCATGCGCAAAGTCTGGCAACTCCGGGTCGGCGCGACGCACCACCGAGAGAAGCGCCATGTGGAAGAGGTAGGGCTTGGTGGTGGACGGATCGATGAAGACCGCGCCGCGTGTGCCCACCTCCGCCAGCCGCTCCGTTGTCAGGGCACGAAACCGCTCGAATACAGGTTCGCCAGGATGGAGCCATATCACGTCCTTACGGTCTGTCGGACGGACGACGGAGAAGTTGTCCCGTGATTTCTCGGGGTACAATTCCAGAACAGAAAGCAACGGGTCCATCGCGCCGAAACGAAGAGCCCGAAGGGAGAACACTCCGTCCATATCGCCGTCAATCTCGATGTCCAGAAGCGGCGCTGCCTGCTGAATGTACTGGCGGACGTACCCCGGCATCAGCCGGAAATAGACTTCCTGCTCCATGCTGACGCGGAGTCGCGGAAGCTCTTTTACCACGTCGCCACCGGTCCCATAGAGGGACTTCTCGCGCTTGGCCACCGCCTCGATCTGCTCCTTGGTCAGGCGACCGTCCAGTTGCAGCGCCACCTCGTCGGCGTCTTCCGTGACCGCAAGCTCCATGTACCGCTTGATGGAGACGCCCTCGAACATGCGTCCGATGCAGTCGAAGACCTTGTCGGACTGGAGCTCCTTCCGAATCTTCTCCAACTTATCGAGCAGCACCTTCAAAACCTTGCCTTCGCGGGTTGTCGGCGCCACGAGGTTGATGATCATCACAGGGTCGTGCTTCTGCAAATAGCGGTGGATTCGGCCCATACGCTGCTCGAGGCGGGCGGGATTCCACGGCACATCGTAATTGATCATGATCCAGCAGAACTGAAGGTTGATGCCTTCACCAGCGGCATCGGTGCAGATCAGGAAACGGGCTCCGCCCTGGTCGAGGTGCTTGCGGAAACGCTCCACCTCGTCCTCACGCTGGAGGTACTGCATACCGCCGTGAATCTGGGCGATCTGGCCGGTGTAACCCATGCCGCCGAGCCGCCGCACGAGAAACTCGAGCGTGTCCCGATGCTCGGTGAAGACAACGAACTTCTCGCCGCTGAATCGGGAATCGGTCAGGACTTCCCGGAGCTTGTCGAACTTGGATTCATGCCCGCCGTCGTGGACCTTCCGCGCCAGATCGAGCAGATCCCGGACCTGCTCTTTCTCGGCCAGCAAATCGGTGAGGGAGGCGGCGACGACGCCCTGGAGAAGGCGATCCTCTGCCGCCTCGTGGGCCTCGCCATATTCTTCGTCACCTTCATCGTCCGCGCTGGTGGTGTCGAGGAGGTCGTCCTCATGGAGCCGGGCCTGGAAGGTCATCATCTGCTCGGTGGTAATCTTTCCGTCCTGGATGTCCTCTATCAGCGCGTTCAGCTTCTCCATGCGGCGCTCGAACGACCGCAGTAGCGCGTAGGTCGAGCTGGCCAGGCGGCGTTGGAATACGCTCATGGCGAGCCGCGCCGCCTCACGATTCAGCAGCTTCGCCTTGTTGTAGACGAAGCGTAGGTAGTCCGTGGTCTCGTCGTAGAGCTTCTGTTCGCTGATCTCCTTGCCCGACGTAGCTTCAGCGAAGTTGGGGCCCTGGCTGAGCTCGTATCCGAGCGTGTCGGACATCCGCTTCGGGTATAGGGGGCGACCGTCCAGGTAGACCATCTCCTCCTTCGTACGGCGGATGAAGTGCGATTGCCGCTGGTCGCGAGGAAACTCATCGAAGGCATCGGGCGTTGCGAGCATCTCGGGTTCGAGAAGCCGCCAGAGGGCGTAGTATGGATAGCTCTTGCCCATGTGCGGCGTGGCGGTCAGAAAAAGCAGGTGGTGGGCGCTCCAGCCCAGCCGCCAATGGTCGTTGTTGGACTGGACGCCCGCGATGGCCTCGGCCAGGCAGTATCGGTCGGTCTTGCGGATGCGGAGGTCGTTGCCCCGGTCGGCCGCCAGTTTGTGCGCCTCGTCGAAGATGACCAGGTCATAGGGCACCACGGTCGGCTCGCGGAGACGGGCGAATACGCGTGGGCTGGCCATCGTGTCTACGCTGACGATCACGCGGTCGCCTGCATCGCCCTGAAATGGGTTGTCCGCCCTCGCATCCGGACCCGTGACAATGCGGAACGGCAGGTTGAACAGCGTCAGCAACTCGCGCCGCCAGTTGCCCACAAGACCGGCGGGAGGAACGATCAGAATCCGGCGCAGTAATCTGCGCGACAGCATTTCCCGGATATAGAGGCCGGACATGATCGTCTTGCCCGCGCCCGCGTCGTCGGCCAGCAGAAATCGCAGCCGAGGCTGCTTGAGCATGTGGTCGTAGACGGCGATGCGCTGGTGCGGCAGGGGATCGATGCTGGAGATCTCGGTGGCGAAGGCGGGATTCATCAGATGGCCGAAGGACAGTCGTTCGCCTTCGGCCAGAACCTTCACGATGTCCGGCTGCGCGGTGAAGTCCAAGATCGCTGGCGGTGTCTCTTCCTGTTTGCCGTAGGGGGCGGACTCCTCGGCCACGCGCATCTCGAGTTGCTGCAGGTGCTTCCAGTATACGCGGGAAGGCCTCGTCTGCTCGTTCTCCCACCGGTTGACGGTGGCGAAAGAGACGCCGAGGCTGTCCGCCAGCGCCTGCTGGGTCAGACCGATAGCCACGCGCAGGCGCTTGATGCGCTCGGCGTAGTCATCGCCCGGCTTCGGCCCTATCATATAGCGTTCTGTCATATTCACAATAGTCTTCCATGACAATCTTTAACTTTAAGACCATGTTAATATAACAGATGTTATATTTATTGTCAAGCAATTACACGTCGGCAATAGTTGACGACATAGCCAATACTTAAAGCCACCCTGGCGGGCTTGTCAGCCGGGAAATCAAGATTATGCAAAAAGCCACATATTATTATGCCCGGCCGGATGGCGACTTCAGATAGCGCTCGAAGGCAAGAGCTTGCTCACGATTGGCCAAAGCGATGGCTGTCTTGATGATCCAGGGACGATATTTGGTGGTGTGCGGATCTCCGTTTGAGGCGGGAATCCCGGTCTTCGGTGAAGCCGGAGTAGAAGTGGGGCGGTTCAGATTCTGATAGCAGGATGTAAACGTAGTAGAAGCCGGTTTTCATGGCACGTGCTTGGCCCGCCTACGTGGCTGCGCCACTACGGTGCGGCAGCCTTCGCTCGCCGCTGGCGTGCCGAGCCGTAGCTCGCAGCACGATTCAGCGGACAGGCCCCACTTCGCCCGGCGTTCCGCCGTGCTACGCAGGGCATGCTTCGCACTCCGCTGCGCTCCGAGCGAAGCATGGTCGGGGCGGTGGGATTTGAACCCACGACTTACAGCTCCCAAAGCTGTCGCGCTACCAGACTGCGCTACGCCCCGCAAAAATCAAATGGCGCCATCGGCGGTAAGGCATGGCCGGAGCATAAAATCCGGCTGACACGGCGCACAGACCCTGCGCGCCATATCTCCGATATTCAAATTCACGAAGGGCCGTCTTCCCCTGAAAATGACACAGCCCGGAACGAATTACACTCTACCCTGTTAAATTTGTTGCGCCAATGACGTCGTTTGCGCTATTATAACGCGAGCTTTGATTATTACAACTACGGAGTGCCTGGGCATGGCAAGTATTTGCGCGAAACCGGCCGGAGGATGCGCCATCACGGCAATCTGCCTGGCGCTGATCCTGTCGGGATGCGCCGGCAACGACGACAAATTGGCCTCGTACAACGGTTTAAAGGCTCTGGAACACGGCGATTGGCCGCGGGCTGTGGAAAACCTGGAGCAAGCGGTGCGCAGGGCCAACGATCCGGCGCGAGCCGCGTTTCTGCAGAATCACCTGGGAATCGCCCTCGCGCGCGCGGGCCGGCCGGATGATGCCATGGTCGCCCTGGGCACCGCCCATAACCTCGCCCCCACCATGCCGGAGCCGGCGTATAACCTGGGCGTGATCAACCTGGAACTGGAACGTACCGCCACCGCGGAGGAATGGTTTTTGAAGGCGTCGGACCTGGCGCCGGACGACACAATGGCGATGGAATACCTGAGCGATATCCGCCGCCGCCAGGGCGACCTTGCTCAGGCGCGCGGGTACCTGATGGAAGCCCACCGGCGCCAACCCCATCTGCCCCGCATCCTGGCGGCGCTGGGCCTCGTGGAATTACAGGCGGATAATCTTGACCAGGCTTCCATGTTTCTGCAGCAATGCCTGGAAAAGGATCCAGCCTACCCCCCCGCCGTTTATAACCTGGCATTGGTGAGGCAGCGCCAGGAGAACCTGATTCAGGCGCGCTCGCTTTTCCATGAATACACCCGCCTGAGCGGCACCAGCCGCACGCATCTGGAACTTGCGGCCCAGGCAATGGATGAATTAAACCGGCAGCTTAACGCCACGGCCATGTTCGGCTCACCGGCGCCGGAAACCGCCGCCACGCTGAAACCCGTGGAAATCGCCCCGCCTTCCACGGAAGCCCTGGCGCGCATAGCGCAATTACTGGAAAATCAGGGCCGGGCGGAAGCCGCGGTCAACAATTACCTGCTGGCAGCCCGGGCGGCGGAACGCGCCGGCGATGAAAAGACACTGCGCGCTATGCTGAGGTCGGCAACCCTGGCCTGCAGCGAAAATTCCAGGGCACATTACAATGTCGGCATGTATTACCTGGAAAAGAAACGCCCGGAGGATGCCCTGCTGCATTTCAAAAAAGCGGTGGCGCTGGATGATCAATGGTTCGCGGCCCACCTGGCCCTGGCGCGCGTGGCCATGGAACAGTCGGAATACGACGCCGCCCTGGTGTCCCTTAAAATCGCGGTGAACCTGCGCCCGGACGATCCCAATGCCCTGTGGTCGCTGACCCAGTTATACGACCGGAGCTTGAACATGGCCGAGCAATCCGCGCGGCATTATGAAATGTTCCTGGAGCGGTTCCCGGAGGATGTGCGCGCGCGTTACGCGCGCCAGCGCCTGGACTTGCTACGTCAGGCCGGCACTATTTGACGTTCGGTTCATCAAGCAGCCATCCGCCATGGGTAATTTTTCATATAACGCGGTGGATTGGATTGTGCTGGGCCTGATTGCCTGGGAAATCATCATGGGACTCCGCCGCAAGATGGCCGGCGAACTGTTCCGCCTGCTTTGCACGGCGCTGGTGCTGGCCGCGGCCTGGCGGTATTATACGGATATCGGGGATCAACTGGCGGCACATACCCGGCTTTCCGCCAGTCCTGAAATGGCCCATGCCATCGCCTTCGGCTTGATTGTAGCCATGCTGGGCATCACCTGCGCGTTGGTGCACCTGATTCTGGCCCTGCTGATGGAGGTTCATTTCAACATCCTGATAGACCGGATCGGGGGAGCCGTCATGGGGCTGTTGCGGGGCGCCCTGATCGTAATCCTGCTGCTGTTCGCCGGCGCGATCTGGCCATCCGATCTGCTGCGGGAAACGCTGCGCGACAAATCCTGCGCCGGACGCATAACCGCCCGGCTGGCGCCGGCGGCCATCCGGTTCGTGCGCGCCGTCAAAATTGATTTTCAACCGGACAAGCCCGCGGAAAACGCGCCGCATTCCGATGCCCAGCCGCCTGACGGGGACGGTCAATCCCGGACGGATTGATCATCCGCGCCAATGCCGGGTTGCGTGCTTGACGGATAAACGCCTTCTGCTCCGTGTAATCCAGCACAGCGGGTGGTAAAATGAATAAAAGCCAGTGTTAATATGTCGCCAATGATACCGCCGGAAATCCTGGAAGAAATCCGCTCCCGCAGCGACATTGCGGCGGTGATCGAATCCTTCATCCCCTTGCAGCGGCAGGGGAATACCCTGAAAGCCCTGTGCCCGTTCCACAAGGAGAAAACCCCGTCTTTCGTGGTCAACCCGCAGCGCCAGATTTTCCACTGTTTCGGCTGCGGCAAAGGGGGCGATGTATTCCGATTCATCATGGAATACGAAAAAATGGATTTTATTTCCGCGGTCCAGTTCCTGGCGCGCCGCGCCGGCGTATCGCTGGACCGGTTAGCCGGCGCACCCGCCGGGCCGACCTCTCCGCGCGAAACCCTTTTTGAGATCAACCAGGCGGCCGCCGGGTTTTACCGGCAATGCCTAGAAAGCGCCGGCGGCGCCGGCGCGCGGCGCTACCTGGAAAGCCGCGCGCTGCCGGAGCGCGCGGTTGAGGATTTCATGATCGGGTATGCCCCGGACCAGTGGGATGCTTTTTTGACCTGGGCGCAACGCAAGCACAAGCCGGCCCTGCTGGAACAGGCCGGCTTGATCGTGCAGGCCGCCGACCGCGGCCGTAACCCGGGGCCTCATTGGTACGACCGGTTCCGCAACCGGCTGATGTTTCCCATTCGCGACGAGCAGGGCCGCGTAATCGGATTCAGCGGCCGGAGTCTGTCCGGCGAGGACCAGGGCGCCAAGTACGTCAATACTCCCGAGACTCCCATCTTTCACAAGGGGCGCGTACTCTACTCCCTTGACCGCGCGCGCCGCCCTATCGCCGACGCGGGCCAGGTCATGATCTGCGAGGGCCAGATTGACGTCATCCAATGCCACTTGGCCGGATTCAATAACGCCGTCGCCGCCCAGGGCACCGCCTTCACCGAAGACCATGCCCGGATTCTGCGGCGCTATGCCGACAACGTGCTGCTGGTGTTCGACGCCGACCGCGCCGGACAGAATGCCGCCTTGCGCGCGGCCGAAGTGTTCCTGCAATTCGGCCTGGCCGTGCGCATCGCCGCGCTGCCACAGGGCGACGACCCGGACACCATCCTCCGCCGGCCGGATGGTCCGGAGGCATTCCGGAACCTGATCGAGCAGGCCAGTCCGCTGATTGCCTTCCAAATCAACACCCTGCGCCGCGCCGCCGATGCGGATACGGAAGCCGGCCGGCTGCGGACTGGCCGGGCAGTCCTGGCCCTGATCCGCAAAAGTCCGAGCGCCGTCCAGCAATCCCTGCTGCTCCAGGAAGCTGCCGGCGCCCTGGGACTGCCTGTGGACGTGCTGCAGCGCGACTTGCGCGCCCTGCCGCCGCCCGCTGCACCCCGGCCGGATCCTTCCGACAACAACGCCGCTCAGACCGACGATCGCCCGCCGCCGCGTGAACTGGCGCTGGCGGAGCACCTGGCTGCGGAACCCCAACTGGCCAGCCTGGCCCGGCAATACCTGCCGCCGGAATGCATCACGCACCCGCTGTGCCGGCGGATTGTCGAGTTAAGCGGCGAAGCCGCCGCCCATAAATGCCCGCTTACCGCCCTTCTTTCGCGAATGGCCGCCGATGATGAGCCATTAATGCAGTTCGCCGCCCGGGTGCTGGCGGCGCCGCCAAAGATCACCAGTGAATTCGCCACCAACCGCGAATCCGTCCAGAACCTGATCCTCAGTTTGCGCGCGGCGGACGTTCAGCGCCGCCGCCGGAAATTGCAGGAACAGATTGTGCGCATGCCCCCCGGCGCCGCCGGCCGCGAACGCCAGGCGCTGGAAGAGGAATACGCCGAACTGGGGTACGATATCGCGCGCCTGAAAAACTGGGAGACGGCGCTGGAAATCATGTGACCGGGCCGGGCTGGATAGGGGCAAAGGGGCAGAGGATCTTTTACGGTGAATTCATCTTCGCCGCCTTCGTGGTCTGCGCCCTCCGGCGACTTTGACCTTGCAAAAACATGGGGCGCATGCGAGTATTAACCCGAAGCGCCGCCCCGCCCGGCTCATTCAGCAAGCCGCCGGGCAGCCAGCGTGAATGACCTATGCCGAAGGATGACACAACCTTGAACAGCCGCGCCGCCGCCTGGCGAGCCCTGGGCAAATTCGGCGCCATCGGATTCATGCTTGCGGCCTGCATCATGGCCGGCTTGACTGCCGGCTACGTGCTGGACCAGCGGCTGGACACTGCGCCCTGGCTGACCATGGCGCTGCTGGCGCTGGGAATTATTGCGGGATTCCTGTACATTTTTCAGCAGACCATGAACCGCGGTGACAAATGAACCTGAATATTCCCGGCGCCATTGTCAGTTTACTGGCCGGTCTCCTGCTGGGCGCAGCCAATTATGGGCTGCTGCGCCTGGCGGCCAAGCGTGCCGGCCGCGCGAGCAGCCGTGCGGCAGCTGTAGCGTGTATCCTGGGCGGTTATGCGGTCCGCTATCTCCTGATTCTGGGATTGACTCTGCTGCTGGTACGCTATTATAATGTTCGAGTTGCGCTGGCTTGCCTGATGGGCATGCTCCTGGCCACGCTCGGCATGGCGGTTTTCGGGAGGAGGCAGCCGGCGGCGGCATCGGCCGCGCCGCCGGCGTCCGATACGCCCCGGAATCCGCCTGATTGAAAGTGTTCGCCATCCGCCATGGACGAGATAGAATCACCGAATTTTGTAGAATATTTCGCGCATCGGGTCGGTTTAACCGATTACCTGCCGCCGGACGTGCTGACCGGCATGATGATCCTGGGAGCGCTGCTGGCCGGCGGCTGGCTGGCAGTGCGCCGCTGGCGCAACCGGCCGGCGGGGCTGCAAAATCTTCTGGAACTGGCGGTGGATGCCATCAACACGCTTAGCCGGCAGATCATCGGCCCCGCCGGCCCGCGCTACATCACCCTCTTCGCCACGCTTTTTTTATTCATCCTTTGCGCCAACCTGATCGGGTTGCTGCCGGGATTCAAGTCCCCTACGGCCAACTTGAATGTCAATGCCGGCCTGGCGATAACGGTCATGCTGGCGTCCTCGGCCGTGCGCATCCGCGAGCATGGCGTGGGCGGCTACATCCGCCATTTCTGCGGTCCGCCCTACTGGCTGGCGCCCCTGTTCCTGGTGATCCGGCTGATGGAAGAAATCATCCGGCCGCTGTCGCTGACCATGCGGCTGTTCGGCAACATCATGTCGAAGGAAATCATCCTGAGCATCCTGGTTTACCTGCTGACGCTATTTTTCTTCGCCGACAATATTTACGCCAAAATCCTGCTGCCGGTGCCCCTGATCCTGCGTCCGTTGATCATCCTGCTGGGAGTGGTGGTCAGTTTCGTCCAGGCGCTGGTATTCACAGGGCTTTCGATGGTATATATCGGAGAAGCAGTCAATGGACATTAAAACAGGAGGAGCATTATGAATGTTGGTATTGTCGAAATTTCAATTCTGCTGGCGGCCCTGATCATCGTGGCCGGCACCATCGTGCCGGCCATCGGCCAGGCGCGTTCGGTGGTCAGCGCCATGGAAGGCATAGCGCGCCAGCCGGAAGCCGCCGGACCGATCGGCAACAATCTGATCATCGGCCTGGCCTTTATCGAATCCCTGAGCATCTACGTGCTGGTCATCGCCCTGATCCTGATTTTCGCCGACCCTTATACCCAGGACCTCAAGCAAGTGTCCGCCGCCAAAGCCCAGGTGGAAGTGCTGGAATTGCAGGTGCGCCAGGCCGAATTGCAGCGCCAGTTGGATCAGCTTGCTCCGGCGCAGTAAACCATGCTGAACATTGATGTCAATGTAATCATCGCCCAGACGGTGACTTTCGCCATCGCCCTGGTCCTGCTGGGCCGGATTGTCTTCAAGCCGGCGTCGAAATTCATGCGCCTGCGCGCCGAACGCATTGCCGAAGACCTGCGGCAGGCGGCGGAACAGCGCCAGGCCATGGAACAACTCAAAAAGGACTATCACCGGCAACTGGCCGAAATCGCCGCGAAAAACCAGGAGATGATCCGCCAGGCCATCCGCGAGGGGCAGCAGGCGCGCGATGCCATCCTGGCGGAAGCCCGCCGGCAAAGCGACGCCATCATGCAACGCGGATTGGAACAACTGGAAATCGAGCGCGCGCGCGTGCTGCGGGAAATGCGGCGGGAAATAGTTGACCTGTCGGGGCAATTGACGGAAAAAGTTGTGCGCGGGGCCATGACTCCCGCCCTGCAAAGCCGGATGGTGGACGATCTGCTGCAGGATTTGGAGGCTGCGCCATGATTCTGCCGGTCATATCCAATCTGGCATGCCGGTATGCGCGGGCGCTCTATGAAACCGCCGACGGCCCCGGCGCGCGCGCGGAACTGGAAAAAATTCTGGGGCGGCTGGCGGAAGCCTGCCGCGCGCATCCGGAACTGCGTATCGTCTGCGGCAACACGGCGTTGCCGGCCGCCTGGCGGACGGAATTCCTGCTGGAACTGGCGGGGGTGGCGCGCGAATCCCCGGGGGGACGCATGGCGGAACTGCTGGTCAGCCGCAAACGCCTAAACTTGCTGCCGGAAATCATGGAAGCCTGGCACGCGCTGGAACGCGCCGATGCCGGGTTGACGCAAGTTCTGGTGGAAACCCCCGCGCCCATGCCGGAATCCGAGCGGCAATCCCTGGCGCGCCGGCTGGCGGCTATTCTCGGCCAAAAGGTGGAACTGGACTGGGCGGTCAAACCGGATTTGCTGGGTGGCCTGGTGCTTTATTATAATGGACGGATTGTGGACGGCAGCATCCGCGGGCGTTTGCGCGCCGCCCGCGAAGCCCTCCTGGCGCGGCAAACGCTGATTGCCTGAGCCGGTCGGCGCGCCGGTTATATTTTTTATGGACGTCACTTTAAAAATCCAGCCGGATGAAGTCACCGCGATTCTGCGGCGGCGGCTCCAGGAATTCGAAGGCAAGGCCGCCCCGGCCGGGATCGGCGTCACCCTGCAAGTCGGCGACGGCATCGCCCGGATTTACGGTCTGCAGGATGCCCTGGCCGGCGAACTGCTGGAATTCCCCCATGGAATTTACGGCCTGGCCATGAATCTGGAACGCGACAACCTTGGCTGCATCATCCTGGGCGACGACAAGAAAATACAGGAAGGCGACCTGGTCAAAGGCACCGGCCGCATCATGCAGGTGCCCACGGGCCGGGCCCTGCTGGGCCGCGTGGTCAATGCCCTGGGCCAGCCCCTGGACGGCAAGGGCGTAATTCCGGAAACGACTACCAAGCCGATTGAACGCCGCGCTCCGGCAGTGATAGAACGCGATCCGGTGACCGAGCCGCTGCAGACCGGGATCATGGCGATTGATTCCATGGTGCCGATCGGCCGGGGCCAGCGCGAATTGATTATCGGCGACCGCCAGACCGGAAAGACCGCCGCGGCAATTGACGCCATCATCAACCAGAAAGATTCCGGCGTGGCCTGCATTTACGTGGCCATCGGACAGAAAAACTCCACCGTCGCCCGCGTGGTGCGCGCCCTGCAGGAACATGGGGCCATGGACCACACTATCGTGATCAACGCCGCCGCCGCCGACCCGGTGCCCCTCCAGTACATCGCCCCTTACAGCGGCTGCGCCATGGCCGAAGCGCTCGCGGAAAACGGCGGCCATGCGCTGATCGTTTACGATGACCTCTCCAAGCATGCCGTGGCCTACCGCCAGTTGTCGCTCCTGCTGCGCCGGCCGCCAGGCCGCGAAGCCTATCCGGGAGACATATTTTACCAGCATGCGCGCCTCCTGGAACGCGCTGTCAAATTCAGCCGCGCGCTTGGCGGCGGCAGTATTACGGCTTTACCGATCATCGAAACGCAGGCCGGCGACATTTCCGCCTACATACCCACCAACGTGATTTCCATCACCGACGGCCAGATTTACCTTGAAAGCAGCCTCTTTTTCGCGGGCGTGCGCCCGGCCATCAACCCCGGCCTGTCCGTCTCCCGCGTGGGCGGCAACGCCCAGCTAAAAGCCATGAAGCAAGTCGCCGGACGTTTGCGGCTGGACCTGGCCCAGTACCGCGAGTTGGCGGCTTTTTCCCAGTTCAGCGCCGACCTGGACAAAAACACCCGCATGCTCCTGACCAGCGGAGAACGGCTGGTGGAAATCCTGAAACAGGACCAGTACCAGCCCCTGCCGGTGGAAAAACAGATTGCCGTCATTTATGCCGGCATCAACGGATTCCTGGATGACCTGCCGCTCGAACGCGTGCGGCCGTTCACGGAGGGATTGCAGCGTTTCATGGACCGCGAATATCCCGAGTTGAATGAATTGCTGCGCCGCGGCGAAGCCTGGAACGAATCACTCCAGGCCAGGACACGCGAGATGATCGAAAAATTTAAAGCTCAATTCGCCTGATTCATGAAAAATTTACGCGCCATCCGCACTCGCATTGCCAGCCTGCGCAAAACCGCCCAGATCACCCGGGCTATGAAAATGGTTTCCGCGGTCAAACTGCGGCGCATCCAAATCCGGCTGGTTGACAGCGGGCCTTACGTGACCGGCGCCGCCGCCATGATGCGCCGACTGGCACGGCAACCATCCGCCCCGGCGTCCGCCGCCCACTGGCTGACGCCCCCGCCACAGGGCGCCCGGCGCACCCTGCTGGCGGTGATCAGCGCCGACCGCGGCCTTTGCGGCAATCTTAACCTGAACGTGCTGCGGCGCGCGCAGGACTTCCTGCGAAAGCTCCTGGCCGATCCGCAAATGACGGCGGCGCTTTTTCTGATCGGGCGCAAGGGTGCGGATTATTTCCGCGGTCGCCTGGAAGAATATGGCGGCCGCGCCGCCATTTTCCGCGCCGTGGAAGCGGCCGGGGCGGACCCGGCCGAACTCTGCCGCCAGTTGACAGACGCCTACCGGCAGGGCGAATACGGCCGGGTGCATATCATTTACACCCGCTTCAAGTCCGCCCTGCATTACCATACCGCGGAATGGCCGCTCCTCCCCCTGCGTTTTGACGCCCCGGCGCCGGACGACGGGCCGGAATCGGAGGAACTGCTGGTCGAACCGGACGCCGCGCGGATACTGGACTACCTCGCGCCGCGCTACCTGCAATCCTGCGTGCGGCGGGTGCTGCTTTCCTCGATTGTCGCCGAACACAGTTCCCGGATGAGCATCATGGAACAGGCGCATAAAAAAACTGAAGAAATCATCCTCCAGCAGCAATTGTTCTTCAACAAAGCCCGCCAGTTGGTCATTGACCGCGAACTGGCCGACATCACCGCGGGGGCGGAAGCATCGGCCTGACGGCCGTTAAAAGTTTTAAGGTTTTAACACCGAACACTCAACATTTAACACTCAATTTTCAACACTCAACACCGGACACTGATATTCCTGAAAGATCAATAATAATGGATAATCCGAAAGCAACCGGCAAGGTGGTGCAGATAATCGGCAGCGTGGTGGATGTGGAATTCCCGCGCGAACATATGCCCCTGCAAAACATGGCCGTCAAAATCCAGCGCGATCAACCGGACGATTACGGCCGGCGGGAACTGGTGGCGGAAGTGCAACAGCACCTGGGCGACAACGTCGCGCGGTGCATCGCCATGGCTTCCACTGACGGCCTGCGCCGCGGCAATTCCGTTATCAATACCGGCATACCGATCACCGTTCCGGTTGGACGGGAAAACCTGGGACGCATCTTTAACGTCTTCGGCGAGACGGTGGACGGCGCTCCGCCTCCCGCCAGCATCCGGTTTGCCCCCATCCACCGCAACGCGCCGGCGCTGCACGAGCAGGAAACCCGCTCCCAAATCCTGGAAACGGGGATCAAGGTAATTGACCTCCTGGCGCCTTATCCCAGGGGCGGCAAAATCGGGCTGTTCGGCGGCGCGGGAGTGGGCAAGACCGTCCTGATCATGGAATTGATCCATAACATCGCCACCGAACACGGCGGCCTGGCGGTCTTCGCCGGCGTCGGCGAACGGACGCGGGAAGGCAACGACCTGTGGCGCGAAATGCAGGAATCGAAAGTGCTGGAAAAAACCGTACTGGTATATGGGCAGATGAACGAACCGCCGGGCGCGCGCCTGCGGTTGCCTCTGACCGCCCTGACCATGGCGGAGCATTTCCGGGATGAAACCGGGCAGGAAGTTCTTTTGTTTATTGACAATATTTTCCGGTTTGCCCAGGCCGGCTCGGAGGTGTCCGCCCTGGTCGGACGCATCCCCTCCGCCGTCGGCTACCAGCCTACCCTGGCCGCGGAACTGGGAGAACTGGAAGAGCGCATCACCTCCACCCGCCGCGGTTCGATCACCTCGGTGCAGGCGGTATACGTGCCGGCGGACGACTTGACCGATCCGGCCCCCGCCACGGTCTTCACCCACCTTGACGCCTCCACCGTCCTGTCCCGTACCATTGCCGAGCAGGGGCTTTACCCGGCTGTGGATCCCCTGGATTCGAATTCCAAATTTCTGGCCGCGGAAGTGGTCGGCGAAGAACATTACCGGGTGGCCCGCGGGGTGCAGCAAATTCTCCAGAAATATCGGGAATTGCAGGACATCATCGCCATCCTCGGGATGGAGGAACTATCCGACGCGGACAAGCAGACCGTCGCCCGGGCGCGCAAAATCCAGCGTTTCCTGACCCAGCCGTTTTTCGTCACGGAACAGTTTATCGGCGCCCCGGGCCGTTACGTCAGCCGCGCGGAAACTATCCGCGGTTTCCGGGAAATCCTGGATGGCCGGCACGACAGCCTGCCGGAGAGCGCTTTTTACATGGTGGGCGACATCGCCGAAGCCCAGCGGAAGCAGGACGGCAAATGATGCGCGCTTTTGAACTGGAAATCATAACCCCTGCCGGCGTGGTTTATGACGACACCGCCGAATCCCTGGTCGCGCAGGGCGCGGACGGCGCTTTCGGCGTGTTGGCGCGGCATGCGCCGCTGCTGGCCGGGCTGCGTCCCGGCAAACTGAAAGTGCGCAAAAGCAACCAGCGCACGTTATGGTTCGACTGCGGCGAGGGAGTGCTGGAAGCGCGGCGGAACCGGGTCACTGTGCTGGCGGATCAATGTTCATCACTTGATCCCGGCCCTGCGCCCGGACCGTGATCAAGCCGCTGCCGAGCGCGGCCAGTATCTTTTCCAGGGGGACATCCAGTTCCTCAGGCGTGCTCATGGTCATGGCCACGCCGCTGATCGTCACCTTGCACCCGGAATTGGGCGCCACGTGTCCGCGGATCCGCGTGCGGATGTCTTCCAGCACCGCCGCCGCCTTGTCCCGGTCGATGCCGCCCATGCAAACTATGAACTCGTCGGCGGAAAAACGCCCCACCAGGTCTATTTCCCGGATGCTGCTTTTAATCAGCCGGTGGATTTCCTCCAGCAAGGCATGCCCGGCTTCGATGCCGCAGGTCTGGACAAATCCCGTGTAATCATCCACGTCCAGGAAAATCAGGGAGAGGCGTTGCTGATAAGACTTGGCCCGCGCCAGTTCCATCCGGTATTCCTCGAGAAAGGCGTGGTACTTCAAGGCCTGGCTGGCTTCATCCACCCGGGAAAGGTGCCGCGACAGCACCATCAGTTCGTATTTCTCAATTAACTGGCCGACTAACAGACCCAGCACCTGCAACCATGCTCCTTCTTCCGGAGTGAACCCGCCTTCCTCGCGGTCGCAGTGCAGGTAACCGATCGCCCGCTGGCTGTGCATGATCGGCGCCAGCACCGCCGCCGTCAAATCCGATTCAAGCTTTATTTCGTTATACTCCGGCATCTCCGGCCGCAGATCATTCCATACCGCGGTTTCATGTTTCAGCAGCACATGCGGAATCACCAGACCGTCAATCGGACGATGAAACTGCTTTGCAAAAGAATAACTGATCTGCCGGGAAGTTTTGATCGCCAGGTCGTCGGTGTTTTGATCCACCATGATCACGGCCAGGCTGCGGTGCGGGATGAAATCCTTCAATTGCTCGATCACTTCGTGCAAGGCCTGTTCCACGGTAAGCGCCTCGCTTACGGCCTGCCAGGTACGGATCAGCCATCCGGCGGCATCTTGTGAGTTTGCTGCCATACGCCCCCTGCTGGTTTAAAACAACTTGCTGCCGCAACCATTATTTACAATTTATTTTTTAATTCAGAACCGGCATGATGTCAAGGCTCGAATTATAAATTTTTAAATGGAATAACACCGCGGCAAGTTATATTATTCTTACTGCACATTTTCCCGGAGGCAACACCATGCAGAAAGAGCAGCAGACGCCCCGCATGCCGACCGCGGATTGGCCCGCGTTGCGCGACCTGATCAGGCGGGCGCTGGAGGAAGACATCGGCGGCGGCGACGCCACCACCCTGGCGCTGATCCCGCGCGATGCCCGCGGGCGCGGCGCCATCATCACCCGCCGGGACTGCCGCCTGGCCGGATTGGAAATCGCGCGGGAAGTTTTCCGGCAACTCGACCCGGAATTGCGCGTGGAAACGCCGCTCACGGACGGCGACGCGGCGCAGCCGGAACAAATCATCATGTCCGTCGCCGGGCCGCTGCAACCCATCCTGACCGGGGAACGGACTGCCTTGAATTTTCTGCAGCGTCTGTGCGGCATCGCCACCCTGACCGCGGCTTTCGTGGAAAAAACACGCGGCCGGCCGGTCCGGATTCTGGACACCCGCAAAACCACCCCCACTCTCCGCCGCCTTGAAAAATACGCCGTGCTCTGCGGCGGCGGCGCCAACCACCGGTTCGGACTCGCGGACATGATCCTCATCAAGGATAATCACCGCCGTTTCTGGCGCGGACCGGATGGGTTGCCCGGCGCCATCCGGACGGCGCGCCAGGCCTACCCCGATTTGCCGCTGGAAGTCGAAGTGGAAAACGAAGACGAATTGCGCGCGGCGCTGACCGCCCGGCCGGACTGGATTCTGCTGGACAACATGTCGCCGGAACAATTGCGCCGCTGCGCCGCCATCGCCTCCGGCAGCTGCAAGCTGGAAGCTTCCGGCGGCATTACCCTGGAAACCGCGGCCGCCGCAGCGGCCGCGGGGGTGGACGCCATTTCGCTGGGCTGCCTCACGCATTCCGCACCGGCGGCGGATTTAACCCTCGAATTGCAGGAAGACGTTTGATGGCCCGGCCGCGGCGGTTGGACAGCATTGCTCCGCCAGCCCGGATACATGCGCCATGCAAATCATCAATCTCCATATCGTCCGCCAGACATTCGACTATGACTGCGGCGCCAAGGCGTTGCAGGTGGTCATGGCGTATTACGGCCTTGACATCCGCGAAGACAAGTTGCTGAAGGAACTCGGCACCGGCCCGGAAGGCACGCGTGTGGAACGCATGATCGCCGCGGCGCGCCGGCGCGGGTTCGACGTCGAAGCGCATGATCGTTGGCAGTTGCGCGATCTGAAGGCGCGCCTGGACGCCGGGCATCCGGCCATCGTCCTGCTCCAGGCCTGGGCGGACCGTTACATGACGCTCAAGGACTGGCAGCAGGACAACCATGACGGACATTACGCCGTGTTGATAGGTTACAGCAAGCAGGTGCTGCTGTTCGAAGACCCGTCATCATTCCGGCGAACATGGCTGCGGATCACCGAATTCATGGCGCGCTGGCATGACTACGATTCGGCGGCCGGCCGCCAATATGAACGGTTTGCCATGTTGCTGCGCGGGCGCCCGCCGGCCCGCCAAGCCCCGGTGCACATGGGTTGAACTTGCTTTCGCAGCTGCTATCTTCTAATCTGTCGGCTGATTTTGGTTTTCAATAATCGGCGCCGGAAAGATTTGCATGCCCATGGACATACTAATAGATATCGGCAATTCGAGCGTTGCGGCGGCACTGGCTGGCGCCCGGGGACCGGGCCGCGTCTGGCGCATGCCCACGGACGCCGGCAGTCCGGCGGCGGTCCATGCCTGGCTGCG
>CAYXEK010000010.1:26553-42574 GCA_964463985.1 uncultured Verrucomicrobiota bacterium
TCTGGCGCATGCCCACGGACGCCGGCAGTCCGGCGGCGGTCCATGCCTGGCTGCGGCGGTTGACGGCTGGCGCCGCGCCGGACCGCGCCGCCGTCTGTTCGGTGGTTCCCGCCGCCACACCGGTCTGGCGGAAGGAACTGAGCCGCATCATGGGCCGGGAACCGCTGCTGATCCGGCACACGCTGCGGCTGGGCGTCAAGTTGAAATACCCGCGCCCGGAGACAATCGGCGCCGACCGTCTGGCCAACGCCGCCGCCGCCTTTAAAATATACGGCGCGCCGGCAATCATCGCGGATTTCGGCACGGCGCTGACCATTGACGCCGTGGATGCCGCCGGGTGCTTTGCAGGGGGCTTGATCATGCCCGGGCCGGCGCTCTTCCTGGATTACCTGGCGGACCGCACTGCCTGCCTGCCGAGGTTGACTTGGCCGAAGGCGGATGCCGCCCCGCAGGCCATCGCCCGCAGCACCCGCGCCGCCATGCAGGCCGGCGCTGTTTTCGGCTGGCGCGGCATGTTCCGCGAAGCTCTCGCGGCCGTCCGGTCGGAATTGCCGTCCCGCGCCGCCGTTTGCGCCACCGGCGGCTATGCCCGCCGGGCGCTGGCCGGCGCCGGGTTTAAAATAAAGATTGATCAAAGATTGACCTTGCGCGGCATTCAAATTATCATGAATTTGAATTAATTCCAAAACTGTTTTTTGCATGTTTGATGGTTTCAGGTTTTAAATCCGGGTTGAACATCGAACACTTTGAACAAGGATAAACCAATCAATTGAAAACAAAACCTGCACCACATTCCCGTGCCTATGCCGTCATACTCGCCGGCGGACGCGGAGAACGATTCTGGCCAATGAGCACCGCGCGCCGGCCAAAACAATTGCTGGCTTTGACTTCCGCCCGGCCGATGCTGGCCGAGGCCGTCCGCCGGTTGCAGCCCCTCATTCCGCCTGACAGGGTTATCATTGTCACCAGCGCCGGCCTGACGCCGGCCATCCGGCAGATCATGCCCGATTTCCCGCCGCGCAACATCATCGGCGAGCCGGATGCGCGCAATACCGCCCCGGCCGTGGCTCTGGGCGCCGCCATCGTCCGCGACCGCGATCCGGCGGCGCAAATCGCGGTGCTGACCGCCGACCATGTCATCGGCGACCTGCCGGTTTTCCGGCGGACGCTGGCCGACGCACTGGACCTGGCCGCCTTGCGGGATTTACTACTGACCATCGGCATCCCCCCGGCCGCGCCCAGCACCGGTTTCGGCTACCTGGAAACGGCGCGCCAGCGGCTGACTGCGCCGGGCCAAACGGAATTTTACAAAGTGGCGCGATTCGTCGAAAAACCGGGCCGCGCCAAGGCGGAACGCTACGTGAAGGCGGGTAACTTTTACTGGAATGCCGGCATGTTTGTCTGGTCGCTGGCGTCTTTTTGCAATGCCGCGCAACGCCACCACCCGCAGTTAACGCGGATGATGGATGCCCTGGCTCCGGCCATCGGCCGCAGGAATTTTGCCGCAGCCTTGTCCCGCGCCTACCGTAAGATGGAAAAGATTTCCATTGATTACGCCTTGATGGAAAAAGCCGGCAATATCGCCATGGCCCGTGGAAAATTCCGCTGGGACGACGTCGGCTCCTGGTCCGCGCTGGAAAAACATTTTGAACCGGACGCGGCCGGCAACATCCATGTGGGACGCGCCGCGGCGGTGGACGCTTCCCGCAATGTGATCGTGGCCGGCAAGGACAATCTGATCGCTCTCGTCGGCGTCCGGGACCTGGTAGTTGTGCAACACAACAATGCCACTCTCGTCTGCCCGAAAACGCGCGATCAAGACGTCAAGCAAATTGTCGCCCAACTCAAGCGCCGGGCGGACTGCCGGGGCTGGCTATGACCCGCTGCCTGGGCATAGATTTCGGCTCTCGCCGGATGGGCCTGGCGCTCAGCGATGAGACAGGGGTGATCGCCCTGCCCCTGCCGACGGTGGAACTGCGCGGCGTCCGCCATGCCCTGCAGGCGGTCAAGGAAACCTGCGCCGCGCGCGCCGTGCGTAAGATCGTGCTGGGCTGGCCATTGGATATGCGGGGTCAGGCCGGTCCGGCCGCCGAGGCGGTACAGCATTTTGCCGGGCAATTGCGCGAGGCCACCGGGCTGCCGGTGGAACTGTGGGATGAACGACTGAGCAGCAGCATGGCGGAACGGATGCTGCTGGACGGCAATGTGCGCCGCGCGCGCCGGCGGGAATTGCGCGACCAGGCGGCGGCCCAGATTATACTGCAAAGTTACCTCGACGCCCGTGGGTCCGGGACCGAGGCGCCCCCGCCGGCGTAGATTTCGCCGCCTGGGCGGCATGATACATTCCAACATCAACGGCGCGGCTTTACACGCAGGTGCTGGTGTTTTTGTTCTTCCCGCACGATGAATTCAGTTGGATGATGTCCGCGTCGCGAACATCATCCAACACGGATACAGGATGTGGAACTGGAACGGCTGCAACTGGCGGCACAGTCCGGCAAGGGCGGCAAAAGCCGATTGACCATGATTCTGAAGAAACTGGAGCCCGCGCTGGGAACTCACCGCGAGCGGCTGAGGGAACTCTACGCCGAAGATCGCGAATAAAGTTTCACCAGGCATCTGCTGGCGAGCGGCGCGGGCATCCGCGATGTTCAAGATTTGCTGGGACATGCAAATATCTCCACGACCGAAATCTATCTGCATACGGCAAAGCATTCCGGCATCGGGGCGCGCAGTCCTTTCGAAACTCTGTGAAGTTATACTGAAGACGGAGGGCAGGCGGCCAGGCCCTGGCCGCTAGACCGGTTCACTTCGTTGCCTTAGTGTCCTTGTGTTCAAGTTACAATTCCGTCTCCTGCTCGTCCTTCGGGTGCTTCGCGGTTCGCTTTTTCATCCGCCAAATCCGGGTTGATTCAATGCCTCGTCAATAAACGCCAGCATATTGTCGAGCGGCACATCGCCCTCCACGGCATGGGCCGGCGAAAAAATATAACTCCCGTCTGCTCCAAGCGCGAGCAACCTCCGCGTTTCCGCCCGCACATCATCCGGGGTTCCGAATGGCAGTGTCTTCTGCGTGGACAGGCCGCCGTGAAATGTCAGACGTCCCCGGTACTGCTTTATAAGGGTTGCGACATCCATGACTTCCGGTTGAAAAGGATTGAAGCAATTCAGGCCGATATCAATCAGATCGTCAAAAAGCTCGTCCACATCGCCGCAGGAATGGATCGAGACATACTTGCCGCCATCTTTGACGGCGCGGTACATCCTGGCCAGTTCAGGATAGATGAATTCACGCCACAGGCCCGGCCCAACCTGAAGCCCATGCTGCTGCCCCCAGTCGTCGCCGAAATGAATTGCGTCAATGTCGAAGGTCAGAGCCTTCCTGACCTGCGCAATATTGTAATCGGCAATCGCATGTAACAGCTCATGCACGAAGGCCGGATATTCGATGAAATCCATCATCAGGTTTTCCATGCCGCGCAGGGTCCAGGCGCGCTCATACAGAGAGAAGCCGATGTTGAAGACTCGGAAACGATCGGCGCCTCCGGCAATCCGCTGTGGAATGTCGGCGAAGATGCGCTCCGCCAGGGGGTCCGGGAACTCGTAATCCTTCAAGGTGGGCGCCGAAAGCGGCGCATGCTCTACAATCCCGATGTCCTTGTCTATGCTTCGATCCCACACGACTCCGAATGCATCTCTGACCCGCCCAACGCCCGCATCTTCAAAAAAGCCGATGGGATTGCCCAGCCCGAGAAAATGGTTGTGCAGGATTGCATCCAACTGGTCGGCGCCATAATGCTGCGCGAGGCATTCCTGCGCCTCCAGGGTAAATGAAAATGACCAGGGCACATAGGGCGGCCGTTCCCCGTCGAGCGTCGCTTTGACCACATCGCGTTTTGTCATCATTTTTCACCAATCGTAGTTTTAATTGCTGGAGCATTGGCGTCCTGCGCAGTGAAATCCGGCCTGGAATTTATAGTGCGCCTGTTTTCCGGACCTGTCCAGCATAATTTTCCGCCTTCATTCCGGAATTTAGATTATTGCGCCTTGCAGGATTCCTGCCTGTTTTTGCTTGGTGTCTTCGTGACTTCGTGAGATAATATTTTATTTCGGAACCATTCCGCCCGTATGCTCCATGTTGAAATCAGCAAGGTTAAAAGAACAGAGGATCAGTGACCGACGGGTCGCAACCGGCCGGTATGCCGGTTCGATTTCAACCGCCATGCAAGAAACACCATACTGCTTCAAGCTTAAACTGGCATATGACGGCACGGCCTACGGCGGATGGCAGGTGCAGGCAAATGCCGTGACCATCCAGGGCGTGATCGAGCAGGCCCTGGGCAACCTGGCCGGCGCACCGGTCAAACTGCACGGGAGCGGCCGCACCGACCGGGGGGTGCATGCAGTGGGCCAGGTGGCGCATTGCGCCCTGCCAGCAGCCTGGCAGCCGGTCAGACTGGCCCAGGCGTTGAATGCCCTGCTGCCGCCGGATATCCGCGTCATGGCCGCCGCCCGCGCCGCCCCGGTCTTTCACGCCCGCCGCAGCGCCGCGGCCAAGGAATACCGGTATTTCATCTGGAACGCCAAAATCATGCCGCCGATGCTGCGGAATTTCCGCGCGCATATCCGGCGTCCGCTGGATGCGGCGGCGATGCGGGATGCCGCCGCACGGCTGGAGGGCCGGCACGATTTCGCGGCCTTCACCGCCAACCCCAACCGGCCGGTGGAGAGCACGGTGCGCGAACTGTACCGTCTCCAGGTGCGGCGGCGCGGCCCGGAAATCGTCATCATCGCCCGCGCCGACGGTTTCCTGTACAAAATGGTCCGCAGCCTGGCCGGGTTCCTTATCCAGGTCGGCGCCGGCGCCGTACCGGCGCGGGAAGCGAATGCGATCCTGCGCAGCCGGGAGCGCACCGCGCGCGTGCCGACGGCGGCGCCGCAGGGCCTGTTCCTCTGGCGGGTATTTTACCGCCGCGCCACGGGATGATTGCACAGAAATCCCTTGCGCGGCAGCGGACCGACAATCGGCCGGGCATACTCCAGGAAGGCTTCGGTGACGTCATTGCCGGCGCGGTTGATGAATGCGGGCGGCATATGGCGCGTATCCCGGGCCACGCTGGACAGCGGCACGCGTTCGAAGGCGATCCGGTATTTCCGTCCGGGCCGCCGCCGCAGGGCAATCGAACCGTCCACATCCTTGCCGACGGCGCATTGCACCGCCGCCGCGCCGGCGGCGCGGGCTTCGGCGGCATCGGCCGTGGATGCCATGCCCGGGAAAGAACGCTGCAGGTAGCCGAAGGTATCCGCGCGCACGCGGCTGATGCCGGCTTTGTCGCGGAGGGTGGCCGCCAGCAGGTCGCCCAGGGCGCCCGAACCGCTGAGTTGCACGTTGCCGTGCGAATCTTTTTCGCAGGTGAATTTAGCGGCAATCGCCCCGCCTTTCGCGTCGGCGATGCCTTCCGACACCACCGCCAGGCAGCGGCCCAGCCGGCGATACACCTGCTTTACATCCTTGATGAAACGCGGAATGGAAAACGGGCGTTCCGGGAGGTAAATCAGGTGCGGGCCGTCATCCGGGCAGCCGCGCGCCAAGGCGGAAGCGGCGGTCAGGAAACCGGCATGCCGGCCCATGACCACGTCAATTTTCACGCCGGGCAGAGCGCGGTTATCCAGGTCGTCGCCCATCACCGCGCAGGCCACAAAACGGGCGGCGCTGCCGAACCCGGGGGTATGATCATTTTCGCGCAGATCGTTGTCAATCGTTTTCGGAATATGGAAACAGCGCAGCTCGAAGCCGGAGTTCCGCGCTTCCTCGTTGATGATATGCGTGGTTTCCGCGGAATCATTGCCGCCGATGTAAAAGAAATAACGCACATCGTATTTGCGCAGGATGCTGAAAATCCTGGCGCAATCGTCGGGGGATGGTTTTTTGCGCACTGTGCCCAGCGCCGAGGAAGGCGTGGCCGCCACCAGTTCCAGGTTGGCCGTAGTTTCGCGGCCCAAGTCCACCAAATTTTCCTCCAGCACGCCGCGGATGCCGTGGAGCGAACCGTAAATCCGGCGGATCGCCCTGTGCCGTCGGGCTTCCAGGACCGCGCCCGCCAGGCTTTGGTTGATCACCATGGTCGGACCGCCGCTTTGCGCAATCAGCATGTTTCCGCACAATGTCCGCGTTTTACTCATACGCCGATCCCTTCCTGCCGGCGGACGCCGGCTGTGTTCATGCGGCAACCGACGGAAAAGCCGGTTGCCGCCGGTTGTTCAGGCCGGCCGCGGCATGACGCGCGGCGTCCCTTCGTAAGTGATTTTCACCGGCAAGCCGTCCTGCAGAATTGACAGGCGCGCGGCTTCCACCACCAGTTCGTTGATGAAACTGTTGGCGGGCGTGGCTATCAAGCCCTGCTCGTCAACCGCGCGGATCAGTTCGCGCCGGCGGGCCAGCGCGGCGGCGCCGCGCAGTCCGGCGGATTCCGACTCGACGCGCACAATCGAGCCGATAATGCCGGCCACCGATTCGTAGCCGTAACCCACCGGCTTGGCGCCGGCGCCTTCCCATGGCACCAGGCGGTAAAAATCCGGATTGATGTAATTGTAATGGGATCCGGCGCAGCCGATGCCGCCCAGGTAACTGTGAATGACGCCGCGGAATTGATCGTCGTGCTGGATCAGTCCGCTTTTCCCCTGCCCTTCGCAGAACATGGTCAGGCATTGCTCGTTGCTGCCGGCGCCGGCGTCCGGGTATCCCAGCCCGTCAGTCACCGTCAGCAGCGCCTGGTTTTCGAAACGCACGCGTCCGTTGGCCCACATGTAGCCTTCCTTGCCGTTGGGGAAGCGGCCCTTGACGCCGGCCACGGAAACCTCCACCGGCCGCAGATTGGTAATGAAGTAAACCAGGTCAACGTAATGGCAGCCGACATAGACGAACGGATCGGTTTTATCGGTGGTAAACCAATTCTGGAAATTGGAGGAGCGATAATAATAAGGTTCCACCAGCTTGGCCTCGCCCATGGCAAATTCGCCGAAATGCCCCAGGCGATACTGGCGGCGCGCCAGCAGCGCTCGGCGGTCAAACCGCTTGTGATATTCCACGCCGACGAACAAGCCTTTTTCCCGGGCCAGCGCTTCGATTTCAGCGGCCTGCCGGTATTGCAGCACCAGCGGCTTGACGCACAGCACGTGCTGGTTGCACCGCAACGCTTCCATCACCACCGGATAATGCATTTGATCGGGCATGGCCACCACGGCAATCTGGCGGGGCGGCATGGCGGCCAGCAATTGCCGGTACAGGTCCGGAAAGTTGTTTTCCGGCGCTTCCGTGAGGGCGGGATGAGGCGTGAAAGTCTGACCCGGAAACGCGTCCAGGATGTCATGTGATTCCATGAGGATGCGTAAAGGGGCATTGTTGAGCGCGCAGATACGGATGCCCCCGACCACGCCGGTCCGCTGCAGGTGATACAAGGAAGGCAGCAGCAGGTCATGTGTGATCATGCCGCCGCCGATGATTAAAACTTCCAGGGGCGATTGCTTTGTTTGCATTAATTTACTCCTCATTGGAACCGCAGGTTGAAATCATGGAGCGTCCGGCGAAGACGCGGCCGGCGCATTGGTGACGGGCGGCACGGATGGAAGTCCGCCGCTGCGTTCGAGTTTGCGCCGCAACTCCGGATTGCCGGGTTTGGCCTGCCAGCTTTTAACCCACCAGGAGCGGGCGGCGGACAGATACCCACGCCGCTCCAGGATATCGCCGTAATGTTCCATGACGGTCGGGTCGCCGGGCGTAACCTGCAGGGCGTTATGAATTTCGTCCGCGGCTTCGTCCAGCCGGCCCAGCTTGAAATAAACCCATCCCAGCGTATCCATGTACGCGCCGTTTTCGGGATGCAATTCCACCGCATGCTGGACATGCAGCAAGGCCTGCTCCAGGTTGATTCCCCGTTCCGCCCACATGTAGGCCAGGTAATTGGCGGCATCGGCGTGATCCGGATCAATTTGCAAAGCCTGTCGAAACAACTCCTCGGCCTGCGCCAGGGATTTTTCCCGCTCGCGGGCGACGCCGTAATAAAAATAAAAATCGGCATCCATGAATTTCGGCGGAACTCCGGCCGCGCGCGCCAGTTCGGCGGCGCGCGCGAAGGCTTCGCAGGCCCGGGCATAGTCGCCGGACTGGCTGGCGATGATGCCGCTGAAATAAAGGGCTTCCGCGTTGTCCGGCAGAGCGGCCAGCGCCCGACGCATGACCGCATCGGCCTCCTGGTTGGCGCCGTGAGCCACGTGAATTGATGCCAGGCGGATATAGGCTTCCAGCAGCTTCGGATTGACGGCCAGCGCTTTTTCGTACAACGCGACGGCTTCCTGCCGCCGGCCGCTTTGCTGGGCCGCGGCCGCGTAACCCAGCCAGAAACTGTAGGAAAGCATTTTCGGGGACGCGCGTTTTTCAATGTTGCTCTGCAGCGACCGGAAAATTTTCAAGGCATCCTCCCCGCGTCCCGCGCGCAGGTAGAGACGTGCCAGCAAATCCTGCAGTTCCAGGCTGTCGGGCGCGCGCCGCAGGCCATCTTCCAGCACGGCGATAGCCTGCGGCAGATCGCCATCCGCCAGGAGCAGGGCCAATTTTTCAAAAGACCGGGGATTTTCCGGCTCAGCCTTGATGGCCGCGCGGTAAGCTGCGATAGCTTTGTCATCTGCGCCTTCGCGGGACTGCAGTTGGCCCAGGAAGTATTGCGCCTCCGCGTTGCCCGGGTCGCGGGCGATGATCCCTTGCCATTCTGCCGCTGCTTCATCGGAACGGTCGGCGCACATGAAACTCAAAGCCAGTTTTTTCCGCGCCTCCAGGTCGTCCGGCTGGCGCCGGACCAGTTCCGAAAAAATCTCGATTGCCGGCTTGCACTGGGTGTCCGCCAGGTAAAGATTGCCTAGTTTCGACTGGTAGTCATCCCATAATTCATCCGGCGGCTGCAAGGCGGCCTGCCGGTAGCATTCAATTGCGCGGTTCAGGTTCTGCCTGGCCTGCGCGTCGTTTGCGTC
This sequence comes from uncultured Verrucomicrobiota bacterium, assembly GCA_964463985.1. GTDB lineage: Bacteria > Verrucomicrobiota > Kiritimatiellia > JAAZAB01 > JAAZAB01 > JAXGPF01. The sequence continues at coordinate 35,578 of CAYXEK010000010.1, forward strand.
AACCGCCAACTGCAGGCGCGCGGCATATGAATCGCCCAGGATGCGCAGCAGGGGCAAGGGATCATCCACCCGCGGCAACGCGTCTTCCAGCACCGCCAACGCGCGGTCATCTTCCTGGCGTCCGGCATGGAAAATCGCCAGGTTCAAATAACCGGCCGACTGGGCGGGCGCAAGGGCGATGGCGCGTTCCAAGGCCTGAAGAGCCAATTCGGGGCGTTGGACCGCCTGCGCGACGCGCGACTGCAGCCAGCAGGCTTCAGGAGAATCGGGATGGCGGACTACGGCCGCGGCCATTGTCTGCAGGGCTTCATCGGGCTGTCCGCGGTTGGCGTATTGCATCGCCAGGTGAAACGAGACACGCACATTTTCCGGCGCAAGGGATTCCGCCCGCCGGAGATTTTCCAGGGCGGCATTGGTTTCGCCCAGGCTGGAACGAAGGACGCCCGCGCCGAAATTAGCCAAAGCCTCGGCCAGCGCGGGCGTAGCTTCAGCGCCGGCGGCCGAGTCCATAATCCGTCCGGGCGGACGCGAACGACAGCCGCCGGAAATGCCGGACGCCAGCACGACGAAAGCCAGCGCCACCAGGCTTGCCGGCAAACTTCGAAATTTCATTTGTTTATGTTTTTGTGGCGATTGGCCTTTAACCGTTTGCTGCGTTTATGCTTGGCCATCTTTTTCCGCCGCCATTTTTTAAGGGAACCCATATGTTTATTGCACCTATTACCTGTTCGGCGTTCCAACATTGCCGCCTGCCCGGCAGGCCGCGGCTGCAACGCTTTTTTATACTGCAAATTGCGCGGCCATGTCAATGTCCGCCGCGGTTATTCAATCACCTTGTTCAAGGGTATTTCGATAATGCCTTCCCCGCCGGCCTGTTTCAACCGGGGAATGATCTCCCGCACAACACTTTCCTCCACAACCGATTCGATCGCTACCCAGCCGTCAGCGCTCAACGGATTGATTGTGGGCGCATGCAGCGAAGGCAGAATTTCCGAGATGGCATGGGCCTGATGCCTCCGGGCGTTCATTTTCAAGAGCACCCTGGTTTCCGCCGCCAACGCTCCCCGCAGGAGCATGGAAATCTGGTTGATTTTGGCCTGCTTACCAGGGTCCGCCCAGGCGTTTTTATTGGCAATCAACTTGGTCGTAGACTCCAGGATCGTCTCGACGATGCGCAGGTTGTTGGCGCGCAGGGACGAACCGGTTTCGGTCAATTCGACGATGGCATCCACCAGTTCCGGCGCTTTGACTTCGGTGGCGCCCCAGGAAAACTCCACTTCCGCTTCCACGCCGTGACTTTCGAGGAACCGCCGGGTCAGCCCGACGGCTTCAGTGGCAATGCGCTTGCCCGCCAGGTCCGATACGCTGCGGATGGGCGAATCGTTCGGCACGGCCACCACCCAGCGTACAGGCCGCAAGCCCTGCTTGGCGTAAATCAAATCAGCCACTTCCACCACGTCGGCTCCGTTTTCCACAATCCAATCGTAACCGGTGATGCCGGCGTCCAGCAAACCGTGTTCCACGTAACGGCTGATCTCCTGGGCGCGGATCAAGCGCGCCTGGATGGCGGGATCATCCACGGCCGGCATGTAAGAGCGGGAACCGACAGTTATGTTAAACCCGGCTTTCTTCATCAGCAGGAAAGTAGCTTCCTGCAAACTGCCTTTCGGCAAACCTAAAACGATTTTTTTCATATTCATCCTGACTTGCTTGCATAAAGGTGAAAAATATAGGGAAAACCGGCGTAAAATGCAATTAAAAACCTTTTAAAAACCTTTTTTCAGGCAAATTGAACCGCAATGACGCGCCGGCGGCATCCGGATTGCGCCAAGCCGTGGCGCACTACAACCCGGCACCAGCAAAATATCGGCATTATAGACTGCGGCGGATCGACGCCGCTTTTCTGCTAACGCGGAACCGGATTGCGTCAAGCCGTGGCGCTACTACAGCTCGGCACCCGATAGCGCCACACCAGCCGGACTACGACGGGATCAACCGCGGTTTTCATCAATCGCCGGAGCGGTCCAGTTCCTGGCGCACCAGGCGGGCCAGTTCTTCCAGACTGTAAGGTTTCTGGAGGTATTGGCCGGCGCCGAGTTTTAAAGCTTCCTTGATCCGCGAATTAACCGCAAACCCGCTGACCATGATTGCCCGCTGGCGCGGATTCTGCTCAAGGATGAGGCGGTATGTATCCAGGCCGTCCATTTCGTCCGCCATGATCATGTCGAGCACCAACAGGTCAACGTTTTTATCGCCGGCCAGCGCGGCGGCATGCAAATCCACGGCCGCACGGCCATTGGAAGCCGCCAGCACCTGGTATCCCAGCGAACGCAGCCAGCGGGCTGCGAAACGGCGCTGTTCATCATCGTCATCCACCAGCAGTATGGTTTCCGTGCCCCGGGCGTCCTGCGCGGGTTGTCTTGGGGCCGCCGCGGGTTCCGCTTCCATGCCGGCCAACGGGAAGTACACCGTGAAATCCGTACCCTCGCCGGGAGTCGAACGGATGTTGACGTAGCCGTTGTGTTCCTTGACGACGCCAAATACAACTGCCAGGCCCAGGCCTGTGCCGGTTTGCAAATTCAGGCGTTTCTTGATGTAAAAAGGCTCGAAGATGCGGTTGAGATCATCCTCGGACAAGCCGATGCCGGTATCCATGGCATGCAGCACGGCGTAATCGCCGACAGGCACGGTTTCATACCCATCCAGCGGAGCGCTCAGGCGTTCACCGGCGGTAGACAATTGCAACCGGCCGCCCGAGGGCATCATGGCGTAGGCATGCAATACAAGGTTGGCGACCATTGCCTGGAGATGTTGCTCGGACCCCAGGACCGGCCCAGGATCGGGCGCCAGATTCAAGGCCAGTTCAACCAGCGGCGCCTGTTCCATGGCTGTCATGGAGGCCATGGATTTGAGACTGGCCTCGACCACGCGGCTCAGGTTGACCGGACGCATGGGGGTTTTGCCGGTGCGTCCCAGGGTCAGCAAATCGCGGATGACGTCCAGCGCCTTGCGCGCGGAATTCCTGATGATTTCCAGGTCGGCGCGGATGGCGCTGTCGGGCGGGAGCGATTTCATGATCAAGTCCGGGTAACCGACAATCGGACCCAGGATATTGTTCAAGTCATGCGCCACCCCGCCGGCCAGCGCTCCCAGCGATTCCATCCGCCTGGAACGGGAAAGGCGTTCCGACAGATGGCGCTCGCGCACGGCAGCCTGTTTGATTTCCGTAATATCGCGGAAAATGATCACTACACCCATGATCCGTCCATCGCTTTCGCGGATGGGCGCAGCCGTGTAATCCACCGGAGTATGCCGGCCGTCGCGGGCCAGCAAAATCACGTCTTTGCCGCCGCAGATATCCCCGCTGCCGTCCATCAGGGCATTGACATCAATCCGCGCCGGCGCCTGTTCATCCGCAGATTGCAGGCAGAATATATCCTGCGCCGGGCGTCCCAGGGCATCTTCCTGGCGCCAGCCCGTCAGGTTTTCCGCCTGGGGATTGACGAACTGCACGCTAGCCGAAATATCCGTGGCAATCACGGCATCGCCGATGCAGCGCAGGGTAGTTGCGAACCATTCCCGGCTTTCCCGCAATTTGCGCTCCATGTTGTGCTTGTAAAGGGCCATTTCTATCGTGGTACGCAATTCGCGGTCTTCGAACGGCTTCAACAGATAGCCGAATGCCTCTGATACCTTGGCCCGGCGGAGGGTGTCGTCATCAGTGTAAGCTGTCAGGTACACCACCGGGACCGGACCGGCGGAGCGCAGGCGGTGGGCGGCTTCAATGCCGTCCATCTCCCCCTTGAGTTTTATGTCCATCAACACCAGATCGGGACGCAGCGCCGCGGCTTGCGCCAGAGCCTCCTCGCCGGTGGAAGCCATTCCTGCGACCAGGTATCCCAAGGACTGCAGGCTGGACCGGATATCCTTGGCCACAATGCTTTCGTCTTCCACAACCAGAATGCGCACGGCATCGCTCATGTTTCCATCCTCAAATATTTCCGTTTTCCCGCATCATATCCGCGGCGCCCGAGTTTCCCGGCCATCCTGCTGGGCGGAAAGGTACCCGGCGTAGAGAACACTGACCGTGTCCGCCGCCAGCATCACATCGCTTTGGGGATCGCGGCCTTCCCTCAGGCAAAACATGAAGTCCTGCAATTCCTGGGGATAGCCGGTCATCCAGTTTTCATCCGGCGCAGGGAAACTCCAGCCCTGCTTGGTTCCCAGTTTTTCGGTCAGATATACTCCGTCCAACTGTTTTTCCGCCGGGTTGTAGAGCACGTTGGCGTCGGTGGGATTGATGTTGCAGCGCATGCGGTGGTTATTGGCGTAGATTTCCATCCAGTTATGCACTCCGCCCATGACCAGTTCGCAGGAAAAAATGTCTGCCGGCATGCCGTCCTCGAACACCACGTGCAACTGGACAAAATCCTCCACGTCAAGGTAATCCGTGCGCAGGAATCCGGCATCGCGGAAATGCGGATTCCGTGTGACTTCATGCGTGCGGCAACTGACGGCGCGGGGCCGGATGGGCGCGCCGCCATTGGCCAGACCTTCGACGCGTTTCAGGTAAAGCGCGGCGGTCAGGGGATGGCATCCCTTGCCCACGAGCGAACCGCCGCCCGCCAAACGCCAGTCGCCGTAAGCCGGGCTGACACTGCCGCTGTGGCTTTCTTCGCCGTGAATCCACAAAATCTGGCCGCGGGTGGCGCGCAGGATTTCCACTTCTTTCTGAATGGAGGGGGCGTAAACCCAGTTTTCGGCGTACATGATCCGGACTTCGTGCTTGCTCCCCGCCTCCACCATGCGTGTGACCGACAACGCCGCCTCGTCCAGCAGCGCCTGCTTGTCGGCCCGGTTGCCGCGCCAATCCTCCGTGCCCGGGCCGTAAGCGCCGGTGAACGGTTTTTCCACAATCACATGCCGCCCGAGTTCCGCCGCGCGCACGCAGAACGGCTCATGCAGAGCCCCCGGCACGCACAAATCAACCACATCCGCGGCGCGGACCAGTTCATCGAAACTATCGAAAACCCGCAAGCCGCGGTTTTGCGCAAACTTGGTCCGGCTGGCCGCGTTTTTGGAAAAAACGCCAACGACTTCCACGCCCATCCCGCTCAACTGGCGGTATGACTCGTAATGAAATCCGGCTGCGAATCCCGCGCCCGCAATGCCGACCCTGATATTTTTCATGTTTCCCGGCATGATGAACAGACCTCCCTGAGAAATGTGCGGATTAACGAGCCATTTGCAAAAGTCCTGACAAAAAGGTCGGGGTGAAACCCGACCCTCCAAAAACGGGGTGATTCTGCATTTTGGAGGGACGACTTCCACGTTGTCCGAGACTTTTGAAACTGGCTCTAACGTCTTAAACTACAGCAACTGGCCGCAAAAACAAGTAAAAATGCCGGGAGTTACAAATAAGGGGCGCGAACCAGTTCCGCATGGATTACCGCTGCTCTTTTGCGGCGAAGCCGCTTTGGCGTGCGGCGGCCTCGACGCCGCTTGCGCATGGTGAACGGCAAGCGATGCCCATTATGGGCAAATTTGCCTTGGTTGGGGCGAACCGTTCCTGGTGAGCCGTAAAACTTTGGCAGGGCGCGTCCTCCCGCATCCGTCAAGACTATGCCGGACAAGCCGGGCGCGCCGACAAGGAGGACACAGCCGTGGATTATTTACCCGGTTTCAAGCTTGACCTGTGCGCGTCGCGCGGTATATTAGCAGGATGAATGGGAGTGGAAACCGAATAAAATCCGCCCGGCCCGCCGCCGGCTTCACGCTGGTGGAAATGATGGTCGTGCTGGTGATCATCGTGATGCTGATGACGATGGTGCTGCCGGTGGTGTTCCGCGCGCGCGAACGGGCCTTGAAACGCCAGGCGCAGACTGAAGCCGAAACGCTGGTGCTGGCCATCAAGGCCTACCGGTCCGTCTTCGGCAAATGGCCGGCGCAGACCAACAACCTTGATCAATGGTATTTTACCAACAACCACCTGGTGGTCACCCAGTTGATGGGACACAATATCCGCAACCGGTCCTTCATCAACATCACCAGCAACCAACTGGATTCCATGTCCAATTACCTCGATCCCCGGGGCGTGCCATACGTGATTTCCATCAACCAATCCGGCGCCGAGAAGCAAGTCATTAACTTCACCAACGAGTACGATTGCCGGATCGAATCTGCGCCGAATTACGGATTGAAATTCTACCGGCTGGACATCACCAACCGCGTAGCCGTCGGCATTGGCGCTTTCATGGAGCAGACCAACGCGCTGACGGTGAATTCATGGAGTGAATTTTGATGCTCCCAACTCCGCACATTTCGAGCCTGTCCCAACGTCAAGCGGGAGTCACCCTGCTGGAACTGCTGCTGGTGATCGCGGTCATGGCGATAGTCCTGGCCATTTCCATGCCGGCCTTCACCAGCATGGGGCGCGGCGCCGGCATGCGCGGCGCGGTCGCGGAAATCAAATCCAGCATCGCTTTGGCGCGTCAATGGGCCATTACCAAACGCGAGCGGGTGACCTTCGATTGCGGCCACGACGCCACCGCCACGAACGCCGCGTACTATGCCGTGCGCTTGGCGGACCCGCCCTACACCATTATCCAGGCCACAAATTACCTTGAAAAAGGCTACGGTTTCCAACAATCCGACACCTTCACTTTTAAATCTTCAGGAGACGTGGATGGCCCGATCACGCCGGACAGAACCATCACCGTCACCAGCCTGAATAACAATGCAAAAACCATCACCATTGTGCCAATGACCGGGGTCATCCGCGTTGAATAAACCGCGCCCAGATAAAGATCAGACCCGGCAGCCGGCCGGGTTCAGCCTGGTGGAAGTCACCCTGGCCTTGATGGTGGTGGCCATCGGCATCCTGTCGGTGATGAGCCTGTTCCCCGTCGGCCTGGATCAGAATGTGCGCTCGATCGCCGACACCCGGATGGCTTTGTTTGCCGACGATGTCTTGAACGGACTGCATGCCTGGGCGGAA
>CAYXEK010000010.1:42674-64835 GCA_964463985.1 uncultured Verrucomicrobiota bacterium
GCCCTGACCACCAACGAGCAGAACACCATCAAGCGCGCCACTTTGTGGGTATGGAGTGGCGAATACGGATCCACCAGCGGCCCGACGATGTTCTATGCCGAGTTCTTCACCAACTGGCCGGCTACCGGTTCCTGATCCGAAAATCCGGATGTTATAAGGCAAGGAAACGAAGGGGAGAAATTCATCACAAGGATAGCGAAAAGGTAAGACGCTGCCGATCCGCCACTTTGTGCCTCTGTGCCCCTGATCCTTTGCCCTTCAGAAAAAGAAGTGTGTGAGTTTGTGTGTTCCCCTGGAGGGCGAACCTGCGGTGAGCCTACCTTGTTGTGCCGCGAAACCACCGCTACCCCGGAAAAACTGATTGCGCCACTTAGTGACGCACTACAGCCGGCAACCGTTTTTCTGTAGTAGCCGAACGGCTTGCCCTGCGTAGCTTGAGCGAAGTCTGGGCGTTCGGCGTCCGGATTGCGCCTCATCCCCTTCGTCAGACTACGCTGGACAAGCAGTGGCGCATTACATTATCCGGAACCGGCCCGCAGCATGCTGGCGCCTTCCGACTGGAGGGCGAACCTGCGGGGCACCTTCCGGAAGCGCCGCGCCGAATCCTGTCGAAAGCAACTGATTCAGGGCTGCGCTTCGTTGTTCTGCTGCGCGGCGCCCTGGCGGATATAAACTTCCACGCGGCGGTTGACGGGATTGCCTTCCACCGGATCGTTCGCGGCCATCGGCCGGGTGAAGCCGTATCCCGCGGGCGTCATGCGTTCGCGGGCGATAGTGCCGTGCTGGTGCAGGTATTCCAGCACCGCCTTGGCGCGCCGCTCGGAAAGTTGCATGTTGTACCTGGCGGAAGACGTACGGCGCTTGTCGGCATGTCCTTCAATCCGGGCTGTGGCCGCCGGATCGCGCGCCAGCACCTTGGCAATGACGTTCAAGTCATTGAAATACTGCGGCCGGATATCGGCCTTGTCGGTGTCGAATTCAATGTGCAATGTGAAAAGCATCAAGTCGTCGGAAGGATCCAGCGGGTTGGTGCTGTCTTCGATGACTTCATGGCCGTCGGCCACCCCGCCGTTGTCGGTATCGCGCAACAGGGGATTGGTCTTGTAGTTATGCACTTCCTCGCCGTCGGTCAGACCGTCGTAATCCGTGTCGGGATTGAGGGGATCGGTTCCATGCACACGGACTTCCTCGTAATCGGTCAAGCCGTCGCCGTCGGTGTCCGGGTTGTTCGGATCCGTGCCCAGCGCCAGTTCCTCGGCGTCGGTCAGGCCGTCGCCGTCGCTATCCACTGCGCCGCCGGAAACGCGGTATTTCGCCGGCACGCGCGCGCCCCAGCGCCAGGAAATTCCCGCGCTGGGCAGCAGATTGAACTCCGTATGTTCGGCTGTGACGTAACCGATCAAATCGGCGCGCAAGGCCCATTCGCGATTGAGATGGTAGGCCATGCCGAGGCCCGCGCGGAATTGCACATCGGCGCGGTCGCGGTGTTCGCGTTCTTTCTCGTAATACAACACGCCCAGTCCGCCGATCAGATACGGATCGAAATGCCGGTCGTCCATGTTGCGCAGGTGGAACAGGGCGTCCACCGCCGCGCCCAGCGCAAAAGTGTCCTCGCCGTCCAGCCCCTTGCGCGGCACCGGCTTGCCGGTGGAATAATCATAAACCTCGTTGCGGTCCAGCTTGGGGATGTAGGTGGCTACGCCTTCGAATGTCCATCGCGGCGAGTAATCATAACCCAGGCGGAGGGAACCGGCAAACCCGTCCTTGACGGCCTCGTCCCCTTCGTAATGGATCATCCCGCCGTTCAAACTGATATACCAGGGCGCTTCGCTTTCTTCGGCCACAGCTTCCGCTTGCTGCGCCCATCCCGCAGCGGACCACAACAATACTCCGCCCGCGACTGCCATCGCCGCCAGTTTGCCAATCTTGCCAATCATCGCCCACTCCTCATTACACGGTTAAACAAGCGGAACACAAGAAAAAATCGCAACATTCATCATACCTGTCTATTGTCAATAAATAACACAGGCGGCATCCTGATTGCAAGCAAATTATGCAGGCATTCCCATGACGCGCCTTGAGCTTGACAATCCGCATCCTGTCTGTCAAATTCCACGCATTATGAACCAAGCCAGAGCCGCTGCGCCGGAATTTTTCACCCGTCCCGATCGTCTCGTCCAGGCGGCCCTGGCTTACGCCTCCGATTGCGACCTGGTTACGTTCGATGTGTTTGACACCCTGCTCGTCCGCCGGATGGCGGATCCCGATTGGATCAAGGGCAGCGTCGCCCGCTACATCGCCGCCCGCGCTGCGCAATGCGGGATTGCCTGCGCCTGGCAAACGGCGCTCCGGACGCGCGCCGAGGTTGAACGCCGGCAACGCGCCGCCAATGGACGCATTCATCCGGATTGCGAAGCCGTTTACCCGGAATTCATGGCGGCCGCGCTGAAGGAAATTTTCGGCGGCAGGCAGCCGGCGCAATTGCTGGAAGATGTGACAGAATTCGAATTGCGCATGGAAAGCGCCATGCTGGTACCGCGGGCAGCCATGGCGGCATTACTGCGCCAACTCCGCGCCCGCGGCTTGCGCGTCTGGGCGATGACTGATATTTACCTGCCTGCCGCGCATGTCCACATCCTGCTGGAACGCGCCGGCCTGCTGGCGGATATTGACGGCCTGGTTTCTTCCGCCGATTCCTGCCGGGCCAAGGCCTCCGGCGCGGGGTTTGAAGACTTGCGCCGGCAACTTGATGCTGATCCCGCGCGCTGGCTGCACATAGGCGACAACCCTTTTTCCGACGGCCAACGTCCCGCCGCCCTGGGCATCCGCGCCCTGGTGCTGCAGGATGCCGGCGAGGCGCACCGCAAGCATGTCTTCCAGGCCTATGCCGCCGCCGCGCGGCGGCCATTCTGGCGCGGACGCCTCTGGCAGCAACTGGCCCTGCCGCTGGAAGAAGAAAACCGCGGTCATTCCGCCTTGTACCAGGATGGCTACAACTTTTTCGGGCCGCTGGCAACGGCCTTTGTACGGCATGTGGCGGAACAGGCGCAGGCGCGCGGCCTGCGGCGGATTTATTTCTTTTCCCGCGAGGGACACACGTTACTGCGGATATGGCAAATCGCCCAACCGTACTGGTTCCCGGCCGGCGGCGCGCCGGAAGCGCGCTACCTGTGCGTCAGCCGCCTGGCATTGGCCCCGGCCGCCTGCGCCCGCAAGGGCTTGATTCACGCCAATGCCCCGATGGCCCTCCTGCCGGCGCGCAACCGCGACCTGCGCGATGTCTGCCGGGTTTTCGGGATGGACCCCGCGCCCCTGGAGAAAATTTTCCGTAAACACGGCCTGGCGGCGGACACCCCCCTGAATCCCAACTATGCCGGATGGACCAGCGCCGGATGGGACAATTTCGACCGGTTGCTGCACGACGCGGAATTCCAGGACGCCGTCCGGCAACAGACCTTGGAACGCGGCCGCTTGCTCGAGCGTTACCTGGAGCAGGAAGGATTTTTCGAATTCCCGGAAATCGCCGTTGTGGACATCGGCTGGCTGGGCACAATCCAGCGCTTCCTTTTCGACGCCATTGCCCATCGCCCCGATTGCCCACGCCTGCATGGCTTCCTGCTGGCCGCCACCCACGGCATTCCCTATCCCGTCAGCCCGCTGAATGATATTGAAGGATTTGTTTTCGACCGGCGCCTTTACAACGGCGCCGGCGGGTTTATCGCCAACGCCCTGAATATTTTCGAGGAAGCCTGCCGCGAACCCGCGCCGGGGATCATCGGCTACGCGGAACAGGGCGGGCGAATCGTTCCCGTGCGCATGACCGCGGACCGCCCTGCCCGCCGCGAAGAAACCGCCCAGGACGCCTATTATGCGCCCCTGCAGCACGGCATGCTGGACTTCGCCGCCCGCGGCGCACCCGCCCTGGAAATCATGGGGTACCATGCCGCCGATTTGCTGCCATGGCTGAAACATGCGCTGGCCATGCGCCTGGCATTCCCCGCCGCGGCGGAGGTCCGGCGCCTGCGCTGGCGCCATCACCTGGATGAATATGACGGACGCCACAAGCCGCCTTTGCGCGTCCGCCTGCGCCTGACGGGTCTCTGGGATTTGCCGCCCGGGGTGTTGGAATGGATGCCGGGGCTCCGCACGGTTTATTTTCTGTGGCATACGTTAGTGTGGCGCGGCTTGATATTATTCCGCAAAATGATCCACCACCTGCGCGTCCGGCGCGCGGAACGCGTCGCCGGCGCGCCGCGGGAATAGTCCTTGTCTCCCGCGCCGGGAATGTATAATATAAAAGTCAATTTCAAAAGTTCCGCCAAAAAGGTCGGGGTGGAACCCGACCCTCAAAAAACGGTTTGTTTTTTTGATTTTGGAGGGACGACTTCCAAGTCGTCCGAGACTTTTGAAACCGGCTCATAAGTTTGAAGGTTATCCGCAAATTTTCCCATAGTCTACAGCCTTCAGCCTGCAGTCTGAGCATTCTGTGGGATGCTAATGATTTCAGAAAACAGGACACTCAACATCCCACGCTCAACCTTTAATATTCAACACCGCCCCCTGTGACTCACGACACTACAGCATCAAACGCCGCTCCCGCCACGCGCGAATACGACCTGGCCGGAATCGACAGCGGCCGCACCCTGCGGCATTTCATGTCACTGCGGCATCTCCTGCTGGGCCGGAAGGAATTTGCCGGCGGCGCCGGATGGTTGACTCCCGGCCGGCTCTGGCTGGCCCATCGCTGCGGAAGGCTGGCCGCCCGGCCGCGTCAATGGGCGGCGCGCCTGGCGGCGCATTCGGGCCATCTGGCGCGCAAAATCCGCCGCGGTGCCGCGGCAAAACCATGAACCATATCTTCAAATTACCCTGGCGGTTCCTGCGGATGTGCTGGTTCCATGGCATAGGCGCGGCGCTCTCGCTCACGCATGAAATCGTCGTTAACCGCCGGATGGCGCTCCAAGTCAAGTTCCCCTACGAATCGCCTTCCAACGCTTCCGCCTGGCTGCCGTTGCTGCGGCGCCGGCCGTTGATTTCAATCGTCATGCCGGTTTACAATTCACGCTGGCTGGAACAGGCGGTGGATTCCGCCCTGGGCCAGAGTTATGACAATTTCGAACTGATCCTGGTGGATGACTGTTCAACCGCATCCGGGACCGTCGCCGCGCTGCGCCGCGCCGCCGCCCGTCACCGCGTCCGACTGGAACGCACTCCGCGCAACCTGGGCGTCAGCGGCGCCACCAATGCCGGCATCGCCGCCGCCCGCGGCGACTATGTCGGATTCATGGACCATGACGACATTCTGCACCCCGACGCCCTGGCGCTGCTGGTCCGGACGATTAATCAGGACGCGCCGGCGGCCAGGGCGGACATTTATTTCACCGACGAAGCGCGCCTGGACCGGAACGGCAACATCGCCGCCTTCACGCATAAAAGCCAACCCAGCCTGGACAACCTGCTTTCCTGCAATGCGGTGGCGCATTTCTGTGTCATCCGCCACGCCGCCCTGGATCAACTCGGCCCTTTGAATCCCGCGTATGACGGCGCGCAGGATCACGAACTGATGCTGCGCGCCATGGAGAAGGGATTGACTTTCTGCCACCTGCCCTACACGCTTTACGGCTGGCGCCAGGACGAGGATTCCCTGTCCGCCGCCACCCGGCGAAGGACTCCGGCGCCGGACGCGTTGCCGCCGGCTTATAGCAGCGGCAAACGCATGCTCCAGGATTATCTCGCCCGGCAGGGCATCGCCGCCGCGGTGACCGATGACGCGTACCCCTGGTACCGCGTCAAGTACGCCTTGCCGGCGGCATTGCCGGAAATCGCCTTGATCATCCCGTTCCATGACCGCGCGGACTGCCTGCAGACGCTCCTGCCGAGCATCTTCCGTTCCACATACCCCAACTACCGCGTGTTCCTGGTCAACAACCGTTCCTGCAAACCCTCGACGCGCCAATTCCTGGACGAATTGAATGATCCGCGCTGCGAAGTCATGGAATTTGACGAACCGTTCAATTATTCGCGGCTGCATAACGCCATCGTCGAAAAGCTGGCGCAGGAAACTCTGATTTTCCTCAACAGCGACATGGAGGCGATCAATCCGGACTGGATGGAAGCCATGCTGGAGCACCTGCTGCGGGACCGCGTGGCCGCCGTGGGCTGCAAACTGCTGCATCGCAACGGCCGGGTGCAGCATGCCGGACTCACTTTCCGGCCGAGCGCCTGGAACTGCGCCAAAAACATCACCGACGAGGAAGATTTTGATTACCACAAAATGCAGCGGGAAGTCGCCGGAGTAACCGCCGCCTGCATGATGATCCGCCGGTCCGTTTTCCGCCAGGTCGGCGGGTTTAACGAAATTGACTTCCCCGTCGGCTTTTCCGACGCCGATTTATGCCTGCGGCTGCGGCAGGCTGGCTGGAAAATAATTTATACACCTTTTGCCCGGCTATACCACGACGAGTCCGCCACCCGGCGCAAACAGGAAGAAGCTTACGAAAAGCACACCATGTTCATGCGCTATGCCGGCCAATCGCCGATGATTGACCCGCATTACAGCACGCTGGTGGAGGAATAACCGGCCGCCGGCTTCTGTTTCCGGTTCTGGTAATGCGTGTGCAGCAGGTGGTGCGATTTTTCGCCCAGCGGCTTCACCAGAAATTCGCGGTACACCTGGGTGATGGCCGGATTATCGTGCGACTTGCGCATGGGACGGCCTTCGTCTTCCTTGTAAATCGCCTTGATGCGCGCCTTGCGCACCGCATCCGTGGTCAACCGCGGCTGCCCGCCGCCGCCGATGCAGCCGCCGGGACAGCACATGATTTCAATGAAGTGGTAACCGCCTTTGCCGGCGGCGACCAGGTCGCAGATTTTGCGCGCATTCCCCAGCCCGTGCGCCACGGCCACCCGGGCCGTCACGCCTTCCAGGAAACTCCAGTCAGGCAGGCAATCCTTGAACTGCAATGCCGCTTCCTTCAAACCCTTCAAGCCCTGGATCGGCTTGACGTGCAATTGCTTGACGGGCAGCGGGCGCCCGGTCACCACTTCGTACACCGTCCGCAGCGCCGCTTCCATCACGCCGCCGGTATTGGCGAAAATATCGGCCGCGCCGGTAGACATGCCCATCGGCGAATCCTGTTCGCCGTCCGGCAGGCCGGCAAAGTCAATCCCCGCCTGCTTGATCATGCTCCCCAGTTCGCGGGTGGTCAGCACGTAATCCACATCCTGATAGCCGGAGGATTGCATTTCCGCGCGGTTGCACTCGAACTTCTTGGCAGTGCAGGGCATGACCGACACCACCACCATATCCTTCGGATCCACGCCGGCTTTCTGCGCGTAATATGTTTTGGCCAGCGCGCCGAACATCTGCTGCGGCGATTTGCAGGTGGAGATGTTGGGTATTAATTGCGGGAAGAATTGCTCCATGAAATTGATCCAGCCGGGCGAACAACTCGTGAACATCGGCAAAGGCACATCCTTTTTCTCCACCAGGGCCGTCCGCAGACGCTGCAGCAATTCATGGCCTTCCTCAATGATCGTCAAGTCGGCGGAAAAGTTGGTGTCAAACACCTTGGCGAAGCCCAGGCGGCGCAAAGCGGTGACCATTTTCCCTGTCACGCAGGTGCCGGGCTTCATGTCGAAACATTCACCCAGGGCGGCGCGGATGGCGGGCGCAGTCTGCACCACGACATGCTTGGACTTGTCGTCCAGGGCGCGCCAGACGTCCTGGATCGAGTCCTGCTCGTAAATCGCGCCGACCGGACAGACCGCCGAGCACTGGCCGCATTGCACACAGACCGCGTCGGCCAGGTTTTCTCCGGCCCCGGCGCCGATCACGGTGTCAAATCCGCGCTGCCGCGGCGCCAGCGTGCCCACGCCCTGCACTTCCTGGCATACGGCCACGCACCGGCGGCAGAGGACGCACTTGGTCATGTCGCGCACCAGCGCCGCCGTGGAAGCGTCCCGCGGTTTCTCCGTTCCCATGAACGGGAAACGCACTTCCTGGATGCCCATTTCCTGGGCCAGCGCCTGCAATTCGCACTGGCCGTTCCGGACACAGGCATTGCAGTCCCAGGGGTGGTTGGACAGCATCAACTCCACCGACATTTTCCGGCCTTCGCGCGCCAGCTTGGAATTGGTCAGCACCACCATGCCCTCCGCGACGGGGGTTACGCAGGAAGGCTGAAGGTTGCGGGCGCCGGCAACTTCCACCAGGCACACGCGGCAGGATCCCGGACTGGACACCCCTTCCAGGTGGCAAAGCGTGGGAATCTTGATCCCGATCGAAGCGGCAGCTTCCAGGATGGTGGCGCCGGGCTTGGCGGTGACCGGCTGATTATCAATCGTCAATTTGATGGACATATTCGGCATCTCCTATGATTTTCTTTCAAAAACAATCTGCGCCGCAATCAACCCGCCGCCGCCAGCGTCTCCATGCGGTTGCGCGCCAGGCGCGGCCGGACGGCCGCGGGATCAACGCCCGCCAGGATATCATCGCGGAAATACCGCCAGGCGGACATGATCGGGGCGGCCGGCGACTGACCCAGCGGACAGAACGCGCTGGACTTCAGCGCCAGCGCCACCTCCTGCATCAAAACCGGATCGTCGGCATAAGCCCGGCCATCCTTCAAACGGCGGGTGATTTCCAGCAGGATATGCAGGCCATTGCGGCAGGGATTGCAGCGTCCGCACGATTCATGGTGGAAAAAGCGCAGGCAGGCATGCAGGAAATCCCGGATATTGACGCCGGCGTTCATCACCAGGATCGCGCCCGAGCCCAGGCTATGGCCGACTTTCTGCAAGGCGTCATAATCCAGCGGTACATCCAGCATTTCCGCCCCCAGGATATCGCCGGCAGTGCCGCCCAACTGGGCCATGTGAAACTCGCCGGATTGCATGCCGCCGCCGTATTCATTGATGATTTCCCGCAAAGTGACGCCGGTCGGCACCTCAATCAGGCCGGGACGCCGGATATGGCCGAGGATGGTATAAACCTTGGTGCCCGGCGTGCCGGACGCGCCCAGAGCATGGAACCAATCCGCGCCGCGGCGCAGGATGGCCGGCACGTTGGCCAGCGTTTCAACGTTATTGACGTTGGTGGGCATGCCGCGGAACCCCGCCTGCGCCGGGAAGGGCGGTTTCAGACGCGGTAAACCGCGCTTGCCTTCCATGGATTCAATCAAGGCAGTTTCCTCGCCGCAGACATAGGCGCCGGCCCCCTTGCGAATTTCCACGTCAAAATTAAAGCCGCGGCCGAAAATATTTTTCCCCAGCAAGCCCTGATCCCGGGCGGCGTCAATGGCGCGCTGCATGCGCTCAATGGAAAGGGCGTATTCGCCGCGGATGTAAATATATCCCTGGCTGGCGCCGATGGCGTAAGCGCAGATCGCCATGCCTTCCAGCACCTTGTGCGGATCGCCTTCCATGATGAGGCGGTCCTTGAAAGTGCCCGGCTCGCCTTCGTCGGCATTGCAAATCACGTACTTGGCGCGCGCCTTGACCGGCGCGCAGAAACTCCATTTCAGACCCGTGGGGAATCCGGCGCCGCCGCGGCCGCGCAAGCCGGATTTTTTCACTTCCTCGATCACGGCATCCGGCGTCATGGCGGTTACCGCCTGGCCCAGCGCAAAGTAACCGTCGTTCGCGATGTATTCCTCGATGCTGTCGGGATTGATCCGGCCGCAATTGTCAAGCACCACCCGGCCGTGAAACTGGGTGCGCCGGGCATCCGCCTCGGCGGGAGCGGGCGGCGGTGTCTCGCCGGCCAGTATGCGGTCGCGGCATGAACGGCCCTTGACCAGGTGTTCGGCAACGATCCGCGGCACATCCTCCGGGGTCAGGCGCCCGTAAACCACGCCATCCGGCTGCACGGCCGCCATGACGCCGCCGTCCGCCGGGCCGAAGGATCCGGTCTCCACCACCTGGATTTCACCGGCCAGCCCGCGCCGGCCGATTTCGGCGGAAAACAGGTTCTTGATTTCACGCGCGCCGGCAATGACGGTATTGGCGTCAATCGGCACAAGTATGCACATTCGCGGTTTGGACATGGATGGCCTCGCTTGTTCTCGGAAAGTATCAGGTAAATTTCAAATTTCAGACGGCCGACGGAACATGGTCCAGACGGTCAATGATGGCGTTGACTTTCGCTTCCGTCAGATTGCCGTAAACCATGTCGTCTATCATCATGGCCGGAGCCACGCCGCACACTCCCAGGCAACTGGCTGTTTCCAGGGTAAACTGGCCGTCGGCGGTGGTGCCGCCCACCGTTATGCCGAGCCGTTTTTCGAGCGCCCGGAGTACGTTTTCCGAACCTTGAATGTAGCAGGGCGGGCTTTCGCACACGCGGATGACATGGCGGCCGCGCGGCCGCAGGCTGAACATGGAATAAAACGATGCCGTACCGACAATTTCCGACACGGGCAGGCGCATGATGTGGGCCAGTTCATCCAGCGCATCCTGGCGCAGCGAGTTGTCGCCGCTGGCATCCTGGATGTCGTGCAGTATCTGCAGCAGATTTTCACGGTGGTTGCCGTTTTTATCCACAATTTCCGCTATCTTCATACGCTTCTCCCCTTCAACCCTTGCAATCGCATCTCAGGCAGCGGCAGGCTTCGCGCATCGCCGCTTCGCGCGAAATGGTTTTTTCCACCTCGACGCTGATCAGGCGTTCCCGCGGATCAAGCAGCGGATATTCCACCGGCATCTGCTCCTCGATTTCGCGCTCCACGTTGACTTCCACGTCGGGCAATTCCATTTTTTCCCAGAAATATTCGCGCGGCCCGGGCCGGCAATACTGGTCAATCGTACGCGCCGCGTGCTGGCCGTCGGCAATGGCTTCCACGACCGTGGCCGGACCGCCGACCAGGTCGCCGCCGACAAACAGTCCGGGCACGGGGGTGGCCCCGGTTTTGCGGTCGGCCTGCAAGCGGTTATCGCGCAGGGCGGCGCTGAATTCGCCCTCCGCCAGAACGGTTTCCGGCGCCGGCTTGTGTCCGATGGCGAGCAGGATGGTGTCCGCCGGGTATTCCTCGTCCGAGCCTGGCGCCTCCACGGGGCGGCGCCGGCCGCTTTCGTCGAACTCGCCCAGGCGCATCCGGCGGATCGTGGCGGCGAGGCGGCCATCCGGAGTTTGGCGTATGCCCTCGATATTCTTCAGGAATTCCACCTTGACGCCCTCGGCTTCCGCTTCGCGGATTTCGATGGGATTGGTGGGCATCTCGTTGCGCGTCCGGCGATAAATTATCCGGACGTTTTGAGCGCCGAACCGCTGCGCCACGCGCGAACAGTCGATCGCGGCATCCCCGCCGCCGATGACGATTACATCGCGTCCGACATTGAACTCTTCCCCGCGGGCGGCGCGTTCCAGGAACTGCGTGCCGGGATAAACTCCCGGCAGGTCCACGCCGGGTATGCGCGGCATGATTTCCCGGCCGGCGCCGATGGACAGGAAAATGGCGTCAAATCCCTGGCGGCGCAAATCGGCCAGGCCGGTTTCGCGGCCGATATGAACCCCGGTCTTGATTTTCAAGCCCAGCCGCTCGAGATTATGGATTTCCTTGGCCAGGATCTTGCGCGGCAGGCGGTAATCCGGAATGGCGTAACGCATCAGGCCGCCGGGTTCCTCGCGTTTTTCAAACACCGTGACGTCGTATCCCAACAGCACAAGGTAATAACCACAGGTCAACCCCGCCGGCCCCGCGCCGATGATGGCGACTTTCTTCCCGTTGGGCGGCGCCTTGGCGGGATAGAGATCGAGATAATCCCCGCGCAAATCGCTCATGAACCGCTTGACCGCGCGCACGGCCAGCGGCCCTTCCAGATCGTTGCGCCGGCACTTTTCGATGCACCACTGGGGACAGACCCGCCCGCAGACTGACGGGAAGGGATTATTGCGCAGATGCACGCGCAAAGCCTCGTCGAACCGGCCTTCCTTGACGTATGCCAGGTAGGCCGGCACGTTCACCGTCGCCGGGCAGGCATTGGAACAGGGGGCATGCACCATAGCCTGGCATACGCCGGCCCGGCAACGCTTGTCCCGGATATGCTCGATGTATTCATGCCGGAAATAGCGCAAGGTGGAGAGCACGGGATTGGGCGCAGTCTGCCCCAGCCCGCAGAGGGAAGTCTTGCCGATCATGTTCGCCAGCTCCTCCAGGCGCTGGAGGTCTTCCATGGTGCCCTGGCCCGCGCAGATCCGGTTCACCAGCGTCAACATGGCGCGGGTGCCGATGCGGCAGGGCGTGCATTTGCCGCAGGATTCCTCGGCGATGAATTCGAGAAAATAACGCGCCAGGTCTACCATGCAGGTGTCGTCGTTCATGACGATCAGGCCGCCCGACCCCATGATCGCGCCCAGCTGCGGCAGGGATTCGTAAGTCACCGGCGTGTTCAAATGCGCGGCCGGGATACAGCCGCCGGAAGGACCGCCGATCTGCACCGCCTTGAAAGGCTTGTCGCGCGGGATGCCGCCGCCGAGGTCGTAAACGATCGTGCCCAGCGGCATGCCCATCGGCACTTCCACCAGGCCGGTGTTGTTGACGTCGCCGGCAAGGGCGAAAACCTTGGTGCCCTTGCTCTTCTCCGTGCCCAGGCGGGCGAAGGCCGGACCGCCTTGCAGGATGATGTAAGGCACGTTGGCGAAAGTCTCTACGTTGTTGAGCACCGTCGGCCGGTCAAACAAGCCCTTGACGGCAGGGAAAGGCGGCTTGGGGCGGGGTTCCCCGCGCCGGCCCTCGATGGAGTGCATCAGGGCGGTTTCCTCGCCGCAGACAAAGGCCCCGGCGCCCATGCGTATGTCAATGTCGAAATTGAACCCGGAACTGAAAATATTCCGGCCCAGCAACCCCAGTTCCCGGGCCTGGCGGATGGCGGTTTTCAGGCGCTGGATGGCCAGGGGGTACTCCGCCCGGACATAAATGTAGCCCTGGGCCGCTCCCACGGCGTAACCGCAGATGGCCATGGCCTCGATGACGCTGTGCGGATCGCCTTCCAGAATGCTGCGGTCCATGAAAGCGCCCGGATCGCCTTCATCCGCGTTGCAAACGACGTACTTGACGCCGGCCGGCTGCTCGGCCGTGGTGCGCCACTTGACGGCGGTGGGGAATCCGGCGCCGCCGCGGCCGCGCAAGCCTGAGACGGCGACCTGTTCGATCACCTGAGGCGGAGCCATCTGCGTCAACGCCTTGCCCAGGGCGGAATAACCGTCGGCGGCGATGTATTCGCGGATATCTTCCGGATTGATATTGCCGCAATTGCGCAGGGCGATTTTTTCCTGCAGGCGGAAAAAATCAATTTCATTCATGGCCTGGACCAGCTCCTGGGTGGAGGGCTTCTTGTAGAACAGCCGCCGCACCACGCGCCCCTTGAGCAGGTGTTCGCCCACGATTTCCGGCACATCGGCGGGCTTGACCTTCTGGTAAAAAACGCCTTCCGGATAAATCACGACGATCGGGCCGATTTCGCACATGCCCATGCAGCCGGTGGTTACCACGCCGATTTCGCCGTCCAGTCCATGCGCACCCAATTCGCGGATGAAGGCGTCGCGCACGCTTTCCGCGCCGGAAGAAATACAGGCGCCGCCCGCGCACAACAGGACCTGTGCCCTGAAAGATTTCATATAGCCATCCCCTACTCGTATTTTGCCAGGATGCCCGCCAGTTTCTGAGGCGTTACCCGGCCATGAACATCCTTATTGATCATAATCACCGGCGCCAGGCCGCAGGCGCCGAAACAGCGCTGCGTCGTCAGCGAAAAACGCCGGTCGGGCGTGGTTTCCCCGGTTTTAATTCCCAGTTTTTCCTGGAGGGCATCCAGAACCTTCTTGGCGCCGCGCACGTAACAAGCCGTGCCCAGGCAGACGTTGATCGTGTGCCGGCCCCGCGGCTGCATTGAAAAATAATGGTAAAACGTCACTACGCCCAGGACTTCACTGACGGGCAGGCCCAAGGCCGCCGCCACATGCTGCTGCACGTCCATGGGCAGGTAGCCGAAAAGCTCCTGCGCCTGGTGCAGCACGGGAATCAGCGCATTGCGGCTCTTGTCCTGCCCGGCGATAAATTCGTCCAGCGCGCGCCAGGCGGCGGATGTGCCGCCACAGTCGCATGCCTTTTCTGCTGAATTCTTCGTCATAACCTTCCTTGCCGATGGCTCAAGCAAAAACCAGACTTTCCACCCGTTTGCCGCCCACGATATGCTCAGAGACGATCCGGCGGGCGGCGGCGGCATCCACCTTGCCGTAACGCACGGCGGGCTGGCCGGCGATTTCCACATCCACCAGCGGCTCGCGCTCGCAGAAACCGGCGCAGCCCGTGGCGGTGACGGCCACGTCGGATACCCCGGCCTCCTCGAGGGCCGCCATCAACGCCTGCATCGTGTCCCGCGCGCCGGCGGCGATGCCGCAGGTCCCCATCCCCACCACGATTTTCGCGCGATGTTTGCCGGAACGCATTTCCATACCCTTGCGGACTTCATCCCGTATTTTACGCAAATCATCCAGGCTTTTCATACTCCTCCTTTGGGCGCGTTTGCAGATTTACCCGGCGGTGGACGCCGATTCCGGCGCAGGGCCGGCAGATAACGCTTGCAGTTCTTGGCGCAAACAAACCTTCAAAACATTGTGCATTTTTGGAAGCGAGAAGTCAATGTCTTTCAATTCTTTTTTTATCTCCGCCGTGTCCAGGATCACGCGGCGGTCCGGTCCGACCCGTACTTCGAAATCCAGTTGCGGCCAGGCGGCGACGGCCCCGGCCAGCGCCTCGTCCAAGGCGCCCACCGGCTGGGCGTCAATGTGCGCCAGGTTAAACACCGCTGAAACCGCCACTCCCCGTCCCGGGGCGCTGTCCACCGTCACGCGCCCGCCCGTTCGCTCCGCGGCCATGCGCAGCATGGCCAGACCCAGTCCCGCCTTGCGTTCCCGCCGGGTGGTGGCGAAGGGGTCGGTGGGATCGGCGGCAACTTCCGACGGCAAGCCGGGACCATTGTCGCTGATCCGCATTTCCAGGAGAGGGCCGGCGCGCCGAAACTCCGCCACCACGCGCGTGGCGCCGCCCTTGGCTGAATTTTCAATGATGTCCAGCAGATGCAGTGAAAGGTCTTTCATCCGTGAATCTCCGGCAGGGCGCGTAATGCCGCCGCCAGCGCGCGCAAATCGGCGGGCGCTTCCAGGCAATTGTCCGCCCGTCCCACATCCTCCAGGAAATGCGCGTCAGATCCGGTGATGACGGGCATGCCGGCCAAACGGCGGCCTAGCCGGTAGCCTTCGCGCACCCATTGGGGATAAGCAATCTCCAGCAGATCGTATCCGGGGCCGGCATCCACGGCGCCCAACTGGCTCCACAAACTGTAACGTTTCCGGAAAACGTGCGCCGGAACAGCCAGTCCATTCCGCCGGTGGATTTCCTCCACCAGCCGGTCCAGTCCGAGGGATGTGCCCGCCTGCCGCAGGCGGGTATCCACGCCGCACACTTCATCGTAATCGTCGAATAAAACCTGGTAACCGAAGACTTCCGGCAGGTTTTCAGCGGCGGGCAGAGAGGCGTCCACCAACTCCTGCAAATCTTTCAGGGGGGCGGCATCTTCAAACAACGCCAGCAGGTGCACTTCCTCCCGGCTGCACACCTCCATGCCCGGCACCACCGTCAGCCCCGAGCCGGCCGCCGCCCGCAATGCCGGTACCACGTGGGCGGAAGCATTGTGATCGGTAATGGCCAGCAAGGTCAGGCCGGCGTCGGCGGCCCGGCGCACAATCCGGGCGGGGCTCATGATGTTTTCCGCGCAGGCGGAAAGCGCCGTGTGCACGTGCAGGTCAAAGCGCATAGGTTACAACTTGCCTGCCAGGCGCATGCAGAGCGCGGCCGAAGTTTCCGCGCTGCCGCAGATGTTGACGCTCTGGGCGCGGGCCTTAGCGATAGTCTGCGGATCGGGCGCGGCGCCGTTGACCAGCACCACGGCGGCGATATCGCGCAACTGGGCGACGGCGATAACGTTCACGTGCGCCTGAATCGTGAACCAGATCATCCGCGGCTGGGCATGGGCCAGCACATCGCTCAGCAGGTCGCCGCAATAGGCCGAATCCACTTCCAGGTCGCCCGCCGATTCCGCCAAAACCACCGGAGTCAAGCTCAATTCATCTATGATTTGCCTCAATTTCATGTCGTTTCCTCCAGGTTATTCCTGATTCAGCCGCCGGACGCCGGCGTCTCCCGGCGCGCGAGCGGCATGGGCACAACCATTTCAAAGGGCGTATCCAGTTTTACGGAGGCCTCCACTTCCGTGCCGTACTCCATGGTGGAGCGGATGGCGAATTCATCGGCGCATTGCTTGATGTTGCACAAACCCATGCCGGCGCCGAAACCCAGCGCGCGGATTTTTTCATTGGCCGTGGTATAGCCCGGCTGCATGGCCTTGTCAATATCCGGAATCCCGGGTCCTTCATCCACGACCAGGATGCGCACGCGGTCCGGCAACAGCGTGACCTCCATGTAGCCGCCCAGCGAATGGATGATGACGTTCATTTCCGCTTCGTAGCAGATGACGGCGATCCGCCGCAGGATGGCGGGCGCAATACCGAAGGATTGCAGATGCTTTTTCACGGTGGTCGAGGCGACTCCGGCCATGTCGAAATTGTCCGGCGAAATCTCGAAACGCAGCTTGTTGTGGGCATCCCACGCCGCCAGTTCGGATTTGCCTTCCTGTTTCTCGAACCGTTCGGCGATGGCGTTGACTTCCATCAGCAGGTGGGAAAGGATGTCGCTGTAAGTCACAATGCCCACGATCTCCAGGCTGTGGGACGCGTTCACGACCGGCAGACGGCCATACCGGAATTTGTGGAAAAGGTTGGAAGCGGCGATCACCGAATAATTCTGGGGGATGGTGACCACGTTCCGGGACATGTAGGGGCCCACCGGCTCGTCCACGCGGTTCAGGTCGAACGCCGTGATGATATCCTGGATGCTGATGATGCCCTGAAGCAAACCGCCTTCAACGATGGGCGTGCCGGTGAAGCGTTTTTCCTTCATGCAAAGCTGGATTTCGCGGAAGGTGCTGGCCGGTGAAAAACAAACCACCTGGCGGGTCATCACCTCATAAACCTTGAACTGATACATCAGCTCATGGACGAGTCGAATCTGGCGTTCGCGTAATTCAGCCATCGCGTATTCCGGTTTGATCCAGCAGGCGGCAAATGCGGCAACAGGCATCGAACATGCCGCAGGGCGAAAGCACCAGGGGGATGCCGTTGCGCTTGGCCAAAGCGGCTGCGGCGGGCTGCGGCTGCTTGTTGCGCAGCATTACCACGCAGGAAGCGTTGGTGATTTCCGCCGTCCGCAACACCTGCGGATTGGTCAAGCCGGTCAGCAGCACGTAATCGTCCTTTTCAAACGCCAGGATATCGCTGAGCAGATCGGAGGCGGCAAAATTGCTGGCCTCGTGCGACAACTTGTCTTCGCAGCAAACCAATTCTCCATCCAGCAATGTCACCAGATCCGATATTTTCATTAAAACAATCCTGAAGCCGCTTTGAGGATGCGCCGGCCTGCTGATATCAATTTATCCTGTCATACGCCGGCGAGCATGTCAAATGAATTCAGCTTTACCCGCGCGCATCGGCGATGCGGCGCGTTCGGCGGAGCGCAACTTTTTTATTGGACAAGCGCCGGATTATCGCCATAATGCCAACGAACTTTATTTACCAAGGAGAAGCGCCAAATGCAATTAACCGATGCACAGAAAACCGCGGTCAAGCAGTGGGTGGCCGGCGGGTGCACCCTGGCGGAACTGCAGCGGAAAATCAACGAGGAATTCAAACTCTCACTGACTTTCATGGACGTGCGATTCCTGGTGCTGGACATGAACTTGAAGCTGAAAGATCATGCCGCCGGCGGCGGCGCGGTGGATTTGTCCAAGGCGCCCCCAAAACCAACCGCCGCCGATGCGGAGACAGAAGATTTGCCGGCCGGCGGCGGGGTGTCTGTTACACTGGATCGCGTGGTCAAGCCTGGCGCGGTCGCCAGCGGCCAGGTGACTTTCAGCGACGGCGTCAGCGCCGGCTGGATGCTGGATCAGATGGGCCGGCTGGGCCTGAGCGCCACCCGTACCGGCTACCGTCCGAGCCAGGAAGACTTGCAGTCGTTCCAGGAAGAACTGGCCAACCTGCTGCAGAGCCACGGCATGTAGTCAGTCGCGCCGTAATCCGGATTAGCCGCAAAGGCCGCACAGAAAAGAACCGGAGCGGATAAATTAACCGCAAAAGATCGCAAAGACCGCGAAAGAGAAATCTGGAAAACAGCAGAAACGCAGAATCTCGAATGCAAGACGTTGCTTCTCCGGCTCTTTGCCCCTCTGTGCCTTTGTGCCTATGCCCCTTTGCCCCTCTCCTAGTCCGGCATTCTTTCGCGATCTTTGCGTTCTTTCGCGTTGAATTTCGAAATGCGTGCCGCGCCGAAGCCTGGCGCAGGCGGGCGTGCGGGATCGCGTGGAGCCGCCGCGCTCCAAGCGCTAAAACAGCCGGTCCAGCATCCAGCGCACATGTCCGGCATTCAATGGCAGCGGGTTGGCCTTGCCGGAAGCCGAGGCAAGGGTCTCACTGATGATGCCTTCCGCATCGCGCAGTTCCTGTCCGGCGAATGGATTGCGCACCGCCAGGCGTTCCAGCAGGGCGGCTGTCCAATCCCGCAAATCGCCGCCTGCCAATCCGCTCAATTCATGGTAACGCCCGGAGACGGCATCGCGGTTCAATTCCAGCGCCAGGGGCAGGCAAACGCCGCAAACCTGTCCGTGGGGAATTTTATAGCGCGCGCCCAGGGGATGCGCAATGCCGTGGACCACTCCCAGCCGGGCGATGGAGAGCGCCAGCCCCGCAAAATAACTCCCCAGCAGCATGGCTTCCGCCGGATCGCTCCCCGCGCGCGGACGCCCCATGGCAAAATCCTCCAGGCTGCCTGCAAGCAATTTAAAACCGCGCCTGGCAAAATCGTCGCTCAACTGCGAAGATGCATTGCAGAAATACGCTTCCACGGCCTGGGTCAAAGCGTCCATCCCGGCATGCGCGCGCACGCCGGGCGGACAGGTATCCAGCAATTCGGCATCCAGCAGCACCAGGCGGGCCATCATGCCGGGATGACGGATTGATTTTTTGACGCCCGTGCGCCGGTTGGTCAGGACGGCATTCATCGTGGCTTCCGATCCCGTGCCGGCGGTGGTGGGCGCGGCAATGAACGGGACGGCCGGCGTTTCGATCGGCCGGCCGTCATGGTATTCCTCCGCGGGTCCGGACGCGCGCAACAAGCCGGCGCAAGCCTTGGCCGCATCCATCACGCTGCCGCCGCCTACCGCGGCGATCCAATCCGCCCGATCCCGGCGGGCCGCCGCCAGCAAATCCTCCAGATTGTCCAGCGTCGGTTCGCCGCCGGGATGTTCGGCGGCAAACATATGCACTCCGACCGGGCATTTTTCCAGAATTTTTTGCAAGGCGCCGGAACAGCGCAGGGAAGCGCCATGCACCAGCAATCCGCGGCCGCCATACACCGCGGCCAGCGCGGCCAACTGCCTGACCGCGCCGCGTCCGCTGATCGTGCGCGCGGGCAGCGCCATATCGGCGGGAATGATTTTCTGCATACTTCGGCCCTTTCATTGCATACTGCCGCGCCTCAGGGGTAACACATGATGACCGCCAGCATTTCCAGCGGCGCGTTGCCGTCGTTGCGCACCGCATGCGAACCGCCGCGGCCGGTCAGCACGGCGTCGCCGGCGGCGACGCGCACGGACCGTCCGTCTTCATCCACCACCCCTTCCCCGCCGATCACCACGAACAATTCGTCTTCATGGTCATGGCGGTGGGGGCCGATGCCCGCCCCGGGCGGAATGGTCAGCCGGGCGCACAGGCGTGTTTTCGCCTGGATTTCATCGGCATTGAAGATGTGGCGGATGGTGACCGCGCCCGGCCCGCCCCGCATGTTCTCCCGCACTTCGCTGTGCATTTCCGCGGCTTTGCGAATCATGATTCCCCTCGCATGTCTTGATTCCCGGTCAATGGCTGGCGGCAAAATATTATTGCGCGCACCGGCTTTTTAATTATCATTAATTGAGTTCGCAGTCAATGTCGTAACCGCTGCCGGCGCCCGGGCCGCGGCGGGATTTGTGTTTCATTTAAAAATATACGGAGGCATCATGAAATTCCATATCAATCTTCGCGCCGCATCCGCCGTCCTGGCCGTCGCTTGCCTGCTGGCGGATCCGCACCCGGCGCGCGCCGCCGCTCAGGACGTTTCGCCGGAAACCCAGGCGCTGCGCCAGACATCCAAGGCCTTCGCCGCCGTGGCGCGCCAGGCCATGCCCGCGGTGGTGTTCATCCGCGTGGAAAAAACCGTGACCCAACCCGGCATGCCGCAGGGTTTGGACCCCAACGAACTGCTGGAACAGCTTTTCGGCATCCGCCAGCGGCGGGCGCCGGCGCCGGAACAGCGTTTCCGCCAGGCCGGCACGGGCACCGGATTCATTGTCACCAAGGACGGCTACATCCTGACAAACAACCACATCGTCGGCGATGCCGACCGCATTACCGTGCGCACGCACGACGGCCGCGAGTTCCAGGCCGAACTGGTGGGCAGCGATCCGCGCTCGGAAGTCGCGGTGGTGAAAATCCCGGGCGAAGATTTTCCGGTGCTGGCGATCGGCGATTCCGACGCGATTGAAATCGGCGAATGGGTCATCGCCATCGGCAATCCCTTCGGCCTTTCCGAAACCCTGACCGTCGGCGTGGTCAGCGCCAAGGGGCGCAACAACATCGGCATTACCGACTACGAGGATTTCATCCAGACCGACGCCGCCATCAATCCCGGCAATTCCGGCGGTCCGCTCCTGAACATCGAAGGCAAGGCCATCGGCATCAATACCGCGATCTTCAGCCAGATGGGCGGCTCCCTGGGCATCGGTTTCGCCATCCCCATCAACATGGCGATGAAAATCAAGGAGCAGTTGATGACCAGCGGCACGATCACCCGCGGCTTTCTGGGCGTCTCTATCCAGGACCTGACAGCCGAACTGGCCGAATCCTTTAAGTGCCCGCAGTCCCGCGGAGTGCTGGTGGCCGACGTGGTCAAGGGCGCCGCCGCCGACCAGGGCGGCATACGCACCGGCGACATAATTCTCGAACTGAACGGCAAAACCGTTGACGGCGCCAGCGCATTCCGCAACCAGATCGCCCTGACGGCGCCGGGCACGGCCATCAAGTTGACCATCTGGCGGGAAGAAAAGCGCCGCGAACTCAAAGTCAAAGTGGGCAGCCAGGAAGGCGCGGCGGAAACGCCGCTTTCGCTCACCGCGATCAGTGAAAAAATCGGCCTGGTGGTGGAAAATCTCACGCCGCAGTGGTCGCAGCGGTTCGGCTACACCGAAAACGGCGTGCTGGTAACGCGCGTGCGGCCTGACAGTCCGGCGGCGCAAGCCGGCGTCCAGCCGGGGCACCTGATCACCTCGGTTAACCACCGCGAAGTGCGCAACGTGGAGGAATTCAACGCGGCGCTGGCGCAATCCGCTCAATCCGGCATGCTGCTGATGCTGGTGCGCGATCCGCAATCATCCCGGTTTGTGGTGATCCCGCTGAAATAAATTTGCCGGCTCAGCAGATTTAATTTGACTCCGCGGCCATTTAGTATATCTTGTTGGCTTTCCGACACGGGGCGTAGCGCAGACTGGTAGCGCGTTTGGTTCGGGTCCAAAAGGTCGTGGGTTCAAATCCCACCGCCCCGACCATACTTCGCTCGCAGCGCAGCGGAGAGCGAAGTATGCCCTACGTAGCACGGCGGAACGCCGGGCGAAGTGGGGCCTGTCCGCTGAATCGTGCTGCGAGCTACGTATGGCAAGCCAGCCGTAGACAGCGCCATCTTCGATGGGCTGGACCAACCGGGGTACGGTTCAAACGAGTGCCAGTCACCCCCGCAGCGCAGCGGAGAGCGAAGTATGCCCTACGTAGCACGGCGGAACGCCGGGCGAAGTGGGGCCTGTCCGCTGAATCGTGCTGCGAGCTACGTATGGCAAGCCAGCCGTAGACAGCGCCATCTTCGATGGGCTGGACCAACCGGGGTACGGTTCAAACGAGTGCCAGTCACCCCCGCAGCGCAGCGGAGAGCGAAGTATGCCCTACGTAGCACGGCGGAACGCCGGGCG
>CAYXEK010000011.1:0-63831 GCA_964463985.1 uncultured Verrucomicrobiota bacterium
TTTAATTACAATCACTTACAAAAACTGCCGGCTAAAAACAAGGGAATGTCCTGCACCCGGTATTCATGCCGCTTGATTTCCCGCGCTACCGCTATTTTCATAATGCTCCCATGCGTTATGATTTAAACATTAACCATTTGCAGCAATGCCGATGCATAACCCACGCAGGCTTCCAAACATAAACAAAACGCCGGCCGGTAACAAGCAAATTCAAAAGCATGGACAAATATCCTGTTTTTTGCGCGCGGTTATGCTATATAAACCAATCGTATCGGCGCAATTGGTTTTACATGGGGAGGCATAATGAAAGTTGGCGTGGCGGATTACGGGATGAACGTATGGCACGGCGGGTTATACGATATCGAGGAGCGTCTGCTGGCCTTGAAGACGATCGGATTGGACGGCACGGAAAGGCTGTCGGCGGTGTCGCCATCGGACGCCCTGCACAAGGCCGGGCTGTACCGCCGGCTGGGGATGGATTTCAGCACCTGCCGCGGCCCGGACGTTCAAGCCTGCATCGAATGGACCGCCGCCCTGGGCAAGCATTACATCTGGATGACGCCCGGGGAAACCAGCCGCAATGTGCCGTTTGAAGTTTTCTGCCGGCGGGCCAACGCGCTGGCGCGCAGTTGCCGGCGCTGGGGCCTGACCGCCGCCATCCACAACCACATGCATCAGCGCGTGGAAAGCCAGCAGGAACTGGAGGACTTTTTGCAGGCCGTGCCGGATGCCGGGATGGTGCTGGACACCGGCCATCTTTCCATGGCGGGCGGCGACCCGGCGGCCGTCGTCCGCAAGTATCATCAACGCATTGCCGTGATGCACCTGAAGGATGTTTTCCTTACCGGGAAGACGCGCGACGACGGCCGGCCGGATTACCGGTTCTGCGAGCTGGGCGCCGGCAACAACGGTTTTGACAATGCCGCGGCGCTGCAGGCCTTGCGCGAGACTGGTTGGGACGGCTGGCTGCACATCGAACACGATCACCACCAGCGCGATCCGCTGGAGGATTTGCGGGTCAGCCGCGAATTCATCCGGCGCGCCATCGGCGTGTAGCGGCCCGCCCCGCCGGCCCGCCGCGGCGGCTTGACGCCGCAGTCCAAAATAGTCCATCACAACAAGCCCTTACGGAAATGACATGCGCCGCCGCATGGCCGCATGGGCCGAATTTAAGGTTGATTGCGCCTGCGGATATCGGCATAATGCCGGTCAAGTCTGAAATAAAACCGGGTTCCCGAGGTAATTGCATGCAAGTGCCATTGTTGGATTTAAAGGCCCAGTACCAGGATTTGCGGGAAGAAATCCGCCGGGCCATGGATGAAGTCTGCGACGCCCAGCAATTCGTGCTGGGGCCGGTGGTGCAGCAATTCGAGGCGGAGACCGCCGCGTATTGCGGCGCGCGTTACGCCGTCGGCGTATCATCCGGCACGGACGCGCTGCTGGCCGCCTTGATGGCGCTGGGGATTGGGCCGGGCGACGCGGTGGTGACCTCGCCGTTTACATTTTTCGCCACCGCCGGCGCCATTGTCCGCGTGGGCGCGCGGCCGGTGTTCGCGGATATTGATCCGGCGACGTTCAACCTGGACCCGGCGCAGGCGCGCCGCATGTTTGAAAATCCGCCCGACTGCCTGCGCGGCCGCCGTCCCGCGGCATTGCTGCCGGTGCATCTGTTCGGCCAATGCGCGGACATGGACGCGCTGCTGGCGCTGGCCGGCGAGCATGGCTGCCCGGTCATCGAAGACGCGGCGCAAGCCGTAGGCGCGGAATATCCCATGCCGGCGGGCGTCCGGCGCGCGGGCGCCATGGGCGCCATGGGCTGTTTCAGCTTTTTTCCTTCCAAGAATCTCGGCGGCTTCGGCGACGGCGGGCTGGTGACCACCAACGATGCCCGGCTGGCGGAAACCCTGCGTTCGCTGCGGATGCATGGCGCCACGGAAACTTACTACCACCGGCAGGTAGGCGGCAATTTCCGCCTGGACGCGCTGCAGGCCGCGGTCTTGCGCGTGAAACTGAAACACCTCGATCGCTGGCATGCCGCGCGGCGGGACCATGCCGGGTTTTACAACCGGGCTTTCCGGGGCAGTGGCGTACGGACGCCGGCCGTGGTCCATCCGGACCTGCCGCAGGGGCATATCTACAATCAATATGTCGTCCGCGTGCCGCGCCGGGACGAGGTGCGGCGGCGGCTGCAGGAAGCCGGGATCGGCAGCGCGGTGTATTATCCTTTGCCGCTGCACCTGCAGGAGTGTTTCAAATCGCTGGGCTACCGGGCCGGGGATTTCCCGGCAAGCGAACAGGCGGCCGGAGAAGTCCTGGCGCTCCCGGTTTACCCCGAATTGCGCCCGGAGCAATTGGAATACGTTGCGCGCACCGTATTGGAGGCAACGCAATGAATCCGCCTCCGTCCGCCATCCCCAGGCACGTGGCCGTGATCATGGACGGCAACGGCCGGTGGGCGCAGCAGCGCGGGCTGCCGCGGCTGGCGGGCCATGCCGAGGGGGTGAAATCCGTCGAAGCGGCCGTGCGCGCCTGCCGGGAAGCCGGCGTGCAATACCTGACCTTGTACGCCTTCAGCACGGAAAACTGGTCGCGTTCGCCAGCCGAAGTCAGCGGATTGATGCGGTTGTTGGACCAGTTCCTGCATTCCCACACCGCGGAAATGCACCAGCACGGCATCCGTCTGCGGGTCATCGGCCGGCTGGAGGATTTGCCGCTGGTGGTGCGCAATTCCCTGCGCCGCGCGATGGAGGCCACCGCCGGACACACGGCGGGGCAGTTGATCCTGGCTTTGAGCTACGGCGGGCGCGATGAAATCGTCCGCGCCGCGCGCGAAATCGCGCGGCAGGCGGCCGCCGGCGCCGTCCGGCCGGACGCGGTGGATGAAGCGCTGGTCGCCGCCCATCTTTACGCCCCGGACGTGCCGGACCCCGACCTGCTGATCCGCACCAGCGGTGAATTAAGGTTGAGCAATTTTCTGCTCTGGCAATTGTCCTATGCGGAGTTGTATTTCACGGATGTGTTGTGGCCGGATTTCCGGGAAGCGGAATTTCAGGCGGCGCTCCGGGAATACGGCCGGCGGCAACGGCGCTTCGGCGGGGTGCAGCCTGCAGGCAATCAACCGGGCGGTTCCCAATGAGCCCGGTCCTGCGCAAGCGCATCGTCAGCGGCGTCATCCTGGCGGCGGCCGGGGTGGGCATGTTGTACCTCCCCGGCTGGGCGGTGGGTTTTGTCATTCCGCTGATTGTCGTCCCGGCCCAGTTGGAGTTTTACAAGTTTTTGCACCAGGCCGGCATACCTTCCTTCCGCGCCATCGGGTTGGTGGCGGGGGCATGCCTGTCTGTCGGCGTCTGGCTGGCTTACCTCCTGGGCGGCGGGACGGTTGCCTGGGAATACGAGGCCCTGGCGCTGTTCCTGGCGGTGGCGGTGCTTTGCACGCGGCAGTTGCCGCGGAAGAACGACCCGCAGCCGCTGATTACTCTTTCCTGCACCCTGCTGGGGATCATGTATGTGCCGTTCCTGTTCAACTTTTTCCTCCGGCTGACTTATGGATGGGAAACGCCTTCGATGGCCGCGCCCATCGGCGAGACTGGCCGGCGGATTTTCATCTACCTGCTGGCCATTGTCAAGCTGACCGATGTCGGCGCCTATTTTGTCGGCAGCCGGCTGGGCCGGCATAAATTAATGCCGCGAATTTCGCCCGGGAAAACGGTGGAAGGCTTGATCGGCGGATTGGCCGTGGGGCTGGCCGCCAGCCTGGTCTGGCACTGGGTCTGGCAGGGCCGGTTCGGCGTCCTGCGGCTGTCTGCCGGCGACGCCTGTCTGCTGGGGTTGTTCCTGCCGGCGGCGGGGGTGATTGGCGACCTGGTGGAATCAATGTTGAAACGCGCCGCCGGCGCCAAGGATTCCAGCAGTTGCTTCCCCGGCCTGGGGGGCATACTGGACGTGCTGGACAGCCTGCTGTTTGCGGCGCCGGTGATGTTTTTTTATTTGAAATGGTTTGGATGAGCCAACCTCCGCGCAACCTGGTGATATTGGGCAGCACCGGCTCGATCGGCCGGAGCGCCTTGCGCGTGGTGCAGGCCTTGCCGGAACGGTTCCGCGTGCTGGGCCTGGCGGTGCATCGCCAGGGCGAGGAAGCGCTGCGGCAGGCGCAGGAATTCCATGCGCCCTTTTTGGCCGTGGCCGACCCGGCATCCGCGCGGCGCGCGGCGGCGGCGGCCCCCGGGGACGTGCAGGTGCTGGCCGGAGCGGAAGGCTTGCTGGAACTGGTGGCCCAGCCGGGGGTGGACCTGGTGCTGGCGGCCATTGTCGGCATGGCCGGGTTGCCGCCGGTGCTGCGCGCGCTGGAATTGGGAGTGGATGTGGCGCTGGCCACCAAGGAAACCCTGGTGGTGGCCGGGGCGCAAGTCATGGCGGCGCGCCGCCGTAGCGGCGCGCGGCTGCTCCCGGTTGACAGCGAGCATAGCGCCATCTTTCAATGCCTGGAAGGGCGTCCGGCGGACCATGTGCGCAAGCTGATCCTGACGGCGTCCGGCGGACCATTCGCCGGCCGGCCGGACCTGGACTGGAACACCGTCACCGTGGACGCCGCACTCCGGCATCCGCGCTGGAACATGGGCCGCAAGGTCACCGTGGATTCCGCCACGATGATGAACAAGGGCCTGGAAATCATGGAAGCACGCTGGCTGTTTGACGTTGACCTGGACCGCATCGAAGTCATGCTGCACCCGGAAAGCATTGTGCATTCCATGGTGGAATTGACGGACGGCAGCCTGCTGGCGCAGCTCAGCGCCTCCGACATGCGTTTCGCCATTCAGTATGCCTTGACCTGGCCGCAGCGTTTGGACGGGCAATTGCCGCCGCTGGACCTGGCCCGCCTGGGCGCCCTGCACTTCAGTTTGCCCGATGCGCAGCGTTTCCCCTGCCTGGCGCTGACGCGCGCCGCCGCGCGCGCCGGCGGCACCATGCCGGCGGTGTTGAATGCCGCCAACGAAGTGGCGGTGGAAGCGTTTCTGGCGGGTCGCCTGCCGTTTGCCGGCATCTGGCGCGTGGTGGAAGAAACCATGGCCGTCCATCAAATCCAGGCCGACCCGGAGCTGGCGGACATCATGGAGGCGGACCGCTGGGCCCGCATCGCCGCGCGGGAACGGGTGGGGCATGGAACGCCGGCCGGAATGTCAGACGGCGGGAAGTGAATGTTAAATTGAAAAAACCTGAATTTTGCACCGCGCAAGCATTCGTGCAAAATCCAGGAAAAAACAAGAACGGCCCGAAGTCCGGCCGGAATGGAGCTGATAAATGATCGGTTATGCATTGTACGTGATTTTGGTGGTGGTGATGCTCTTTGGCGCCACGATTTTCGCGCATGAATTGGGCCACTTTATTGTCGCGCGCCTGTGCGGCATGGTGGTGGAGGTTTTTTCCATCGGGTTCGGCCCGGCGCTGTGGCGGCGCAAAATCCGCGGCGTCTGGTACAAAATCGGCGCGCTGCCGCTGGGCGGATACGTCGCTTTGCCGCAGATGGACCCGTCGGACGGCGCCTCCCCGGAGAAAGCCGACGCCGCCGCGCTGAAGGAAAAAGCAGGCGGAGAGCCGCCGGCGCCCATCCCCCCGACGACTCCGCCGCGGAAGATTATTGTGGCGCTGGCCGGCGGGGCGGGCAATATTACGCTGGCCTTTCTGCTGGCATGGGCGGTGTACCTGATGGGCAAGCCTTCCATGCCGGCGGAGCGGTGCGCGGTCATCGGCTTTGTGGAAACCAACAGCGTAGCCTATGAAGCCGGGCTCCGGCCCGGCGACGAAATCCTGAGCGTCAACGGCCGGCCGGTGGCCAACTGGCAGGATGTGCTCCAGGAAAACGCCATGGGCGACGCGGCGCAGATGGAAGTCCGCACGCCCACCGGCAACTTGAGCGTCGCCTTGCCCACCGAGCGCAGCATGCTGGGATTCCGCATCGTGCCGGGATTGCGCGAAATCAGCCTCTGCCGGGTGATGGCGGTGGAGCCGGAGTCCAGCGCCGACCGGGCAGGGTTGCGGCCGGGCGACCTGATTATTGAATTCGACGGGGAACGCGTTTTGAGCATCGAGCACCTGATCGCCCTGGTGTCGGCGCGGGCCGGCCAGCCCGCCGCCCTGGCCGTGGAGCGCGACGGCGCGCCGCTGTCGCTGAAAGTCACGCCGCAGCTTGATCCGGAACTGGGCCGGGCGCGGATCGGCATCCGGTTTGACCCGCTGGCGGTGGAATACGACAAGGTCGTGCATATCCCGCCGCTGACGCAGTTGCGCAACCATGCCAGCGGCATATTCAGGATTTTGCGCCGGCTGGTCACCCCGCGCGATGCGCGCGGCACGGCGGAAGGGCTGGGCGGGCCGCTGATGATCATTTACATGTTCCAGGACATGGTGCGCAAGGGCCTGGTGGTGGCGCTGTGGTTCACCTGTTTCCTGAATGTCAACCTGGCCATCCTGAACCTGCTGCCGCTGCCGGTGCTGGACGGCGGCCACATCGTGTTTGCCCTGCTGGAATGGGTGCGCGGCCGGCCGCTTTCCGCCCGCACGGTCGGGTGGATCAGCCAGGTGTTTTTCGGTTTGTTCATCGCCTTGTTCCTGCTGTTGTCCTGGCGCGATGTGCAGCGCGTGTACCGGATTTCCCGCCTGTTCCGCGCGCCCGCGCCGGAGCAGCCCGCCGCCACCAATGCGCCGGCGGCCCTGCCGGCGGAAAGCGAACCATGAATGGAGCCGGGCATGCAGGCTGAATCAATTCTCAAGCCGCGCCGGCGCGCCCGGATGATACGGGTTGGCCGGGTGGCCGTCGGCGGGGATGCGCCGATCTCCGTCCAGAGCATGACCAAGACCGACACCCGCGATGTCGCGGCCACCGTCGCGCAGATCCGCGAACTCGCCGCCGCCGGCTGCGACATCGTCCGGCTGGCCGTGCCGGACGAGGCCGCGGCCCGCGCGCTCGCGCAAATCCGTCCGGCGGTGAATGTGCCGCTGGTGGCGGATATCCATTTTGATCATCGGCTGGCCTTGCTGGCCCTGGCGGCCGGGATGGACGGGCTGCGCATCAATCCGGGAAATATCGGCGCGGTCAGCCGGGTGCGGGAAGTGGTGCGCGCCGCCGCCGAGCGCCGCGTGCCGATCCGCATCGGCGTCAATGCCGGTTCGCTGGACAAGGATGTTCTGGCCCGGCATGGCGCGGCCACCGCCGACGCGATGGTAGAAAGCGCCCTGCAGCATGTGCGCATCCTGGAAGACCTGGATTACCGTGAAATCAAGATTTCCGTGAAAGCGTCGGATGTGGCGCGCACCGTGCAGGCCTACCGGCGCCTGGCGGAAAAGACGGATTACCCGCTGCATCTCGGGTTGACGGAAGCCGGTACGCTGCTGCCCGGCGCCGTGCGTTCCAGCGCGGCGCTGGGGCTGTTGCTGGCGGACGGCATCGGCGACACCATCCGCGTGTCGCTCTCCGAGCCCCCGGCCGCGGAAGTGCGCGCCGGGCTGGCGCTGTTGCGCAGCCTGGAATTGCGGCCGCCGGGGCCGATGGTGATTGCCTGTCCCACCTGCGGCCGGGTGGAAATCAACGCCTCCGCGCTGGCCCACGAGGTGGAAGCCGCGCTGGAAAAACTGGCGGCGGAATTTCCCCATGCCGCCTGGCCGGTAGTGGCGGTGATGGGCTGCATGGTCAACGGCCCCGGCGAAGCGCGGGACGCCGACATCGCCGTCGCCGGCGGGAAGGGCCGGGCCGCCCTGTACGTCGGCGGCCGGCATATTGCCACGGTGCCGGAAGCGCAAATCCTGCCGGCGCTGCTGGAACAGGTGCGGGTTTTCCTGGGCCGGCCGGCGGATATAGGTTAGCTGGTGTTTTTCCGCTGCGCCGCAGGTTCTACCCGCCATCCAGGATTTCCCGCAGCTTGCGGGCGAGTTCATCGCGGGTTACCGGCTTGCTGAGGAAATGCACGCCCTGTTCGAGTATGCCGCGGTGGGCGATGACGTTGGCGGTGTAGCCTGACATGTAAAGCACCTTCAGCGCCGGGAAATCCCGCGTCAGTTTGCCGGCCAACTCGCGGCCGCTCATGCCGGGCATGACCACGTCCGTCAAAAGCAGGGCGATCTTCCCCGCTGACTCGGCCGCAATGCGCTGCGCCGCCTCGGGCGACTCCGCCGCCAGCACGGTGTAGCCCAGGCGTTGAAGGTTCCGGCTGATTGTAACGCGCAGGGATGGTTCGTCTTCGACCAGCAATATGGTTTCGGAGCCGCCGGGGCTGGCGGAGGCCGGCGCGGCGGGCGGTTTCACGGCGGCTTCTTCCAGGGAACGCGGCAGGTAGATGCGGAAAGTCGCGCCTTTTCCCGGTTCGCTGTACACGTTGATGAAGCCCTCGTTCTGCTTGACGATCCCGTAGACCGTGGCAAGCCCGAGCCCCGTTCCCTTGCCGACGCCCTTGGTGGTGAAGAACGGCTCGAACACATGGTCAAGGGTCTCCCGGTCCATGCCGCCGCCGTTGTCGCTTACCGCCAGCATGACGAACTTGCCCGGCCGCGCTTCAACTTGTTGCGCGCAGTAAGCTTCGTCAATGGCCGCGTTTTCGGTTTCGATGGTCACCTTGCCGGCGCCGGAGATGGCGTCGCGCGCGTTAACGCAAAGGTTGGCGAGCAACTGGTCAACCTGGCCGGGATCTATTTTGACGGGCCACAAATCCGCGCCGGGCTCCCAGGCCAGGTCTATGTCCTCGCCGATCAGCCGGCGCAGCATCTTGAGTATGTTGACAACCGCATCATTGAGATCGAGCACTTTCGGAGCGATGGTCTGCCGGCGGGCGAAGGCCAGCAGTTGCCGCGTCAGGTTGGCCGAGCGCTCGGCTTCATAAGTGATCTCATCCAGCCATTCGCGGATGGGATGGTTTTCGCCGACTTCTTCGCGGCACATCTCGGCATACCCCATGATTCCCATGATCAGGTTGTTGAAATCGTGCGCCACGCCGCCGGCCAGCCGTCCGACGGATTCCATTTTCTGGGCTTGGCGCAATTGTGATTCCAGCGACTCGCGTTCGGTGACATCCTGCACGAATCCGAGGTAGCGCTCCCTGTTCAGCGCCACCGCCAGCACCTGCCACCGCCGGCGCTTGCCGTCCTTCCGGAGGTAATACATCTCGCCATCGCTGCGGCCGGCTTCGAGCAGGGTCCGGAAATGCCGCGCGCCATTCTCGCGATCTTCCGGGGCGAGCGTGTCGGGAATGCTCATGGACAGCAATTCTTCCCGGGAGTAGCCGGTGATGGCGGCGGCGGCGGGGTTGGCTTCGATATAGCGCCCTTCCCGGTCGGCAATGAAGACGCCGAAGGGCGCATTTTCCACATATGAACGGAATCTGGTTTCCTCCTCGCGCCGGCGCTGGGCGGTCTCCATGGCATGCAGCGCGTAGGCTACGTCGCCGACCAGCTCGCGGAACAGCGATTGCTCCTCCGGGTCATTGGCCAGGCCGGCGGGCAGGGCGACGACGAGGGCGCCGAACTCGCTTTCCCCGTGGCGCAGCGCGCCGGCGAGAGCCGCGGTGCCTTTATACGTGCGGGACAGGGGGCAGTTCGGGCAACTGGTTGCCGGTTGGAGCACGGCGGCGATGCCGTCGGGGCTTTGCGCGGCCAGCCGGCAGCATGCGGGCCAGACGCCCCTTTCAAGTTCCTGGCGCGCCGCGGCAAAGTCGTCGCCGATGCCGCTTTGGGCCAGAGTTCCCGGCTGCCCGTCCGCGCCGCGCAGCGCGACCCAGGCGCTGGTGTAACCGCGGGTTGAGATCAGGGTTTCGCACGCGCGCTGCAGCAGCGCTTCGCGGTTGTTTTCGTGGGTGATGAGCTGGTTCACATCGCGGATGGCGCGCAACACCCGGTTCAAATGCATAACGTGCGCTTCATGCCGCTTGCGGTCGCCGATGTCGCGCGCGACGCCCTGCAGATGCAAGGGCGCCCCGGTCTGGTCGAACACCGCCTTGGAGTGAATCTCCACCGCAATCGCCGCGCCATCCTTGCGCAGA
Organism: uncultured Verrucomicrobiota bacterium; assembly: GCA_964463985.1. GTDB lineage: Bacteria > Verrucomicrobiota > Kiritimatiellia > JAAZAB01 > JAAZAB01 > JAXGPF01. Next base: position 10,023 of record CAYXEK010000011.1, read on the forward strand.
ATCTCGGTCTCGAAAACCAGGCCCTGTTTTTCCGGTCCCTTCGCAAGCTCCTGCCGGATGATTTGCGCCAGCTGTTCAAAATGCGTCCGGTCGCAATGGTCGGACAGGCGCGATCCGACCCATTCCTCCGGGGTGTACCCCGCGAGCTGCTCGATGGCGGGATTGACGTAGGTGAACTCCAGTTCCAGACTCATCATCCAGATCACGTCCAGCGTATTGTCGGCCAGCAGCCGGTAACGTTGTTCGCTGGCGCGGATGGCTTCTTCCTGCGCCTTGCGCTCGGTGACATCCCACACGATGGAGATCATGCGGTCGGAGCCCGGGATCGGCGTGTTCCGCGCGGCAATGAAATGCGTTTCACCGTCCGCGCTGACGATGGGCACGTCCGGCCAGTACATCCGTTCCGGATCGCCGCTGGCGCAGTCCGTTTCCACGCGCGCGCGAATTTGCCTGCGGAATTCCGGATCATGATAAACTTCGCGCCAGAATGCCCCCACCGATGAGAGCGCGTTGCGCGTCGTGCGGTAGAAGCGCGGGAAAAGGTCGTTCATGTATTCCAGGGGCGCCTTCTCATCCAACGGATTGACGGCCACCCCGACGGGCAGGTTATCCAGGACATTGCGGAAAAAAGCCCGTTCTTCCCGCAGTTGGCGCGTTTTAGACGCGACTTGCCGGCGCAAAATCCACGACCAGAGCAGCGCCAGCAGCGCGATCAGGATCAACGGCCCGGCGACCAGGGCGACGATCCGCAGCGTGTCTTCCCACAGGAGATGCTTTTCGTAGACTCCCATCCATTTCTCGTGCAGACGCCGGTATTCGCCCGATTCCTTGATCAGGCGCAGGCCTTCGGTGAGTTCGGCCAGCAGGGCCCCCTGGCCTTTATGCACGGCAAAACTGTACTGGCCGGAGTAGAATGGCCGATCGCCGAGCACTATGTTCGTCCAGCCGTTTTTGCGGATGGCGTAAAGGGCGCCATAGCGCGTGGCGAGGCCGCAGTCATGCCGGCCTTCCGCCACGGTGCGCAGCACATCCTCCTGCGTGGCAACCGTGTTGATGCGCGCCTCGATGCCGCGCTCCGCCAGTTCATCGAGGATGGCATCCTCGGCCTGAATCACGATATCGCGGCCCGCCAGCTCCTCGATGGCGTTCGGCGGCGGGCCCGTGCCGCGGCGCACTGCGCTGACGCAGTGCACCACCAGGTAGTGGGGCGAGAAATCGAAGAGGCGGTTCCGTTCCGGCGAGAAGAAGATTCCCTGGATGGCGTCAATCCGGCCATCGCGCAGGGACGCCATCGTATCCTCCCAGGGGGCGAGCCGGATGCGCACGTCCATGTTCATCTCGCGGGCTATGGCGTGGGTCAGTTCGACCGTGAAGCCGGCGGGGCGGCCCCGCTCATCGAGAAACTCGAAGGGCGGATATTGGCGGTCGCCGCCGATCACGATAGGGCGGTCCGGCGGCAGTTCCAGGTGCGCGAACCATTTGGCGTGCAGGCGGCGGTGGGTTCCGTCGGACATGCAGAGCGCCAGCCCCTCGTTGAGCAGCGCCAGCGTCGCGCGGTCGCCTTCCCTCACCGCGAAGCAGAAATCCTGCGCGAATTCCAGCACCTGCTGTTCGACGATGCGCAGCCGTCCGGACAAGCCCGTTTCGTCAAGCAGGCGCATGGCCACGAGCCGCTGGATAAAGACCGCGTCGCAGCCGCCGTCCGCCAGAACGCGCAGGGCGTCCGGGAAGGTGGGCGCCGTCAGAATTTCCAGGCCGCGATCGGCGCGCCGCAGGAATTCCTCGGCGTTGTCGCCCTGCATGACGCCGACGGTGCGCCCGCGCAGGTCGGCGAGGGTATGGATGTCCGCGGCATCCCGGCGCACAACGATCGCCCCGTGCATGGTCAGGTAAGGGACGGTGAAATCGAAAAACGGTTCGCGTTCCGGCGTGCGGCCAACCAGCGGCAGGCAATCAATCTCGCCGCGCTTGAGCCAGCCGCTGACTTCGGACCAGGGGCCGGTGCGGAAAGTGACCTCGCGCATCATCTTGTCCAGCGCCGCGCGCATCAGCTCGACGGAGAAACCGTCCGCGCGGCCGTCCTCGTGGACGATGCAGAATGGCGGGTAACCGACCTCGCACCCCGAACGCAGCGGCGGACCGGCCGGGTCGCGCGCCGTCCCCGCCGTTGCGGCAAACCAGAGGATGAGCAGCATGGCCAGGAAACGTTCCGGCCCGCCTGTCCGGTTTACATCCGCCCCCGGGATAAATCTGAGAGCCTGTTCCATATCGCTGCCGTGGATTGACAACCCTGTTCAATTTTTAAAAGTGTATTGTTTCGGGCAAGGGCTGTCAACTGGAATGCGGGATGGAATTCAGGATGTCCTTGCCATTCAGAGTAAATTGCTATACTGTTTTCCAACAATACACTGACATTATTTCCATTCCGCCTGCCATGGCACAAAAGCAAAAACGCGAAATGACATACCCCAATGCGGGTGGGAAAAAGGCCGGCAATGGCGCCGCCAACCAGGGTTTTGAACAAAAACTCTGGCAGGCAGCCGACAAACTCCGCGGCAAAATGGATGCCTCGGAATACAAACATGGAATTCTCGGGCTGATTTTTCTAATAACAATGGAAATGCTTCATGAGCTACGAGTATTATGATGATTTTGCCATTTATTCAGATGGCGAACACCCGGTTAGTTGGTTGGTTGAAGAACATACAGCGCATTCGCATCGGCATGGTTGTGTGCATAATGGTGCATATGCATTGCTTTTACGCGACAACAAACACATGCCTTGTATGCCGCCGTTGCGTGATTTTATTCTAACATTCATTTGTCACGGAGATACCGGCGTGACCGAAGCCGCGGTTTATGTGTTCTTCCGATACGATCCGGCGACATTGACCGGTTATTTTCTCAAGCATCTCTGGAATCGGAAGAATGCAGTGACAGAGTTTGGGTTGATTCAAAACAATATCCCGCTGCTCATCGACAAATATGAAAAGGATTTAGGCTTTACGGCGGATCCCGCCGGTGCGGATAATCGGCTGCGCCTGGAAGTAAAAGGGAATTTAATTGCGTTTCATCACAATGATGTCAATGCCGGAATATTTAAGGACACGGCACGCGCGCTTAATGGCGCTGGTAAAATTGCTTTTGACCGGCCACATGCGCGCCGGCCCGATCGCGGAACGATTTGGCTGAAAAATGTGCGTGTTTCCTCTAATGATGCGATTGACCGCCGTGCCGTCTGGAAGCCGATATCAATTCTTTTCCCTTCTGATTACAACGGCATGGTTTCGCCTTATGCTTTTCATTTGCAAGCGTCGGCTTTGCCGGGTTGCTTCGAGTTAAAAGCGCGTTTGACGGGCGGTCCGGCAGAACGGCGCGATAAATCTTTTAATGATTCTGAAAAAGCGCGTCCTCGGATGAACGAGCTCATGACCGGGCCCTATCTGCGGATTGAAAGCGGCTCTGGCCGACCAATTGGAAAGTTTTATCTGCACCGTGGGACGGTTGGCTTGAATGCTAATTGGGATCGTCAAGCCACAGCTTTACCGCCGGCGCAGCATGAATGCCCGGTAGAAAGGACTTTTATGCTCCCGGCATTGCCGGCGGACGCCAATCTGATTTTCGGTTATGATTATTATGAGGCCGAAGAACGGCAAATTCTTAAAGGCGGTCCGACAGAAATAATTATTGATCCGAAGACCGGCGCCGTTTTACATGGTGGGCCGTCTCTCGAAAACTGTAATTATCACATTGATATTCGGTCAGGCGACCAAAAGCTAATCTGCGCGCTTATTCCCGGTGATGACCTGCGTTGTGCTGAGGCTCGAGCGTTTGCCGAAAATAATCATTATTTTTATACATCAGAACCGGTTGTTTTTCAAATATCGGCTTATTACAGGAAGCACAGAGATAATCCAGGAATTAATAAGATTAAAATATCGGCGCGTTTTCTGGATGTGTATGCCAGGCCTGTTGACGATTGGCGTTATTTGCCCATAGATGCGGAAAATAACGCAAATGCGGACATTATGTTGCGCATGGGTTTTAAAACATATACAACCAGGTTGGATTGGGGCAACCGTCCTGTAGGGGTTTATCATGCGGAACTGCGTCTGCAATTGGCTGATTCAACAATTGCTTCGCTTGTGCGCGCGTTTGAAGTGATGCCGGTTGATCCGGAAGCTATCCCGGCGCCGTTGGCTTCCGGTTTGCCTGAATTATTGTGCGCCGAATTCTTCGAGTGTCAATCGCCGGCGGCCGCATTCGACCCATGGGTTGGCCGTGATGTTGATGAATATCATTATGTCTCGCATAATGTGTTTGATGGCGCGTTTGCCAGGCGGAACAAAACGCGGCGTGTATTGCGCCTGTACCGACGACGCTGCATGTTGTGGCTGTTCCCATGGATGCCGGAAGGCGTCAATCCGGAGTTGTATAAAGATCTTCTTGCGGAAGCAGATTTAATTTATTCAGCCGGGGTTATGCTCCGGTTTGATTTATGGCGGCGGAGTACTTACGCGTGCCGAAAAGGCGGGTGGAGTTTGTCGTGTGATCCGCGTTTTTTTAAATGTTTTCTGGATTTTTTGCGCAGTCCTGTGTTTTTGAAATCTAATCAATCCATATTGTCGGCTGAAATTGTGGAATCGCGCGGCAGTATAACGGAAGAAGAATTCTCAATTCTGATTAATCAACATTGGAAAATATGGCTTGAATATTTTAATCGCTGGTATTCAGATGTTTATGCGCCTGCCGAAATAAAACTCATGAAGAATCTAGCGCCAAAATCACAATGGGGATGGTTTGGGCCATATCCGCCATATGGATCCATATACAAATCCGCATATTTTGCGCGTTATATGGGCCGTGATCTTACGCTCAACTGGCATAAGGCATGGCAGGGGCCGCTGCGCTTTGAAAGTTATCCATATATTTGCGATTATCCTGTTCAACGCGATGTCTTTATGCTAGCTTCCATGAAAATGGAGGCGCCGGAAATGCGGTTGTATCCCGAAATATACGGGCTGGTGGCCTGTCCGACCGACGGCCATGTCATGAAAGGCAGTCCGCCTTACGGCCGTATCCGGACGCCAGGCGCTTCCTTGACGCAACGTTTTTATGAATATGCCTATGCCGCCGTATGGCATGACGGTTCGGCATTTCGATATTGGGAGGATAACGGATTTCAACCGACGCATTGGGCGCGCGATCATTTCGCCGCCTTGCTTGCTGCCTGGCCGACCATTCGCGAGGTACGGCCCCTGAAGCCGGCACGTACAACAGCTTTTGTTTACAGCCGGGCCGTTTGCATCCGACATCCAGATTTCCACGAGCGCCGTAACCCGACTTATAATGGTCGTTCCGCCATGCCCGATGACGTTTTTAATACGGCAGAAGAGGTGATTGCGTTGGCCTATGAACAAGCTCGGCTGGACGGACAATCCGCCGGGTTTGTCACGGAATTGAGGCATTTGTCGGCGCTTAACCCGGAAGATGTGGATACACTGGTATTGCCGCCATTAAACGGTTTGCCGACAGAGAGTATCGGAATGATCCGCCGCTGCCATGAGAAAGGCATGAATTTGCTGGCATTCGAGGATGTCAACGGCCTGGAAGATGTATTTGGCGTGCTATCAACAGATTCCGTGGCGGTCAACGAAATATTTATGGCGCCGGAGTATAGCTCGGATAAGCTCTGGCATGAATTAGCCGAATATCAAGAACATACGGCGCATGCCCTCTGCCGGGCGCATTATCAATCAAACGGATGCCGGATTATATTAAACGGAAGATCTTCATCAGGAAATACTATTCCTGTTTTGACGCTCAATCAGACCCAGTTTGGTTCAACCGCCTTGTTTACAATTCCCCCGACCGTAGTGCGCCGCGAAGATGGCGCAGGGGTGTATACTTATGGTAGCGCCAGTATAAGCCATCTGATTAATCGCACTCTGGCTTTAATATTGCGCCAACTGGGTTCGCCGATAGTCGAAACCACGTCCGGCAAATTAATCGCATTTTGGGATACACAAAAAGCATTGCGTATTATTGTGGCGGATGCTGGCGCTCCGGAATCGATTGCTCCCGTGGAAGCCTTTGTGACAATACGAATTCCAGGTCGCGCAATCGAGGAAATAGACTCTGCGCATCAATTTGACCTTATAAAACAAGACGGCGCGGAGGCATATTTACGCCTGGTGCTGAAGCGCAATGAATGCGCTCTAATAACTATACATATGCATGATAACAAATAAGAATGACGAAATTGATATTTTATCCATTGGTGGAATTTTAGAATCACGGGGTCATGACAGCCTAAGATGAAGCCAGTAAACAACAGGCCGCTGGCGAATAATATCGACAATATTGTGCGCGTTATTGTCGGTAGCGCGCGGTTTGACGTCGTCAATCACACGATTTATGTCGGCACATTATTCGGCAAGGGGCATAGCCATCCGGAACATTATCAGATGAGTTATGTTATCAGCGGGCGATCTGATGTGGTGATTGGCGGCCAGCGTTGTCATGTTTGCCCGGGACGTGTTGTATGGATTCCTCCGGAAACATTGCATTATTCCTGCCGACCTGAAGCGCGTGAGCGCTTTGAGCTTGCGCAGACCAAGTTTTATATATCGCCTGAGCCGAGATTTCAATTCCCGGTCATGATGACGGTTCAGGCTCCACAGCAGTGGTTGACGCTTTTTCAGCAAATGCTAAACGAGTATCATAGCCAGCGTTATTGCCGTGAAATCGCTCTGCGTCTATTGCTGGCCCAATTGGTGTTGCTGATGGCCGAGGGAATGGCGAACGGATATCGACGCGGAATAATAAGCAAATCGTCCGATAGGGCTAGAACGCAGCGACGGGCGAAAATCAATCAAGCAATAAGTTATTTACACAATCACTATGGCGAATCGTTAGGTTTAAAAGATATTGCCGCGCATGTCGGTATGTCGGTCAGCGCTTTGAGCCATGAGTTCCGTTTGGTAACCGGTCTGGCCCCGATTAATTATCTGATAAATTATCGTCTATCTCAGGCTGCTGTGCTGCTGGGCGACCACCGTTTAAAAATCAGCGCAGTGGCGGATGCGGTTGGCTTTAATAGTCCGTATTATTTTTGCCGGCAGTTCAAAAAACGTTATTATGCCTCGCCGCGCGCTTACTATCGCAAAATATTCCTTGCAAGATAGTGTAACAAATATGCGCGATCGTGCATTGAGCTTTTATCGTGGTCTGATATAGAGTTATGCCACAGGAGGAACTATGGACAAAATAAATATCGGGTTGATCGGTTGCGGGATGTTTGCGCGTGTAATGCACGCGCCCAACCTGAAAAAGAATATCAAATATAAAATACACGCTGTTATGGATATTAATCCCCAAGCAGCGGAAAAAATGGCGCAGGATACCGGCGCCGCTTATGCCGCGAAGAACGTTGATCAAATATTAGCAGATAAGGATATTCATGCGGTCTTGATCACTACGCGCCACGATTCACATGCGGCCCTGACAGTTCGGGCTGCCGCTGCCGGCAAACATGTTCTCTGCGAAAAACCCATGGGCTTAAACCGGGATGAATGCCGCGCTGTTGCGGAGGCAATTGCTGAATATGGAGTCAAATATACAGTTGGTTATAACCGCAGTATGGCGCCGATTGTGCAAGAGGGCAAAATACTGTTGCACCGGATTTCTGGCAAGAAAATGATTTACCATCGATTGCAGGCGGCCTTTCCTGCAAATATCTGGACGCATGATCCCAAAGTAGGCGGAGGCCGTTTTGTCGGAGAAGGGTGCCATATATTCGATTTGTTATGCGAACTGATCGAAACGCCGCCAGTATCTGTTTATGCGGCCGGCGGAATCTTTTTGGATCCGGGGAAGGTCCAAATACCAGACAGCGGGATTGTTACAATTGCCTTCGCAGATGGATCGGTAGGAACAACATTGATCGCAAGTGCCGGATGCAATACATTTCCCAAGGAGGCCACGGAAATATATTGTAACGGTCGGGCAATTTATATCAATGATTTCAAGGAACTATCCTGGCATGGATATGAAGGCAAAATCAGCCGCAGTCTGTCCCTCCCTGTCTCTGATAAAGGCCAGCAAATCGAAATAGATCATTTTGCCGATGCCATTATGAACGATACTCCCAGTCCGAACGGGGTGGCGCAGGCTGCGCGCGCAGCAGTGATCAGTTTTATGGTCAACGAGTCCATTGCGTGCGGACAACCAATCCAGATCAGTGAAAAAGATTACATGTTTTAAAAAGGAATATCATGATAAAGGCCGGTTGTATTAATATCGACACATCACATCCGGGTAGTTTCGGCGCATATATGCTTCAAGGCCAGCGTATCCGCTATACTGCACTTTATAACGATGGTTTTCGGACCGATGAAATGGTCAATAATTTCATGTGCAAGTATAAGATTGCCGAAAGATGCGCATCTTTGGAAGAACTGGCCGACAAGGTAGATGTAGGGTTTGTCCATAGCTGCAATTGGGATAAAAACATTCAGCTAGCCCAGCCGTTTATCCGCAAAAACAAGCCAGTATTTATTGATAAGCCGATTGCGGGTTCAATAGCCGACTGCCTCGAACTTGAAGCACTTGCCGCAAAAGGGGCAAAAATATATGGCAGCTCATCATTGCGTTATTGCCATGAAGTAAGCGAGTTTATGGCCAAACCGGAAGAAGAGCGCGGCCGCATTATGACTGTCTTTGGAACGGTTGGTACGGATGAGTTTAATTATGCCGTGCATATTGTAGAGTTATTTGGAGCATTGCTTGGAACTGGCGCGCAATCCTGCAGATTTCTTGGCCGGGCGCAGACGCCGGGGTTCGATTGCGAGCATTATTATGTTCAATATGCCAACGGAACTACAGCAATATATAATATAGCGAAAGGACGCAGCCATCCATTTGAGGTTGTGATTATGACCAGCAAAACAACCTTTCAATTCAGAGTAAATGTAAAACAGCTTTATAGCACATTGGTTGACCGGATTTGCGATGCAATTGAAAACAATGAAGAATGTATGGCCCGGGTTCCTGCATTGACGGAATCTGTTAAAATCATGCTGGCGGGGCGCCTATCACGTGAGCGCAACGGGATCCAAATCATGCTTTCTGAAATCCCGGTTAGTGATCCTGGATATAATGGTTATGCCTTCGAACAGGCCTATAGCGAGCGCTGCATGAAGAAATGAATTCCTTAAATGAACGTGAAACATAAACAGCGAGCAATTATTGTAAAAAACAAGAGCATTAGCCAACAATCGGAAGCTCGAGCAAACATATCCAATGCCTGTGCGCATGAGATCAGCACGGTGCTTTCAGGATTATCGCTCGAAAACAAGATCGGCCACATGGTCATGGGACGCGGCCTGTGCCGGTTCAGCGACGAGGTCATGGCCATGATCCAATCCGGACGCATGGGCGGCATACAGGCCGGTATCGGCCCGGATGAGCCTCGCCAACTGGCAGAAATCCAAAAATCCCTGCCATTGCCCCTGCTGGTGGGCGCGGATATGGAATGGGGTTTTGCCGGCGCGTTCCTGCCCGGCACCGCCATGCCAAACGCGCTGGCCATGGGCGCGCTGGATGACGAGCAGGCGGCCTATGACTGGGCCGCCATGGCGGCGCGCGAAGCGCGCGCGTACGGCGTCAACACGGTTTACGGTCCGGTGGTGGATTTTGCTACTAACCCGCAAAATCCCATGGGTAATATCCGTCTTCTCGGCAATGACCCGGACCTGGTGATCCGGCTGGGCGCCGCCATGATCCGCGGCTATCAAGATAACGGCATGCTGGTCGCGGCCAAGCATTATCCCAATGCCGCCGGACGGCCGGAAGTGGACAATCACATCCAACAGGGCATCCTGAACTGCGACCGCCAGACATTTGCAGACGAAGAATTGCGCGTGCATCGCGAACTGGTCCAGCGCGCCAACCTGTCCGGCGTAATGTCCGGCCACGTGCTCGTGCCGGCGCTCGACCCACAGCACATGGCCACCACCTCCAAAACCCTGGTGCAAGCTTTGCGCGCCCAGGGATTTGACGGTGTGCTGATGACCGATTCGCTAGCCATGAAAGGCATCCGTTCGTTCATCAAGCAGGAGGAATTGCTGCCGGCGGTGCTTGCTTCCGGTCATGACCTGATCCTGATTGACTATGCCCAGCCACCGGAACAGCAATTCCAGGAATTGCTGGCGACGGTTAAATCCGGCCGCGTGTCCGAGAGCGCGATAGACTCGTCAGTCAGGCGCATCCTGCGCGCCAAGCTCCATATTGCCCGAACCGCGCCGCCCGCGCCGGACTCTGTTGCGCATCAGGCCGCCTCGCTGGCAATGAGCCGGCGCGCGGTGACCTTGCAAGGCGACTTTTCCGCTCCCCGGCCATGCCGCGCAGCGCCGGAGCAGACGTTGATCATCATCGCTCGGGAGGGCAACGTGCCGGAAGTTCTGACCGAACTGGCCAACCAGGCCCGGTTTCACCTGGAAGAGCACCTGCAAAAGCATTTCCCAGCATGCCCGCGGCTGAACATCAGCGACAATCCCACTCCCGTGGATATGGAACGAACCCTGGACCAGGCGCTCAATTACCGGCATATCGTATTTATCGCCTACGCCATGTTTCATTCCTATAAAGGGACGGCGGACCTGAGCCGGCCTTTGCTGGCGATGATTGGCGGGCTGGCGCACAAGCTGGACTGCCTTGTACTCTTCGGTAATCCATTTGCGGCGCGGCATTTGCCACGATTGCCCCGCCTGATGTTCCCTTACTGGGGCGGGTGTGCCGAACAGGCGGCTGTAGAAACCCTGGCCGGCCTGAACGAAGCGACAGGAAAACTGCCGGTTACATGGTGACTGATAAGGGACGTGAGCGCATGCGCGGTGATGTGTGCAAAACAGGATATTATGTCAACAAGCAAAATACACTATCCGGAAATCAAAGTCGGCTGTGCGGAATCGGTTATTGATGCGCCGTTATTTGCCGAGCTTTATGGATATGGCCCTTTTATTGCGCGCCGGAATCGCGGGGTGCGCGATCCGCTTTATTGCCGCTGCGCCAGTTTCTGCGACGGGCGCACACGCGTGCTGATCATCAGCAATGACCTGGTGACCATGGATCCGGATCGCGCCTGGGACGTGCGGGGGAAAGTCGCCGCTTCCGGCAAAATCCCCGCCGAAAATATCATGCTTTGCGGCAGCCATACGCATGCCGGGCCGACAATATCGCAGGGGATTGGGTGGGGGGAAGTGGATCCGGTATTTGTCAGCAACTGGCAGGATACCGCCTGTCGGACGGCGCTGGCGGCGATGGCGGATGAGACGCCGGTGGCGATGGTATGCGGCGCGGCGGCCTTGACCGGCAATTTGGGATATAACCGGGTCTGGCCGGACGGCCCCACAGATCCGGAAATACGCTGGGCGGTTTTTCGCGCGGCTGATGGAGCGGTCAAGTTGCTGCTGCACAACTATGCCATGCATGGTGTGGTGTTCGGCCGGAGCATGAAGCACGTGTCGGCGGATTGGCCTGGCGCGGTCAATAGCGCTTTAATCGACCGTCAATTCGCGCAACATGTTGTGTTTTTGCAGGGAGCAGCCGGGGACATTAACTCTGGTCCGCCCTGTTGTCTGCCGTTGGCGGAAGGTGAAAAGGAACTGGCCAGAATTGCCGATGTTTATCTGGAAAGTTTAAAGGCGGGGATGTCCGCCGGGGTGCAGTTTGCGGCGGCTCCCGTGCGGGCGTTGCTGAAAAAAATGAAATTGCCGTCAGTCCCGGCCAGTCCTTCGGAGTTGCGGGAAACTGCCGCCAAACTCAGGACGCTGGGGTTGCCGGATGCCGATAACCGCGTGGATTATCAAGCCAATCGCCTGGAAGAAATGGCGTTGATGGCGGAGCACGGCGCTGATTTGAGTGTGACCACGGATTTACAGGTTTTTCGCATCGGCGAGTTGCTGATTTATGCTGTCGGCGGCGAACCTTTCAGTGAGATTGGCCGGGAAATACTTGAACATAGTCCGGGCCGGCAGGCAATGCTGGCCAGCATTGCCAATGACAACTTACGTTATATTCCGCCGCCCCGGGTCTTTCGCGCGCATCCGGATGTGTTTACGCGTAAACGCGACCTGGGATATTATGAAGTCCATTTCGCCGGCCTGGGGCGTTGCCGCGCAAAATACCGCCCGGAAATCGGGCCGTTTTTGGTGGAACATTATTTAAAAATGGGCGTGGCCCTTTATGAAGACGCAAAGGATAATATCCTTCCATGAAAATCATGACATGTAATATTCGCACATCTCTGGCCAGGCGGGATGGCGAGAATGCATGGGTGCATCGCAAGCCCCGGGTGGCGGCCGTGCTCAGGGAACAGAACCCCGATGTTGTTTGTTTCCAGGAGATGACGGCCGATCAGTTCGGCTATCTTGCGGCCTGTTTTCCCGAATACAATGCTTTTGCCATGACTGATGAGCCCTGTGGGACACGACCGCAAAATTGCATATTTTACCGCAAGGCGGCATATGCGCAAATCGCGGCGGGCGGCTTCTGGTTGTCTGAAACGCCGCATTTAGCGGGGACGAAATCCTGGAACAGCGCGTGTATTCGCTTTGCGAACTGGGTGCGTCTGCTGGACCGGCAGACAGGCGTGGAATTCAGAGTGGTCAACACGCACCTGGATTGTGACAGCCAGTTGGCGCGCGAGAAACAGGCGGAAATCATTGTCGCCGATGCCGGCGCTTACCCTCGGGCGTATCCGCAACTGTTAACCGGGGACATGAACTGCGATTGCCGAAACAAAGCCATTGGCAATCTAAAGCGGGGCGGTTGGATGGATACGTATGCGGCCGTGCATCAGGCGGAATATGCCGGCCATACCAGACACGATTATCTGGGCGCAGCCTGCCGGTCCGAGATTGGCAAAATAGACTGGATCTTCATGCGCGGTCAAATATCGGCAACGGACGCAGCCGTGATTACTACGGCAGTGGACGGGAAATACCCCAGCGATCATTATTTTGTCAGCGCCACTTGTTCCGTCGGTCAGGTTGACAATCCATGCGGTGCAGATAATCGGCGGATTGACTTTAAGGAAATCCAATGATAAAGATCAAACATTTATCTGTCTGCATCAGCATGGCAGCCATGGCGATGATCGCCGAGGCGTCCAGCCGCCCTCAACTGAGCCTGCCGTTTATTGACCAGCCGCCGTTAATTGACGGTGTTCTGGACGAGCCGGCATGGGATGCCGCGGCTGAAGCAGACGGTTTTGTCCATATGAAAACCAGCGAATATATCGAGAATGCGCAGATGCGCATGTATCGCGATCGGTATTGGTTATATCTGGCCGGATATTTTTCAAATGCGGCTATGCCGCATGTCGATTTTATGGTGACAGAACGCGACAAAGACCCGCAACGCGATGAATCGGTAGAATATTATCTTGATCCTGGAACGGAAGGCAAATTTTATTACCACTTTGTTTTGAGCGCCGATAATGTGCAGGGCGAACAACGCGGACGAGACAAAGCGTGGTTTATTCCCTGGCGATCGGCAACGCGGCGGCATGCAGATCATTGGACATCAGAAATGGCGATACCGCTTACGATATGTGCCGGATATGGCGACCTGGATAAAATCAGGATAAATATTCTCTACAATCATATCAAGATTGCGCTTGATGATTACGGCGCGTTGCTTGGCAAAGAACGCACGACATATACATGGAGTTCGGCTGTCAGATCGCCGCATGATCCGGATAATTTCGGCCGATTGCTGGGGTTGGGCAATAAACCGATAGAAACAGCGTTTTTGGCCGCTTTGGAACAGTTGCAGGTTGAGCCTTTTAACATTAGGGGGAAAAGGCGCAATTATGCAGTGTCCGGAATGGTGCGCAATTATTCAAGCGCAAGCGGAGCGACAAGGCTTGTTGTCGAGGATTGTTCGGCTTTGACCGAAAAAGTATCGGAAATAACCAGGGATATCAAGCTGGATGGTCACGGGCAGATGCCATTCCGCATTGAGGTCATGGTTGAAGATTATACTCACCGCACAGCACGCGTGCGTATCGAGGATTCATTAACCAGGGAGGTATTGGCTTCGGTGGATTCATTAGACATGACGGCGCTGACACTGGCAACGCATATAGCGGTAAGTAGAAATTATTACACGGACGAGTCGGAAGCAGTTGTCGGATGCCAGTTGGGACTGCCGGATGATGAATTAGTGAATATGCGGCTGAAAGTCTTTAACGAGGACGAGCGGTGCATTGCGATGTGCGCAGCGCCGTCGCAAAGGTCATTTGTGTCTTTTACGATCACCAACGTGCCGAATGGTGCGCACAAATTTATACTAGCGCTTGAGGATCAGGAAGGAAATTATTTATTTCAGGAGCCTTTTGAGTTTTGGAAGCGCGCTCCGCGCCCCGGCCATGAGGTTAAAATTGATCAATTTAACCAAACCTTGCTCAAAGATGGCCAAGCCATATTCCCGGTGGGAATTTATATGCACGGCGTTACGCATTTGCATGAAGAAATTTTCCAAATGGTTGCGGATGCAGGATTTAATTTAATGGTACGGACCGTCAAGGGACATGCAATGCCTGAAAGCAGAGCGGATAAATACATGGAGCTTGCGCTGAAGCATAATTTAATGGTTTCTGAATGGTATGGGGTAGAGCCAAAAAACAATTCAGAGGCAAGCATGGCGGAACAGGAAAAAATATGCCGCGCCGACTATGAACGCATCCTGCCCGGAGTGGAACGCGAGCTAAAAATAATGTCGCGATATCCAAATTTCCTTTTCCATAAGAATGTGGATGAACCAAATCTGTTAAACTGGAAAGTCCGGATGATTGTTGCGGAGTATTTTTATCGGACCGTGCGCGAACACGATTATTATCATCCGGTATATACTTTGTTTGCCCGGGAGATACCGGATGTTCCAAACGCGTTCAAGGTTGGTGATATTTATGCATATGATATATATACATATCCAGGCTGGGGGGGGTGGGCAAACGATCCGGTCAAACAAATGGCCAAATACACATCGGAACTGCGCACGGTAACAAGGGAGCGGCAAAAAGCCATGATAATCGCGCCGCTGGTTACGGCTGTGGATCCGGTCCGGACGCCCTTGCCGCTTTCCGCATGCGACCAAAGGGCCCAAACTTACGCCGCATTGATATATGGCGCCAAGGGATTGATATATTTTTGCTGGTCGAACATTTACGCCGCGGAAATGTGGGAAACACTTGCGGCGTTGGCCAAGGAAATAATCATTCTTGCACCGGCATTGTCGGCGCCTGAGCCAAGTCAGGAAATTGTATATTGTCCTGGACATTTTGACGCCGCTCAATTGCGTTTTCCGATGCTGCACACGCGTCTTTTTTCCCATCCGGACGGCGGTTATGTACTGTTGTCGGTCAGCAGCACGGAAAATCCAGTCCACGCCCAATTCGTGATTGAGGATTTGCCGGATTCAGCGGCGGTGAGCCGAATGTTCGGCGATCAGAAGAAATATGACGTAAAGGCGAACAGTTATGATGACGAAATCGAGAGTTACGGGACACGCGCGTACCGGATCGCCACCGGTGATTTGCGCGGGACAGTTAAGCTAACCGTAAATATTAAAGCGGATGAAAGCAGGCAGAGCCCGCGAATATTGTTGCGTCCTGAAGTTGCTGAAATCGAAAAACAAAAAAATAATATGCCCAACCCGGTATTTGAGAAACGTCGAGTGTATGCGCAATTTCCGGATTTCATGCGTCCGGCGTCGGCAATGCTGCCTAACCTCGGCACGCCCGCATCGGGATGGTTTTTGGACGCCTCCAATGCCTGGCGCGGTCATCCTTCGTTATGCATGCGCTGGACCGAGCCATTTGCGAATATCCGGCATGTCGCCGCGCCGGGCAACTGTTGGGATCTGCGCACGGAGGAATATGGCGTATTGAACTCTGCTTCTCTGGCTTTTAGCGGAGTTACATTGACGGCATATCCTGAAATTATGCCAAAGCCTTCCAGACATGTCCTTTCGTTTTATGCCAAGGGGGGCAATAATGGCGACAAAATCAGCGTTTATTTGGCCGCCTTTGCTTCAAGCAGGATTATTACGCTTACCGATCAATGGGCGCGTTATGAATTCGCCGGGCAGCTCAAGCCGTCGTCGAATTGGTGGCCTGGCATAACGATTTTGATCAGGCTTTTACCCGGCGCGACAGTCTGGATTAATGGATTACAGATGGAAAAAGGCGAAGTTGCCACAGAGTTTACAGAGAGATGATGCATGCACTGGTTTGTGAAATATATATGCTTGCTTGCGCTGGCGTGGTTATACACAACGCCAGGGAGGGCTGGTATTGAATATAATGCAGCGAAAAATATAATATGGGTAACAGATTATCCGGAGTGGCGCCCTTGTGTGATGGATGATATACTGCGCCAGGATGTTGCAAATAAATGGCAGCGTATAGTTTACAATCATAATGCAGACATATACGAAGTCCTGGCCCATGTGAATATTGGCGATGCCAACGGGCGCGATACATATTTTCAAATTGGCGACGAGGTTCATCCTCAGGTAACCGTCAAAATGCATGGCAATCTTGTTGTATGCCCGGATGTGCCATCTAATCCAGATGAAAAACCGCGAATGTCGCAGGACATAATATCAGGCGTCAATGTGCTTTCCCTTGGGCGTCATGATAATGCGGAAATCCGGCCAAGAGTTCAGTTTGCGCCGGGGTGCGGATTGCGGGTCGGACCGGAAGAAGGATCAGAGCAATGGTCAGGTGAATTTTACATGCACAATGCGGAAATCGCCGCATTTGCGGGAGAAACCGGCCGTGTAATCGGCATCCAGGGGTGGCTATGCTTGCGGGGGCGTGTTGTGAATTTGCTGGGTTCGCGCATTGCTGACACGCAAAATGGCATTCTCGGCGTTATGGGCGGCGGTTGGAATCATCGAGTATATGATATGCTCTTTGAAAACATGGGAGTCGGTTTGCGGGGATATTGGGACAACCGATATTTGAAAAAACCGCTTGATGAATGCTGTTTTATCAATTGTGATACAGCCCTGGGAAATGTTTATGGGCATCTGCTTTTGAAAAATTGCGTCTTCCGAAATAATCGGCATAATTGGAGCATTAACCGGCGTAGTATAAATAATATTATTCTAGAAAACTGCGAAATAGATGGATGCAAAACCAACGGAACGATCAGAAACCTGAAAGGGAGCGATGATCATGAATAAATCTGCAATGCTTGGGCTGATGGTGTGGGCGATAACTGCAAATTACTGTTGTTGGTCGGCTGAAAGGTATGTATCGCTGGATGGCATGAACGATACTTCCGGAGGCTATCAGAGTTGGGCCGGCGCGGCCACAACAATTCAGGCCGCCGTCAATGTATGTTCTATCGGCGATATTGTCTGGGTGAGCAATGGGACATATAAATCAGGCGCAACAGTCTATAGCGGCGTTACGAACAGGGTTTATATCAACAAGGCAATTACTGTGCGCAGTTGGGGCGATAATCGAACTTTAACGAGGATTGAGGGGGAAGAAAAATGTCGTCCGGTATATATGGCGGTTGGTTCCAGTTTAATAGGCTTTACCATAACCAATGGGGATATAACAGCGGGCCACGGCGGCGGAATATGCTGCGCTTCCGCCAATGTTATTATATCCAATTGCTTGATTGCGGGAAATATGTGCCCTAACAAAGCCGGCGGTGGGGTATACAAAGGCACTCTGTATAATTGCGATGTTATTGATAATATATCAAGCAACGGCGGCGGTGTGTATGACGGCGTCTTGAATGGATGTAATGTGATTGGAAATTACGCATATGCGTATGGCGGCGGAGTGAACCGTTGTTATGTTTATGATTCAACGATAATATCAAACAAGGCAGAGTCTGGCGGCGGGGGCGGTTACGGCGCAAGTTTAACATTTATGACAAATTGCATTATCAAAGAAAACAAGGTGTCCGGTACAGGCGGAGGAGTCTCCGATTATAATCTTTATAATTGCGAACTAACCGGCAACAATGCAACAAATAATGCCGGGGGCGCCAATGGCGGTGTTTTGTACAATTGCCTGGTTGCCAGTAATAACGCGGCCAGCGAAGGGGGAGGCGTCCGTAATAGTGATTTGTTTAATGCGATCGTAATATTCAATCAGGCTGGGACGAAAGGCGGGGGTTGTTGTTATTCAGGCGCTAAAATAATTAATAACTGCCTGGTTGCCGGCAATCGGGCCGAAACGGAAGGCGGCGGTGTGTATGGCGCGACGTGGGTTAATATTTATAACACAACTATCAGCGGGAATTCGGCGTCGAATTATGGTGGGATTTGTTATGTTTCTTCCATCTATAATTCTATTTCCTGGAATAATCACAGCGACGCCGGCGCAGAAGACGGCAGTTACACGGCATATTATTCATGCGGATCTAATTTTACGGGAAACGGCTGCATCTCCGAAGATCCGAAATATGTTGACGCGGGCATTGACTATGGAACAAACCATGTATTTGGAAATTATCGCTTGAAGCCTGGATCGCCCTGCATCAATAGCGGCACCAATGAACCGGCGATGGCCGAAAAGGTTGATCTGGATGGGCGCGCGCGCCAGGATCGTTTCAGCCGGCTGGTTGATATGGGCTGTTATGAGTATGTGCCTGCAGGAAATCTATGGATTCTAAAATAACAGGCCTGGCGCCTGCAAGATCGGCCGCAAACCTCAAAAAAGGATTTGCCGGAAGAAGTGCGTTGGTTATGTAATGCGCGCTGGAGCAGGTGCTGGTAAGGCGATCGGGAGCTGTTTGAATCAAGCGCTGTGGATTTTCATCGCAAGGCCGCGGCATTGCGCAGAGCGGGGATCAATGCAGTCATCACTTTTGGCGCTTTTCTTTTCCAGTGGAATTTTATTGCGGCGTGGCTGCGCTTAAAAAAACGTAAGCGTCCGGGGAAACACCCACTACACAACTGATCCGGGCATGTTAACCCGACTTCGCGGATTCGCGAAGTCGGGCTAGGGGCGCCATGTGCTGAGTGTGGTCGGATGCAGGCCGTGCCGGGCGCAAAACTGCGCCTGGATAACTCCGCCGCCCGCCATGCCCGAACCGGTTCCTGCCGTTGCACCGCTGTCCGCAGCGCCCGTCCCCGTCTACCTGCGCGTTTTTTGGTTTTCATGCCGCCGGTCTATCACATCCCGGCGGCCCTGCATAGGGGGTGCTCGGCCGGACGCTTACCTTCAAACAATCACCCGGTGAAATACAGGTACACGCTGATGATCAGCAGCAGGATCAGGATGGTGTTGATCACGTCCCAGCGGTTCCAACTGGCGCGGATTTCGCCGCGCCCTTCGGACGTGACGGTGGCGTAAGTCAAGCCGCTGATTTTTTTGCGCGCGGGCGCCGGCGTCAGCAGGCTGACGGCCGCCAGGATCAGGCAACTGGCCAGGAAGAGATACACGCAGAAAACCAGGAAATTGATCCGGCCGTAGTACGCCAGGATGCCGGCCAGGCCGCCGGGGACGGCGTCCGCCGTCAGCATCCCGGCGTAAATCTGGCAGGCCAGCTTGCTTAACCCCAGGATGAAGCCGGCGCCGAGCGCCGCCATGGCGCCCTTGCCGTTCAGCCGGGGCCAGAAGACGCCGAGGAAGAACACCGCCGTCATCGGCGGCGCCAGGTAGGCCTGAACGCTTTGCAGGTATTCATAGAGCGCGCCGGAGACCATTTTCATCACCGGAATCCAGGCCAGGCCCAGCAGCACCACTGCGCCGGTGGCGATCCGCCCGACGGCCACCAGTTCACGTTCCGGGGCGCCGGGCTTGATTTTTTGGTAGATATCCACCGTGAACAGGGTGGAACAGGAATTGAACAGGGACGAAAGCGAACTCATCAAAGCCGCCAGCAAACCGGCGACCACCAGTCCGCGCAATCCCGAGGGCAGCAATTGCTGCACCAGCGCGGGATAAGCCTGGTCGGGGGAAGACATGATCAGCAGGTTTTTGCGGGCCAGGGCGAAGGCAATCATGCCCGGCACGATGAAGATGAACACGGGCGTCAGCTTGAGGTAGGCCCCGAAGATCGTGCCGCGCCGCGCGCAACTCAAGTTGCGCGCCGCCAGGGTGCGCTGGACGATGTATTGGTCGGTGCACCAGTACCAGAGGCCGACAATCGGCGCGGCGAAGAGCATCCCGGGCCAGGGGAATTCCGGGTCGCTGGCCGGCCGCCACAGGTTGAAGAAGGCGCTGCCGCACTGCGCGCGCAGTTCCGACCACCCACCCAGGTGCTGCAGGCCGATGAAGGTGATGCACAGCGAACCGGCAATCAACACCACCGCCTGCAGGGCGTCGGTATAAACCACCGCGCGCAATCCGCCGAAGAGGGTGTAAATGCCGGTCAGCACCACGGTGGCCATGGCGCCGGTCCAGAAACTGTCAAGTCCGGCAAGGCTGAAATCCGGCAGCAGCGTCTTGCAGACCATACCGCCGGCGAAGACCGTCACACTGACCTTGGTGAACACGTAGGAAACCAGGCTGACCAGCGACAGCATCCAGCGGCAGGCGGGGTTGTACCGGCGTTCCAGGAATTCCGGCATGGTGAAGACGCGCGCGCGGTAATAGAATGGAACCAGCACCCATCCCAGGACCAGCAGGCACCAGGCGTGGAGTTCGTAATGCGCCATGGCCACGCCGCTCTTGGCGCCGGCGCCGGCCAGCCCCACCAGGTGTTCCGAGCCGATGTTGGAAGCGAAGAGCGAGGCGCCCACCGCGAACCAGCCGATGTTACGCCCGGCCAGGAAGTAGTCCTCCGTGGTCTGCTGCCGCCGCGCCGACCACCAGACCACCGCCGCCAGCCCTGTAAAATACAATCCGACCGCCAGCCAATCCAGACCGGATAAACCATGCATAAATCCTCCCTGCATTGACGAATCCAGTAAATCGGAATTTGCGCCGCACAAGCGAATGATGATTAATCAATAACAGAAAATTGCGGAAATTGCAAATGGAATAGAATGCGGTTCCGGCGCACGGGGACGGCCTGGCCGCCTGCGCCGGTGATGCCGCCAGGGATCAGCGGTAGCCGGCGCCGGGCGGGGTCCAGCCGAGGTTGCCGCCGTCTTCCGCGGCGTTGGCGCCCGGGGAATCATCCCGCAGGCTGAAATCGAAATTATCGGGATCGGCATACCGCGGCTCCGCCAGGATGGAATGGCGGCCCAGGCGGAAATTTGACTGGAGTTCTTCGATGGTATAAGCCCGCTCATCGGTCTTTTGCGGCAGGTTCTGAATGCCGAACAGGCGCATTTCCGGGGAAGCCTTGCGCCAGAACAGGTTGTAATCGCAGACCGACCCGGCGGGCCACGCGCTGACCTGGATGGCGGGATTTTTTTTGCCGGGATTGGTGGCGCTGTCGAAAATATTGTTGCAAATCCGGGGCCCGCCGTCGGGCGGCAGGCGCGTCATGGAAACGGCGAACCACCCGCCGCGGTAAAACGTGTTGTGGTCAATGACAATGTTGTCGCTCCGGTCGGCCGTGATGCCGATGCCGAATTTAACGAAGAGATTATTGGTGACGTTCACGCGGCTGGAATCAATAATTCCCACGAGCAGGCAGCTCCAGCCGGGCACGGCTCCGGGTTCAAAGACGCAGTTGGCGAGGGTAAAATCGCGGCACTGCCGGATGATGCCTCCCATGTATCCCCAGGCATACCAGTATCCCCGGAAGTTGAATCCGTCCAGCACGACGTGGTCAACCCGATCGGCCGTGAAAACGTTTTCGCGGAGGTAGTCGGAGTCAATCACGCTTTGGTTGGGAACTGCCGCGCGGATGGTCAGCGGATGGGCGGCGTCAATCCCGCCGTACCAGATGCGCAGGGTTTCGCGGTAGATGCCCGGCGCAACCAGGATGGTGTCGCCGGGGACCGAGCGCAGGGTGGCGGCGGCGAGAGTTTGCAGGGGCCGGCCGCGGTCGAAGCCGGCGTGGTGGTCGTCGCCGTCCGGCGCGACGTACAAAGTCGCCGGCGGGCGATGCGACGCCGGAGTGCGGAAACGCAGTTCGCGCTCCAGCGGGGGCTTGTCGTCCAGCGGGTAAAACAGGCGCAGTCGGGCGGTATATCCGGTGTCCGGCCGCAAATCCCGGAATACGCAGGCGAAGGACTGCTGCTTGACCCGCGGGTTCTGCGCGATGGTCTGTTCGGCGGCCGGCTGCGTGCCGGCCAGGATTTGGATACGGCAGTCGGGGAAGTCGCCCGGGGTTTCCCAGGCAATCACCGCCGCATGCGGCAGCGTTGCGGCGGCTTGAAAATCCTGCAAGGCCAGCGGCGACTGAGCCGGCTTGATCCGGCGCGCGCCGGCGGGCTCGTGCCGCAACCCGGCGAACCCGAGCGCGGGATGGCCGGCCGGGCGGAAAGTTTCATCCAGCTCCGCCGCTGCCATGGCCGCGGTTGGATGCGGCTCGTAGATTCCGGCCTGTCGCCAGGCCCGGCAAAGCGCGTCGGCGCCGGGGCCGATGAAAAAATTGCGTTCGCTGATGAGGTCGCGCCCGGCCGCGTCCGGCGCCGGCGGCGCCGAATTTTGGAAGATATTATGGCGGAAGACAATTTTACCGCGCATATCGGCGGCGGAATAGATTGTCCGGCAGTCCCGCAAAGTATTGTTTAAAACCAGGACCGGGCCGGACTGCCGCAAATCCAGTCCGGCATGAAAACCGGCCAGGATATTGCCGCGCAAAGTCACGTGTTCCGAGCCGGCGATACTGACGGCCGCCGGGGCGTTGCCGCGGGGCAGGTTCAACATGGTCAAATCTTCCACGATGATGTGCGCGGACTCGGCGATCGTCAGGCTGCCTTCCAGAATCACGTCGGATTCCGGGCGGTAACTGCGGATGGCCAGCGGGGCGGCGGGTTGGGCCCGGCATTTGACCGTCGGGCTTTCGCGATAGGTTCCCGGCATGACATAGATTGTGGCGCCGGGGGCCGCGCGCCGGAGCGCGGCGCCGATGCCGGCCAGCGCGCGTTCCGGCGCGCGCCCATCGCAGGCATTGTCGCCGTCCGGGGCGACATAGAGGATCGGGGCGGGGTTGGGGAATGCGCCCCGGCCCAGGTGCGGGCTGCCGCCGGTCAGCCGGTAATCATGGCGGTGGGGGTTGGCGAATCCGGCCGCAGCCAGGCCGGCATGGGGCAGGTAAAGATTATCGGAGATTGCCGTCTGGTATTTTCCCGTCAACGCGGGGACGCCGGTTTCATGCGGGTAGGGATAACCTTGGAGAGAGCCGCCGATGACCGTGTTGTTCAAATATTCCGACATGCCGTTGAATTGCACGGCGGCGTTCGCCTGGATTTTCGGATGCGCGTTCACCAGCAGGTTGTGGCAGGTGCGGCGGTTGCCGGCGCCGGACTTGTAGCGGATCAAGCCGTGGCCGGTCAGGCGTTTTTTGATGACCAGGTTGCCGGAAAACTCCGGGTCGCGCACCAGTCCGTAGATGGCGAAGTCATGGGGATGCCCACCCAGGTTTTCGATTTCAAAAATGCCGACATTGGCGTTGTCCGCCAGGATATTGTTCAGGATCCGCAAGTAGCTGGTCTGGCGCAGACTTGATCCTTCCGCCAGGATGCCGTGCGACTGGTTGCGGAAACAGACATTGCCGCTGATGGTGTTGCTGCAGCCGTTGAAGGCTGCGATCCCGCCGATGCCGCCGTAGGCCGTGCAATTGCGCACCGCGCAATTCTGCGCCTGCGCGCCGGAAAAAGCGGCGCCTACGGGGACATAGGCGAAGCAGAATCCTTCCACGCGGTTGTAAGGCGCCAGGAGGCCGAACCCGCAGATTTTTTCGCGGTACCAATGCCAGGTTTTGCCCTGCGGGGGCACAAGCCGCTGGATTGCCACAATGTCCGCGGCGCCGGCATCCCGGCGGTCAAGGGTATGCAGGTGAATTTCCCCGGCTGCCTGGTCGTAAGCGTAAGTGCCCGCCAGCCGCGCAACGCTGGCGGCATCCGCGACTTCCTTGTAGATGCTGATGGTGGAATTTTCCCAGACGTACATCGGCGCTTCCGCCAGGGCGGCGCGGTACACCCCGGGCCGGTCCGGCACGGCGCGCCAGTTGTCCACCGGCGCGCCCCAGGTGATCACGGGCGTTTCATCGGGCATGGCGCGGAACACAATCGGATGATCTGCGGCGCCGGCGCGGGTCAGCGATATGCTTTCCCGGTAAACCCCGCCGGCCACCAGGACCAGGTCGCCCGGCTCCGCCTGGGCCGCGGCCCGGCCGATGGTGCGGAATGCCTGCGCGCGCGCCAACCCGGTGTTGGTGTCGCAGCCGTCGGGCGCGACGTACACGATGCGCAAGGGCAGGCATTGGGAAAGATCATCCGGCGCCGGCGGCAGGGGCGCGTTCCGGAATTCCGATGCCTGGCCGGGTGCCGCGCCGCAAAGACTGGCGCAGCATGCAAGCCGTACAATGTCCGCAACGCGCAGCATGGCAGCATCCTTCCTTTATTCTTTTTCAGTTTGTTTGAGCACCGCGGGAAACAAGCCGATGGAACAGCCGGCCGGAATGCCGGCGGCGCCCAGCGGCGAATCAACCGGATGGTCAAATGCGCGCAATTGCAGCCGGAAATTGCCGTTTTCCGGGGCTACAAACAGCGGGTTGGCGAATAGATTGCCGGCAGTGCGGAAGCTACCCGCACCGAGTTCCAGGTCTGCTTGATTCTCCCAGAAGGCGTTATGCGCGATCTCGCCGGAGGCATTGGACGACAAGCCGTTGAAAATGGCGGCGCCGCAGCGGGCGAAAATGCTGTTGATGATGGAAATATCGGCGGCGGCCTGGGCCGCTTCCCGGGCGCCGAGATGGACGCCCGTGCCGGCGCGCCAGATTACGCAATTCCGCGCCAGGTTTTCCGTGCCGCCCAGGATTCTCACACCGATGGCGCGGGCGCCGTCAATCAGGCATGCCAAGACGACGTTATTGTCCGCTCCGGGATGCAGCGTGATGCCGTGGGTGTTGTCGAAACAATCGTTGGCGACCAGGAGATTATTGACGCTCGCGCGGTAAAGCTCGATGGCCGTGCCGCTGCCGCAGAAACGGTTCTGCGCCACGCGGCTGCCGCTGCTGTGATTAAGTTTCAACATGATGGCCGTGCGGCCCCCGCCCTGGAAAACGTTGCCGGTGATCCTGGCCGCCGTGCAATGGAACAAAGCCAGGGCGGTTCCAGCGGCATTGTCGAAGATGCAGCCGTCCACTGAAGGTTCCATCCCATGCACGATTTCCGCCGCCGAGCAGCCTTCGAACCGGCAATTCTTGATCGCCACAGGTCCGCCCCGGATGCTCAGGAACGCATTGTGAAAGCGTTTGGACTCCGTCACCAGGTTGCTGAAGGCGCAATCCTGGAAACGGCCGCCGCCGGCCAGGGTCAGACGCGATTTGCCGGAAAGCGGCTGCGCGGCGGCGAACGATGCGGCTTGGGCGCGGAACGGCCCTTCGCATACCAGTTCGCCCTGCGCTTCGAAAAATACAGACGCCTGCGGTTTGATCGTCAGCGCCGCCCGCGGGCTGAAGACGATTTTTTCGCGGACAACGATGTTGCCCTGCCAGGTGGTATTGCTTGTGATTTCGCCCGCCCGGGCGCCGCCGGCGCCGGCCAGGATCGCCCATGCGCACAAGATTGCCGTGCTGTTCCGGTCATGCATCATCGCGTTTCTGGATAAAAAATGTGAAAAAAAGTTCCGCCGGGCCGGTAGGGCCGACAGCGGCCCTTGGCGCCGGGATCATCGGGTCAATTTCAATCCCGTAAACCATTCCACCGCGCCCTGCGCCAGGGCGGCGTTGAAGCCGAACAATGGTTTTTCTTCGGCGTCATATCCGCCTTTAACGCTGGCGATGCTGACCGTGCCGTTGAAAACAACCTTGCCGGCGCCCGCCGGGCCGGCCACTGCCAGGGCTTCCCCGGCGGCGCCCCGGGCGATCACCCGGCCGGCTTCGCCGGCTTCCGGCACGATCCAGTCCACATACATCAAGTCCAGTTCCGCGCCCCGGGCGAGACCCGGCAGCGCCGGGTGCGGATCGGCGATGACGGCCTTGCGCCCGTCCAGGCGCTGGGAGCCGTGCCGGCAGATTTCGGGGAACGGGGACACCTGGCCGAACGGTCCGCGCGGGCCGCCGATCAAGTCATGCTCAATCACCACGCCGCCGCCGCCTTCCACCGCGTAACGCCGCAGATTTTCAAGAAAATCGCCGCGGCGCAGGTCATTATTTTTCATGACAAAAACGCAGTCGTACCGGTCCAGCACCGACAGATTCAGCGAGTCAATGATTTCCGGCCGGGCATTGGTGAATTGCCGGAAGAATTCCAGCGCGCCCCGGGCGCCCGCGCCGTGGTAAATTCCGATATTGGCGCAGCGTCCTGTCCGGCGCGGCTTGAGCACCAGCTTGACGTCCGCCAGCCGCGCGGCCAGCATCGTCCGTAGCTTATCCGCTTGCGGGATGTCGCCGGAAATCAGCTTATCGGGCGCCTGGATATCCAATTGGCCGCGGGTGCGATCCTGGATTGCCTGAAATTTTCGCCAGTCGGCTTCCAGGTTGTCCAGCGCCTGCTCCAGCAGTTCCGCCGCCCGGGTGAAATCGCCGGCGCGCTGCAGGGCGGCGGCCGCCCGGTCGGCATGCACGGCGCGCGCCGCGGCATAAAGTTGCGGCATGCGGCGGTAGTGGTAAATAAAAATCTTTTGCGGAGCGGGAGGGATGGTTGCATAAAGCGGCCAGGCGGCATCCAGCGCCACCAGCGAAACCGCCGCGGCCTGGACCTGCGCCGCCATCCGCTCGGGCGTGTCAAGTATGTCCGGCGCGATCCGGCCGAGGTCGGAATTGCTGCTTACCTGGTCGGGGTCCACATCCGCCAGCGGAGCGCGCCGGGCCTTGTTGGCGCGGTCCAGGATGCGGCCCGGATTGGCGATGTAGAACGGCTGGACGCCGGACTGGTACATAGGCGTGATCAGATCGCCCGCGGCGTCGCCGTAAAAATTCCGGCAGGCCTTCGGCAGCCAGCCGCGGATAATCTCCTCCGGCTGGGTATGGTCGGTTTCCAGATCGTAAAACAGGGCTTCGTAATCGGGGTCGTTGCCGGGCCCGCCGGTGTTCCAGGCGAATTCGCAGCAATTGATCAAGGTCAGCCAGTTGCCGTTGCCGTCCGTGCCGCGCACCACGAACATATCGTCCGGGTTATTGAAATAATTGGCGGCGATGCGGCGGAAAGAGGTGGAAAAAATGCCCGCGCTGTATTGATAAGGGCTGCAGACGCTGACGCTCCGCCCGGGGAAGCATTCCCGGTATTTCGCCATGGGCTGCCGCCAGCTTGTCCAGGTGCCGAAAGGCACGCTGGGATCAAGCGTGCGGTTCAGTTTTGTCCAGAAGTCCACGGAATTCATGCGCCAGGTTTCATCGCTGACGTTTGGAAAACGCGCGCGAACCGAATAAACGGCGTTGTAAGGATAAACTGGCGACTCCAGGATAATGCCTGGCGCCCGCTCGCGGAAAATCTCGACCCACATCCCCAACTGGTGCGCCGTGGCTTTCCAGCGTTCATCATCCTTCCAGCGCCGGCGGCATTCCGGGCAGCGCCGGCTCCATTGCTCCGGGTCCTCGATCGCGCCGCCATCCACCGGGTGGATCAGGACCATCTTGAAATTGCATTCCCGGAAAACGTCCGCGGTTTTTTCAATCTTCGCGCGTTGCAACTCGTCTGCGCTCCAGCAGGAGAAGGAAAATTTCCGGCCGCGCGATTCCTGCACGCAGGGCCAATGCTGGAATGGCTTGGGGAAAGCGCCCTTGGGGTAATTGCCCGCGGCGGTGTTGTCGTAATTGGCGGGGTAAATCCCGCGTTCCGCGGCATAGGCGTTGGCCGCCGCAATAAGCTTTTTCCGGTCGGCCGGCATATCCCAGATGTTTATGCGGGAAAAAGTATAGTCGAACACCATGTTCATTTTAAAACGCAGCATCAGGTCGAAACCGGCCTTGCAGGCTGCCAGGCGGTCCGCCGGCGTCTTTTCGTCATAAGCCAGCCGTTCCAGGCCGCGTTGGAAAGATATGCTGGAGCGGTAGCGGAAATCCGGCCAGTCGCGGATGGCGCAGGCCGGCAAGACGACCTCCGCGCCGGACTTTTTCATCAATTGCCGCAGGGTGACGGCGCCGTACAATGCGCCCACGCGGTCTGAGCCGATGATGACGATTTGTTCGGGGGTGGACTTCAGAACGTAGCCCTGCGGGCCGGGATCGGCGGGCGTGACCTGGAGTTGATGGCTTTCAAGCAAGCGCGCCGCCGGGCCGGCCTGCGCGGTCAGGATGTAAATGCCGGGCGCCGCCGGATCGCCCGCGGGAACTGCGTCGGGCGGGACGCCGCCCAGTTCCGCGATGCGCAGCCGGACTTCCTCCGCCGCGATTTCGCACTGCCGGTTCGTTTCAATGAAAATGCGCGGCGCCGCCAGGCGCAGGGCGGGGCCGGTTTCCCGGTAAGATTGCGGCAGCGGCACCAGGTCCGGCGCGCCCGGCGCCGCGGCGGCCCAAAAACATCCCGCCACAAACATGATCGTAGTTTTTATCATTAGACTCATCTTCGCTCATTCTCCTTTATTCGCTTTGAGTTCGGACGCCCCGCAGTCCGGCGCCTTGCCTGTTTTGATCAGCCTGATTTTGAAAGCGCCGCTGCCATTGCAAGAATTTATCCAGCCGGTAAAAACCTAATCGCGGTTGGACTGCAAAACGCCGGCGGGCAGGTCCTGGCTGATCTCCCAGTCGCCGCCGGCGGGCAGCGCGCGCATCTGCAGTTTGAGACTTTGCGCACCGAACAAATCTTCCGCGCTGTCCTGCTTGATCAGCAGGCCTTGTTGGCGCGCGCCGTTGGCGGTCCATCGGGGGGATGGCGGCGGGATCCACCCCGATGTTTTCCACCGCCTCGAATCCGCCATTGACCAGCAGGTTGCCGGCGGCGGTGTTGCCCGGGGCCGGTCCGGCGGCGCCGGCCGCGTGGATGCCTGCCGCCGGGAGCAAGCACGCCAGACATAAGCGGAATATCAACATTATTAAGTTGCTTTCAAAAGTCGGCTTTTGAAAGAAGAATTCAGTAGTCAGGATTCAGGAGTCTTATCGGAAACATTAAACAACACATTTGTCATCAACGTCTTGCGTTTATTCTGAATTCTGGCTTCTGTATTCTGAATTCTTTCAAAACTTGAGTTTTGAAATCGGCTTTATTGTGGATTAATTGACTTTAGCGAATGGAGAACATGGTGCCGCGGTGCAACATGAATTCGTAACAGCCGATGTCCGGCAGGCGCCAGGCGGGGTCCACCCGGGGATTGCCGACCAGGTCCGTGGCGTCATCCATCCAGGCGTAGTGCAGCGCGGCGTTGATGCAGGGCGATCCGTAGCGCAGGCGGCAGTCGCTGCCGCCCGCGGAATTGACAAAGGCCGGATCGTTGGTGATGTTGAATCCGCCGCCGTAATTAACCGGCGGCTGATCGTAGGGAATCACGGATGCGGAGACGGCGCCCCATCCCAGGCAGTTGTTGGTAAAAGAAGACGCTTCGTCGCGGTTATAACAAAACCAGTTGTCGCCGCCGGCGACCGCGGAGTTGTACCAGAGAATGGTGTTTTCGAGAGTGTCGGGCGAGGAAGCATGCTGGTAAAAACCGCCGCCCCAGCGGCCGGCGGCATTGGCCGCGAACGTGCAGTTGTATACCTTCGCCGCGCCGTGCAGCAGAATGCCGCCGCCGTTATTGGCGGCGACATTGGTCGTAAACAGGCAATTCCGGATTTCACCGATTTGGACATAAATGGCGCCGCCGCCGATATAAACGCTGCTGTTGGTGTCCGCCAGCGATTGATTGCCGTAAAACTCGCAGTTTTCTACCAGGCCTCCGCCGATCATCCACAAGCCGCCGCCCTGGCTGACGGCGATGTTGGAAACGATGGTGCAATTGCGGATAATGGCATTGCCCTGGCCCTGGCGCAGGTAAATGCCGCCGCCATGGCTGGAGGTGTTTCGGTTTCCGGCGACCTGGCAATCGGACATGATTACATTATTGGTCAACATGAGTCCGGCGCCGTTTGGCGCCAGGTTGCCGTTGATGGAGCATTGGACGATGATCCCGGTGGTGTCCAGCGGCGCCGAACAGAAAATTCCGCCGCCCTGGCGGGAGGCGTTGTTGTTGCCGGAGATGATGCAGTTGGATATGGTGGAACCGCCCGTTAACCTGATTCCGGCGCCGTATTGTCCGGAGGTGTTGAGGTACCCGTTGGTGATGGTGAATCCCGCCAGCAGCGCATTGGTGGCGGAAATGGCCACCACCCGTGTGATGCCGCCGGCGTTCAGCGCAGTGTTTTCCGGACCGTCCACTCCGATCAGGCGCAGCGGCTTGGCGATCAAAATGCTTACTGTAATCTGATATAGTCCGTTGGAAACCAGGATTGCATCGTTATCCGCGGCCTTGGCGATGGCATTGCTGATGGTGGCGTAAGGCAAATCCCAACTCTCGCCGCGGCCGGGATCGGCATTGTCCACGCCATTGGTGGTTACGTACCAGGTTGCGCTCCTGGCCGGGACGCCCGCCAGCAGCAGGCAAATTGCGATTAACGTGCGGTTAATTTGCATGACATAACCTCCTGTTTTGGTTTGATGCGGATGCGGGTCTGGCTTCAACCAGCGTCGGCGGCAGACAGGCTTTATGCGCCGGCTCGCGCGGGGCGCGCCGGCTGCCGGAATTTTCAGAGATACGGCGCAGCAAAATGCGCGCGCCCAGATACCCGATCTTCTGCGCGGGCTGAATAATCCAGGCCAGGGGCGGCGGCAGGCCGCGCGCGGGAGCGATTTCGTCGAAGGCGACCACGGGAGTGTCCGCCCGCGTATCCGCCGCCGCCTGCATTACCCCGGTGATGAGGTTGCCGTTGGCCAGCAACAGTCCGTCGGCGCCCCGGCGCAGCAAAGTCACGGCCACCTGGTAGGCGGAAGAATTGTCAAATTCACTGCCGGCCGCCAACCCGTCGTCCAGCGGCCGGCCGGCATTCAACACGGCCAGCCGGTAGCCGGCCAGGCGTTCCTGCGAACTGGAGGTGTTCCAGCCGCCGCAGATGAACCCTATCCGCCGGCAGCCGGCCGCCGCCAGGCGTTTCACGCCCATGATTCCCCCGGCGACATTGTCGGTCTGGACGGCATCCGCCGCTATGTTTTCAGGATACGTATCCAGAAACACCAGCGGCGCGCCCGCGCGCTGGGCCGCGGCGTAAATCCGGGTGTTGGATTTGGCGGAAGGGGTGACGATCAGGCCCGCGGCCCGGGCCCGGATAAACGACTGGATATATTTGCGTTCCTTGTCGGGGTTGCCGTCAAAGTTGCCCAGCAGCAGGTTGCAGCCGGCCGCTTCCAGGGCATCTTCCACCCCGCGCACGATGCCGGTGAAAATTCCGGCCGTCACGCAGGGCACCAGCAGTCCGATTTTCAAGCCAACGGGTTGAACGTGGCCGGGCGGCGTTTTCAACAGCGCCAGCGCCTGAGCCTGGGGGTCATTGACGAATGTGCCCTTGGCCGGCAGCCGGTAAATGACGCCGTCCCGGCAGAGCAATTTCAAGGCGCTGCGCACGGTAACGCGCGAGACGCGCCACTGGCGCATCAAGTCGTTTTCCGTCGGCAGCGGCTGGCCGGGGGCGTAATTACCGGCCGCAATGCCGGCGCGCAGATCGGCGGCAATTTGCAGGTAATACGGCGCGGATTCTTTTTTAATGCGGACGATCATCAATCAGCCGGTATGGCAAAATGTTTTAAAATGTATTAACCAGTATTATGTATTTAGCAAAAACCCGGATTAGCGTCAATCAGTTTTTTTGCAGGAGTTCTTTGCGGGTTAAAAATCAATTCGCATTACGTGCGCAGTCTGTTATAATCATCGCTCAAATTCTCAGGGATTGCTTTCAAAAGCCGGTTTTTGAAAGCAGTATTCAGTAGACAGCAGTCAATTGTCAGGATTTTACGACAACGTAATGTGTTGATATGGAATCATATGTGTTTATTCTGAATTCTGGCTCCTGACTCCTGAATTCATTAAAAACGCGGATTTTAAATTAGCCAAACATGAAAATCAAACACTTGGAACTGGCGACGGACATCATTCAACGCGCGGCGGCGGAAGCCGTGGTGCAGGATGACGCGGGCATAATCATGCGGGTAGGGGCCGGCGCGCCGGGCGCGCCGGTGGAAGTTGCGTCCCGGGTGGAGCAGGTGCGTCCCGGCTGCTGGCTGATCCGCGCCAAGGTGCGGAATGTCAGCGGCCGGCCGCTGACGCTGCGCGAAATTGTGCCGCTTTCCATTGACGCGGAATGGGGCGGCCGGCTGGAATTCGGCAGCATGCCTTCGGCCTGGACGGTGTTCGGCATGGAGGATACGGTGACGGACGGGTGCGGGGTTTATGACCTGGGCGTCTGGCGTTACGACGCGATCAAGAATGATTTTTACATGGCCGATTACATGGTTGCGGGCGATCGGCAAACCCGGAAATACCTGACGCTGGGATTCCTGCAGTTCGGCCGGCAGCATGGCGTGTTCCGGCTGCATTTCGACGAGGCGGTTTACAGCCTGGATTACCTGCGCGCCGTCTGCGGGTTTGACCGTCTGCCGCTGGCGCCGGGCGCGGAAGTGGAAACCGTGCCGCTGTATGTCAACACGGCCGATACCCCGGCGCGCGCCTTGGAAGAATACGCCGGCCGCGTGGCGCAGAATCAACAAACCGCCCCGCGCCGGACCGCGCGCGTGGCTTCCGGTTGGGGTTCGT
Source organism: uncultured Verrucomicrobiota bacterium (assembly GCA_964463985.1). Taxonomy (GTDB): domain Bacteria; phylum Verrucomicrobiota; class Kiritimatiellia; order JAAZAB01; family JAAZAB01; genus JAXGPF01. The sequence continues at coordinate 42,841 of CAYXEK010000011.1, forward strand.
GGGATTATTACCACGCCCGCATTACCGAGGATGACGTGCTGGAGAATACGCGCTGGCTGGCGGCGCACCGCGCACAAATTCCGGTGGAATACATTCAACTCGACCACGGGTTCCAGCGGTGCGAGGGCGATTGGCTGGAAACCAACGAAAAATTCCCGCATGGCCTGCGCTGGCTGGCAGGTGAAATCAAAAAACTGGGATTCAAACCGGGGCTCTGGCTCTGCCCGTTCCTGGCAGCGGAGTCCAGCCGCCTTTACCGGGAACACCCGGACTGGGTCATCCGGGACCGCGATGGCCGGACGGTGGCGGTCAGCGGCTACGCGGTCAAACAGGTATATGTACTGGATTGCAGCATCCCGGCGGTCCGGGAATGGGTTCGGGAGCTGGGCGCGTCCGTCCGGGAGTACGGCTTCGAATACGTCAAGCTGGACGGCGCCAACGTGCAGCCGATGTCCGCCGCCGGGGTGCTGGCGGATCCGGAGGTGACCAAAATCCAGGCCATGCGCCTGGGGATGGAAGCCTTCCGCGCCGGCCTGGGCGATGATGTCTATCTGCTGAATGCCTGTCTCTTAGGGGCTTTCACCGGCTTGAGCGACGCCATGCGCATCGGCGGCGATATCGGCGCGCGGTGGGATGCCAAGCTGATTGACAAGCATCACGGCGAGCGCGACCGCTACCCCGGGCCGGGATATCTCCGGCGCGGCGTTAATTCCGCCATGAATTTCGCCTTCCTCCACCGGCGCTGGTGGGCGAATGACCCGGATTACCTGTCCGTGCGTCCGGCGGGCAACCGATCCGAACTCAGTCCGGCCGAGGCCGTGTCCTGGGCATCCCTGGTGGGGTTGACCAACGGACTGGCGATACTGGGCGATCATCTGCCGGCGCTGCCGCCGGCGCAGGTGGACATTTTGAGCAAGGTATTGCCGCCGTATTCCGCGGGCGCGCGCACAGTGGATTTTTTCGAGCAGGAATATCCGGCGCTGCTGGATTTGCCCGTGGCGAATGCCGGCGAGACCTGGCGGGTGGCGGGGGTGATCAATGCCCATCCCCTGTCGCGGCCGCGGGATTATACCGTGGATTTCGCCGCATTTGGTCTGGATGCCGGCCGGGATTATCACCTGTTTGATTTCTGGGCCGGCGCCTACCTGGGCATTCATTCCGGCGGGTACCGGGTGTCCGGCCTGCCGGCGGGGCATTGCCGCGTTATCGGCATCCGGGCGGTCCGGGATGTGCCCCAAGTGGTGGGCACGGATTGGCACATTACCCAGGGCGGCGTGGAATTCGAGGCCGTGGAATACGATCCGCGGCGGCAGGCCATGGTCTGCCGGGGCCTCCGCGTGCGGCGGCCCGGGCACCTGTTCGTCTATCTGCCGGAAAAATTCCGCCGCGCCAAAGTCGCCGGCGGCGATCCGCCGGCGATCCGCCGGCTGCGGGTGGATGGCGCCGGGGACGGCGAGTTGGTTTTGCCGGTTTAAAACCAGCGGGCAGAGACGGAATTAATTCACCACGAAAGAACACAAGGAACGCAAAGGAACAGAGGGGCAAAGGGGCTGAACCGAACACTGAATACCGAACACTGCGATCAAAGGGGCAAAGGAACACACACTGACTACTGAACCGTGAACCCTGAAAACTGAAACATAAAACAGAACCGAGGTTACCATGCAGATGCGGCCAAGCCGGGTATTGCGGAAATTGCGGGCGGGAGAACAGGTGCGTTGTTTCAAGTCCAACCTGGCCGATGCCCGGGTGGCGGAAATCGTGGCGCAAGCGGGGTTCGATTGCCTGTGGGTTGACATGGAACACGTGCCCAACGACTGGTCGGCGATCGAGGCCGGCGTCTGGGCGGCGCGCGGGTATGACATGGACGTGATGGTGCGGGTGGCGCGCGGCGGCTACAGCGATTACATCCGGCCGCTGGAATTGGATGCCGCCGGGATCATGGTGCCGCATATCATGAGCCTGGCCGATGCCCGCCAGGTGGCGCGGATGACGCGCTTTCACCCCGTCGGCCGCCGGCCGGCCGACGGCGGCAATGCCGATGGCGCCTATTGCCGCATTCCTTTCACGGATTACATCCGCCAGGCCAATGAACAGCGGTTCATCGTCGTGCAAATCGAAGACCCCGAACCCATGGACGAGTTGGAAGCCATTGCCGGCGTGCCGGGGATTGACATGCTGTTTTTCGGCCCGGGCGATTTCAGCCAGGGCATCGGCGCGCCGGGCGATTTTAGCCATCCGCGCCTCCTGGATGCCCAGCGGCGGGTGGCGGCGGCGGCGCGCGCCGGCGGGAAATTCGCCGGCACGGTGGGCAGTCCGGGCAATTTCCGGGAACTGGGCGATATGGGCTACCAATTCATCAATATTGGCGCGGATGTGAGAGCCTTGACCCAGTACTGCGATCAATTGCTGGCCGCCACCAATCCGGAGCCGGCCGGCCGCGATGGGCAAGCTTGAGAGGGACCTGAATCCGTGACGGGATTTTATTTTTATTACATAATGATGTGTAAAGCAACCATTTACAATTTATTAAATAGTCACCATAAGTACAACCCGTTTGATTGAAGAAAAGAGCGCCCTCCGGGTGAGGCCGGGATGTCGCATCTGCTTTGTTGCGAAGGATTCGCGGTATATGAATACAGCGTCATCCTTCGCGCCGCGCATCTGCGGCATCCGGGCCTCATCACGGATTCAGGAGGGAGTATATCTCACAAAGCCGCTAAGCCACAAAGGGGTAATGGATTTGCAGATTTGAAGGGAAACATGATGTTTTCCTCAGTTTTTTCTTGGTGCTTTGGCGATTTTGTGTGAGAATATTTGCGCTATGCAATCGCTTTTGATCCGCAACGGGAAAGTTATTTTTCCCGACGGCCGGCTGGACGCGGCGGAAATTCTCATTGAAAAGGGTAGGATTGCCGCGGTGGACCGCCGCTGCCGCAGCTCCGCGCCGGAAATAGACGCGGCCGGCGGCTACGTGTTGCCGGGGTTGATCGACATCCATACCCACGGCATCTGCCGCGATTCCACCGAAACCGCGCTGGCGGAATTCGCCGCGGAGGAGGCCCGCCGCGGCGCCACGGCTTTTGTGCCGACTTTTTTCGGTCCGCCGGAACATTCCGCTCTCCTGATGCGGCGTCATCGCCGCGAGACGGATGAGTTGCGCCAGACGCCGCAGGTGGCCGGGTTCCGGCTGGAATCGCCTTACCTGGCGCAGACGGGCGGCGGTCTGACCCAGGATATCGCGCCGATCACCGATGCGACGACCGAGCATTTGCTGCAGGCGGCCGGCGGACATCTGAAAATCTGGGACATGTCCCCGGAAATCGAACATGCGCCCGCGCTGATCCGGCGGCTCAGCCGGCAAGGCATCGTCTGCAGCCTGGCGCATACCGCTGCGACGATTGCGCAGGCGCGGACGGCCGTGGCAGCCGGGGCGCGCCTGGTGACGCATCTCTTTGACACCTTCCTGTTGCCGGACTTCCGCGAGCCCGGCGTGTATCCGGCGGCCTTGACCGATTACCTGCTGGTGGAAGACCGGCTGGTTTGCGAGATCATTCCCGACGGTACGCATGTGGACCCGTTGCTCGTGGAGAAAACCTTCCGCTGCAAACCGGACAGCCGCCTGGTTTTCGTCACCGACAGCAACAACGGCGCCGGGCTGCCCCCGGGCGAATACGAATTGCCGCGCCGCTGGGGCCGGGTGCGCATTGACGGCCCGAACAACGGCGTGCGGCTGATTGAACCCGACAATCCCGAACGCGACAACGCGCTGTGCGGCAGCGCGCTCACGCCGATTGACGGCTTCCGTAACGCCGTCCGGCTTTTCGGCAAAAGCCTGGCCGACGCCAGCCGGGTCTGTTCCGCCAACCCGGCGGAATTGCTGGGGCTGAACAAGGGCGTCCTGGCCCCCGGCCGCGACGGCGATGTGCTGGTACTGGACCACGAATTGAATATTCTTTACACCATCGTCGCCGGCACGGTGGTGCACGGCCGGTGAAAATCATGGCCAAACCACCTTGCCGGCGCCTCACTTCGCGGGATAACCCCATTGTCACGGCGTGGGGCCGCCGTCAAATCTCCCATGCCTGCCGGTTGGACTGGCATGCCGAGATGGAGATTAATTTCGTCAAGGACGGGGCCGGCTGCTATTTTGTGGAGGGGAAAAACATCCCCTACGGCAAAAATTCCGTCATCGTGATTCATCCGCGCGAGATTCACCGCCTGTTGTCATCGCCCGGCAGTCGGGTGGAAAAATTCTGCCTGGTTTTTGATGTCCCCAAAATGGCTTGGCCCAGGACGGTATTGAACGATGTATTTTCCATGCAGCGGCATGTCAGCCTGACGGGCGGTGAAGCGGCGGTGATCGAGCAGATCATCTGCAAGATCATCCGGGAAAGCAAAGACCGCCGGCCGGGATGGCAATTGATCAACCAGGCCATGCTGATGGAGTTGATGTGCCGGGTCAAGCGTGCGGAAGCCAATGTTTCCGAACACATGATGCATCCGGTGGTCCGCCGGGCGTTGGATTACATCGAACAGCATTACGCCGTTGCCTTCAACGTCAGCGAGATGGCGTCATTCCTGCATATCTCCGAACGGCATTTATTCCGCCTGTTCGAGAAAGACATCGGCTTGCCCATCAAGCATTATGTGCTGCAACGCCGGGTCTTGCAGGCGCAGCGCACGATCAGCGCCAATTCGGCGATCAAGCTGGAGGCGGTTTCCGAAGCGGTGGGTTTCAGACAATATTCGCTGTTTCATCGCGCATTCAAAAAATTCACCGGGGTGCCGCCCAGCGCGCATGGCGGGATTTGACAGGTATCGGACAGGAATTGATATTGCCGTTTGCGGGCCGGCGCGCTAGTCTTAACGGCAATTGGCGAACAAACCGCATGACAATCACTGAAAGTAGAAATATGACCGGCAAAAATTCAAAAGCAGCCCCTGATCAGCTTGCCATTAACGGCGGACCCAAGGTCCGCACCGCCCCCTGGCCGGAGCGCAGCCTGATCGGGCTGGAGGAGAAGGCCGCGGTGGACGCGTTGTTTGACAGCGCCATCGCCAGCGGCAAGGCGTTCGGATACGGCGGGCCGGCGGAACAGCAATATTGCGAGGAATTCGCCAAATACATGGGCGGCGGCTACGCCGATGCCGTCAACTCCGGCACCACGGCCGTCTACGTGGCCCTGCATGCGCTCGATCCGGAACCATTCACCGAAATCATCGTCGGCCCCATCACCGACCCCGGCGGGATAATGCCCATCCCCCTGCTGAATTGCGTGCCCATGATCGCCGACGCCGCCCCGGGCTGTTACGTGCCCGGACCGGAGCAGATCGAGGAACTGATCTCCCCGCGCACCAGCGCCATTGTCGTGGCTCATATTTTCGGCGAGCCGGCCGATATGGAAGGCATCATGCGCGTGGCGCGCAAGCATAAAATCCCCGTGGTGGAGGATTGCGCCCAGGCGCATCATGCCAAGCTCAACGGCAAATTGCTCGGCACGTTCGGTGATGTGGCGGCCTTTTCCACCATGTTCGGCAAGCACCACTGCGCCGGCGGCCAGGGCGGGATGGTCTGGACCGCGGACGAGGAACTGTACAAAAAGGTCCGGCGCGCGTCCGACCGCGGCAAGCCGTTCGGCCTGCCGGAAAGCGCTTCCTGCTGCCAGGCTACCTTGAATTTCAACCTGAACGACCTGTCGGCGGTGATTGGCAGCACGCAGTTAAAGAAGCTGCCCGGCATCGTCCAGCGCCGCCGCGACCTGGTTAAGCGCATTCAGGACGGCTTGCCCCCGGACAGCTTGGCTGTCTTGCCGCCGCAATTGGCGGGCGCCGAGCCCAGTTACTGGTTCCTGCGGATGCGCTTCCAGGCCGCGCGGGCGGTCTGCGATAAGACAACTTTCTGCGCCGCGCTGGCGGCGGAAGGCGTCCTGGCGCGCGCGCGTTACGTCAACCCGCCGACCTATTACGATTGGTTCAAAAACAAGCAGGTGTTCGGCAGCAGCCGCCTGCCGTGGAGTTCGCCGGCTTACAAGGGCGATCCCGACCGTAAATTCCCGTGCCCCAATGTCATGGCGGCGCTGGACCAGCATTTCGATCTGGTGGTGCGGGAAAGCTGGGGCGCGGCGGAAGCCGCCGACATCGTCAAAGCCATCGCGAAAGTATCACAGGCTTACCGGACTTGAATACGTGATGAGGTCCTAACCAAGGATTCAGAAGGAAATAATACCATGATCATAGACGCACATAACCATCCCGACTGGCACGGACACGATTTGGAAAAATTTCTGGCCAACATGCGCCAGCACAACATTGATGTCACCTGGCTGCTTTCCTGGGAATGCCCCCCGGATGAGTACGCGCCGTCCAACCATAAGAGCGTCTCGCCGCTGCATCACGCATTGAGCGGACCGATTTCTTTCGCCCGTTGCGTTTCCTATGCCGAGCGCGCGCCGGGCAAATTCGTCCTGGGCTACGCGCCCGACCCGCGGCGGCCGGATGCGATTGACCGGCTGGACGCGGCCATCGCGACTCACGGTGTGCGGGTGTATGGCGAAATGAAATTGAGGATGATGTATGACAGCCCCGACGCCCTGCGCATGTTCCGGTTCTGCGGGCAGAAGAAACTGCCGGTGACCGTGCACCTGGATTATGACAAGGCGGCGCCCGACGCGCCGAGATATCCGCGCCCCGGCTACTGGTACGGCGGCGGCATCGAAGTTCTTGAACGCGCCCTGCAGGCCTGCCCGGAAACCATCTTCCTCGGACATGCGCCCGGCTTCTGGGGCAACATCTCCGGCGACGGTCAGCACCTGACTGTGTCTTATCCCAAAGGCAAAGTGACGCCCGGGAAGGTCGTGGAATACCTGCGTAAGTATCCCAACCTGTATTGCGACATCTCCGCGGGATCGGGCTGCGGGGCGTTGTCGCGCGACCTGGAATTCACCCGCGAGTTCCTGCTGGAATTCCAGGACCGCGTCCTCTATGCCCGCGATTATTTCGACAACCAGCATCAGCAGGTCCTGAACAGCCTGAACCTGCCGCAGAACGTCCTGGATAAAATCTACTCCGGCAATGCTCTGAAACTCGTGCCGCTGGACCGCACCCCCACGGCCTGAACCGTAAACCCCGGCAGGGCGTCTAGCCGTCTGCCGTCCGGCGCCGTGTTTGCCGCGAGGATTTTTTCAATCGCGCGCGGTACCGGCTGGGCGCGACGCGCAGCTGCTGCTTGAAGGCGCGGCTGAAAGCGTAAATGCTGCCAAAACCGCATTGCTCGCCGATTTGCGTCAGCGTCAGGTCGGTGGCATTCATCAGCTCGCAGGCGCAGGCAAGGCGCGTGTGGCGGATATAATGGCCCAGTCCGTGCCGCATGGTTTTGCGCGCGAAAAATCTTAAGCCGCTGGCGGACATGTTGACTTGCCGCGCCAGGTCGGCTATGTGCACCGGCTCGCGGATATGCGCCAGCACGTACTGCTGAATCTTGCGGATGCGGTTTTGGGCGACTTGTTCCAGGATTATCTTGCTGGCAATGCGCCGGGGGCTGCTTTCGGCCAGCTCCATCAAAAGCAGGCTTAAATTAAAGACTATCCGGCTGGCGACGATGGGCATGGCGCGAACGGAGCTGTTGTAATCCGCCACCAACTGGTGGATGTAATGCCAGGCCATGGGGGAAAGTTTCGCCGTGGAATCCCGCAGCGTGGCGAAGCAATCCGGCGCCGCGATTTTAAACGAAATGAACAACCATGTCAGCGGCGGCTGCAGATTCGCATAGCTGTGCGACTGCCCTGCGAAAACCAGCGCAGCCGCCCCGGGGACCAGCCGCAGGCGGCGTTCGTTCAGGATGATGTCGCCCGGGCCGCGAAGGTTGATGATCAGCACATGCTGGGCGGCATGGCTCATGGGCGCATGCTTCAATTTGTCGGGATGGCGGCGGAACAGGACGATGTTCTCCGGCAATGGCAATTCCGGCTTGGGCAAACCCGCCAGGTAATAAGCCGGATCAGGTATTTGCTCAACCATGGCCATCAATCCGGCGCTGTTGCGCCATGATGCGGGATGATCGTTTCGGTTAAATAATTGGTTGCTGCGGTTATTGTCGGACATGGCGTCATCGCATATATTGCTAACGAATCATGGACCCGGCCCGGGCTTGGGCGCGGGACGCACTCTGGTTGTAATTTAACAAAATGTCACAGCCGTGGGCAACATCCGAAAATGACGACCCTGTACGATTTGCATTTTCGTTCCGGCCAGGCGCCGGCATGAAATCTGCCATCATCGGGCATCGGGCGGCGCCGGAAACGTGAATGGGGAGGGGCCTGTATGCAGCGCAATTACTGTCGGGCAAAACGATATGCCGCGGCGGCGGCAATGGCCGCGGCATGGCTGGGCATGGCCAGCGGGGCGGCGGCGGACATACCAACCTTCCAGGAACGCCTGGCCGATTCTGGGCTGAATCCATCCGGCATAACCTGGCGCGGCGAAAGTATCCGGAAAGTGCCGCTGCCGGGATACGTGGAAGGACAGCCATTGCCGATGGTTTGCTATCGCAAGGATTTTACCTTGCCGGCCAAACCGCGCCTGGCAGCCATAACCGTCATGCCGAGCGTGGCGGTTAATTATTCCATATCGGTCAACGGCGCGGTCGTGGCGCCGGCCCTGCCCGCGGCGCACCATGGCTTCCGCAACCTGGACCTCACGCCCCACCTTCGGGCGGGGACGAATGTGATCGGATTCCGCGGCCAGCCCATTGATCGCAGCGGCATATCGTTGCTGGCGGACGGCATTGTTTTTTGCGCCGACGGCAGCACCATGCGTTTGCTCACGGACAAGACCTGGAAAATCGGTACGGATTTGGGCGACGGATGGGATGCCATCGGGGCTGACCTTGCCAAGATGGAGGAAGTGCAGTCGCTGGGGGTCGAGCGCGGGAAATATTTTTACTTCAGTCCGCCCTATTACGGCCCCATCCAAATTAAATTACCCGGGATGAGCCAGCCGATTTTTGACCAGGACAAGCCGGTGCGCATGGAAGTCCTGCTGATGAATGTTCTGGGGAGCAATGCCGCGCCCGGCGCGGCGGCGGATGCCGCCCCGGCGCCCGTGACGCTGGAGTACGAGGTCTTTGACGAAATCGGCCGGCAGTCGGCAACCAACGGGGCGGTGTCACTGGCGCGGCAGGATGGCTTCGATCTGGCCGGCAAACTGGAATGCGGCCCGCTGCCGGCGGGGACTTATCAGTTGCGCTTCGCCATGCATGCGGCCGACGGCGCGATTGAGCGCCGGAATTATGAGATCGCCGTGGTTGGTCCGATTAAGCAGCGCCTGGTGGAAGGCGCGTCATATACCGACGGCCTGGAACTCCGGGAAGTCTGGAATATTGACTGCACGGCTGAACCGGCGCCGGGAGAATTCATCCTGTGGCGCTACCAGGATAAGCCTTTGCAGACCGCGGTCAGGGAAAGTCCGGCCGGGCGGTACCGTACCTTTACGGAAAACGTGTCTTACGCCGCCTTTGGCTACAAGTTCAGGGTGCGCAACCTGTTTGTGCCGCATCTGGTCGAGATCGAGTGGCCGGACGATGCGGCCCGCCGTTTCCTGGCCCAGGTGTACGAGCCGACCACGATGATTCCGGCTGAATATCCATTTGCGCGCGGCCATGCGATGGGCGGATACCAGCGCGCCGACACGGGGTTTTTCGCCACGCGCGAGCATCCCGTGGCTAGCAATCAAATGCGCAGGGATTACATGATCTACTGGCCCAACGAGGAGCAAGGCTGCGTCTTCCTGTATAACGCGGATGGGCGCGGCTCGGCCGCGCCGGCGGCGGCCGCGCGCATTACGGTTAGCGAAATCCTGAACGACCTGCCGGCGCTGAAGGTCCGGGATGCCGGCGATCATCTGATCGGTTATCATTCCGAACGCGGCCCGCAGTCCATGAGCGCCGCCTATCATGCCGCGCCGCTGGGCGCCATGTTCACCATGCGCCTGGCCGGGATTGACTACCCGGAATTCTACCGGGATTGGTACGTAACCGCGCAGAACATGATCAAACGCATGCGGTTTGCCGGGCAAAACATGTATCTGATGGGGCATTTCATGTACAACGGGGTGCTTTACCCTTCCAAGCATTATATATTCTCCCCCAATGAATACGGCGGCGCGGATGCCATGCGGGATCATGCCGGCTTGATCTTGCGCATGTTCGAGCGCAATGAGTTGAAGTTGATTTCCAATATCGAATACACCAGCACGCGCGAGTTTCACAAGCCGCCGTCGGAAGATGAAATCCGGGCCGGGGCGCCCACTTATCTTTCCGTCAGCCGGCTCGGCAAGGTGCAAGCCAAGGGCTGGCTGACCTGGGTAAATTTTTATCATCCCGCGGTTCAAGCGAGCTTGCTGACCATTGCAGATGAATTGATCGCGCTCTACGGGGAATATCCCGCCTGGAACGGCATCAGCCTGCTGCTTTCGCGCTGGTTTGGCGGCCCCCTGCAGTTTTGCTGGTACGGCGCGAAGGATGACCCGCTGGATTGGGGCTATGAAGATTATACCGTGGACCTTTTTCAACGCGAGACGGGCCTGATCCTGCCGGTGGATGCCCGGGACCCGGACCGTTTTGCAAAACGTTACAACTGGCTGATGGCCAACGCGCGGGAGCAATGGATCAACTGGCGCTGCGCGCAATATACGGCGCTGTACAGGAAAATACGCGATCGCCTGACGCAGGCCCGGCCGGATTTGAAACTGTACCTCCTGTGCTTCGAGCCGACTTTTTCCTATAGCTACCGTCCCACCAAACAAGCCCTGGACCTGGAAGGCAAATATGATGAGCCGGACGCCGTCAAGCAGGTATTAAAGCGGTTCGGTTTCGATTTGCAGGAGCTGCGCGCGGAACCCGGGATGGCGGTCAGTTACAGTTACGCGGCCAGCGGGAGCGGGCTGACCTACGCGGATCCGCGTTGGGACTATGAAGCGGTGGCGCATGATGCCGGTTGGCAAAGCCTCTTTGCCAACGACGCCAGGGGCGGCGCCTACATCCAGAGCGGCATGTTTCACGCGGGCTACACCTTTCCGAAAGGCGCATGGCTTTTTGAAAACAGCGTCCGGCGCCAGGGATATCCCATGGGGCGGTTCGTCAACGACACGTTCCTTAACGTTATGGTGCGGTCGCATCCGACCTGGATGCCGCACACCTGGATGGATGTCGTTGATTCCGGGGGCCGGCTGCATGAAATGCGCCAGTTTGCCCGGGCTTATCGCTCCCTGCCCAACGGCCATTACCGGCGGCTGACCGGCAACGGCCTGGATCACAACATCTGGATTGCCGCCGCCAGCCATGCGGATGGCGTATTTGCTTATGCCGCCAACACGCATTGGTGGGAACTCGAAGAAGTGGAACTGGCCTTTACGGATGGGGTGGAAGTGTATGACCTGATCCGCGACCGGCCGGCGCCCCTGGAGCATGGCCGCTGGCGCTTTCAACTCGGTCCTTATGAGGCGCAAACATTCCGCGTGCGCGGCGCGGCCGGGAAACAGTCCGGCATCCAAAGCGCGTCGGTCCGGATGCCGGAAAACGCCTTGCGCCAGGGCGCCGCAGCCGTGCAGGCGGGCCTGGATGAAGCGCGGCAGGTTGCGCGCCGGGCGCATGCGCGGGCCGCTGAATTCAAGGACTGGCCGGATTGGAAAAATGTCGCCAAAATTGACGCCATCCTGGCGGAGGCGGAAGCCCAGGACGCCGCCGGCAACCTGGGCCGGGCCTGGTCATTGACCATGTCCGGCATGCTCAAACAACTCTGCGCGAAAGTGGTACATCAAATGCTGGAAGCCATGCCGCTGGTCGTCATCGGGCCGTTCGGATTGCCGGCCGATACTGCCGGCGCGGGAGCGGAGCGGAATAATCCCGAGGTGACGGATGCCTTCAAAGGCATGGAGACGCCGTATCTGGGTGAATTCACCGGAACGAATTATGCGCAATTGACGCCGAATTTCCGGCCGGATATGGCCCGGACTTATGCCGTGCATGGCAATGCCGCCGCGCGTTGGCAACGGTTGACCAAGGAGGATTATTTGTCATTCCAGGAGACTTGCGGTTCACCACATCCGTTTTGGATGTCGGCTTACGCCTACACGGAAGTTTTCAGTCCGGATGCCCGGCCGGCCATGGTCCAGGGCGGCAGCGACCATGCGCTTTGGATTTGGATTAATGACCGGCTTGTGCTAAAACATGGCGGACATGGCACTACGCGCGGCGGGCAGCGTTCGGCGCAGCCTGATCAGAACCGCGGCGAGTTTACGCTGCAGTCGGGATGGAACCGGATCCTGGTGAAGGCGGTGCAACGCGGTGCAACCCGGGTGTATCTGCGCCTGACCGATCGCGAGGGCAAGAGCTTGGATGGCATCATGTTTCGTACGCCCGATGCTGAATGATTGCATGGAGGGTGGATCATGCCGCGCAAAACGCCAATCCCTCGGACCGGCAGGCAAAACGCCGCAGGCCGCCGCGGGGAAAGTGTCAAACGTCTGCTGGAATACCGGCCAGCGTATCATTTGCAGCCGACCGCGCATCACGCCAACGATCTTTCCGGCATATTCTGGCGCGGTAAATATCACGTGTTTTATGGATATGACCCGACCTTCCCGGTCATGGGCCCGAAAGCCTGGGGCCATGCCGTCAGCCGCGATCTGATTCATTGGCGGCATTTGCCCCCCATGCTGCGGCCCGATCCGGGCGGGTACGACAAGGATGGCGCCTGGACCGGCTGCGTCGTTCCGGATGATGCCGGCCAGCCGAAGGCCTTTTACACCAGCATGCATCCCCAGGCGCAATGCCTGGCGGAAAGCGCGGATATGCTCACCTGGCGGAAATTTTCCGGCAATCCGGTGATCCGCCGCCGGCCCGGCGCGGATGTGACAACCTTCCGCGATCCGTGCGTCTGGCGCGAAGCCGACGGCTGGTACATGGCGCTGGGCGGCGGCTTCGCCGGGAAGGGCGGCGCGGTTTTGCTGTATCGTTCGCGCGATATGAAAAAATGGAAATATCTGCATCCTCTGTTTACGCCGACCCCCGGTCCGTATCCGGCCGGCGACCAGGGTGTAGATATGTACGAATGCCCTGATTTCTTCCCGCTGGCCGGCCGCCACGCGCTGCTGGTCTCCACGCGGGTGAATGGCGCGGGCCGGACGCTTTATTTCACCGGCCAGTACCGCAACCACCGCTTCCTGCCGCAGGCCGGCGGCATCATCTGTGAAGGCGCTTATTACGCGGCCAAAACCATGCTGGACGGACGCGGCCGGCGGATATTGATCGGATGGATTCCGGACACCGCTCCGCTCGATATCCTCAAGATCGCCGGCTGGTCGGGCGCTTATTCATTGCCGGTGGAGTTGTCCCTGCGCGTGGATGGCCATTTGAGTTTGACGCCGGCGCCGGAATTGACCGGCTTGCGCCAGCGCGTCATGCAAAGGACGGCTAAAACCAGGGTTGGCGATGGCCTGCGGATCGTCCGGCGCGTGGACGGGGATTGTTTTGAGCTGGAATGCGAATGGCGCCCGCAGTCCGCGGACGAGTCCGGCCTGATGCTGTTCCGGACGCCGGACGCGGCCCCGCCCGCGGTGGCCCATGCCGGCGAGGTGACGCGTCTGTATGCTGACCGCGCCGGGCGCCGCCTGGTGTTGGATTGCCGGCAAAGCACCCTGTTCGGCACATTTCCCAAAACGGTGATTGCCGCGCCTCTCCGCGATACCGGCAAAGTTGCCCTGCGTGTGTTTGTGGATCATTCCGTTATCGAGGTATTTGCCAACGGGCGGCTGGCCCTGATCGGGCGCGTCTATCCCTTGCGCCCGGCCAGCCGGCAACTGGCGCTTTTCGCGCGGGGCGGCGCCGTTGATTTTATCCGGTTATGCGTGCATCGTTTGGGGTTGCGGGATGCGCGCTGAACATGCTCTGCTTGTCAGACTCACAACTAATTCCGGACAATGTTAAACCTTGCAAGGAAATCATGAAGACCAACAAACCAAAAAGCCCGGGCAATAGCTTTCTCCTGTTGTTCGAATACGGCGTGGGCGGTGAAATTGACGGCGACAACATCCGGTTTGTGCCGGGCAAGGCCCATAACAGCGGTACGCCGGAGTCATATCCCATCCGGCACGACCATGTGGACGAGGCTAAAAAACTCGGGCTGTGCAACGGCTTCCGCCTCTGGTGCGACGCCACCGAAGAAACCATCCGGCATGCCATGGATGGCGGGTATGGCGTGCATATTGACCTGTTCGAACTGTCAAAATACCGTATATTGGCCAAAGAACGTGGAATGACCACGCGCGCCTTCACCGATCGCATGGTGGACCATATCCGGGAACTGGTCAAAAAACATCCGGACCGGGTCTTTCTCAACGTCCTGGCGGAAAACGACAACGATCCCTGGTGTTATGTGCCTCCCGCAAAAAACCGTCAGGAAGCGTTTGAACGGCTGACTGATTTTTATACGGGCGACCAATGGCTTAAGACGTTTCCATCCAAAGACGATCCGGACGGCCCGGCTGCGCTTTCCGCGCACAATTACCTGCGCGAGCGAAACATCAGCCCGGAGGATTTGAACCTGGCGCACCTGTATATTCAGACCTTCAGCGCTCATCTTTTGTTCAAGCTTGGCTCGCAGGCGATCTGGCCGGAGGGCAATGTGGGCAACAACCACCAGATCACCATCGCGTTTGCGCGCGGCGCCGCGCGCCAGTATGGCCGGCGCTGGCTGTACGATGTGGCGCCGTTCGATTGTTTCACCGTGCCGACTCTGCCCATGTGCTATGACAGCCGCCGCCGCCGCATCGCCGGCTTTTCCGAAAGTCTCATGTTGCGCGCCTGGCTGGTCGGCTACCTGTCCGGCCCGAAAATTCTGCTGTTCCAGGCTTCGGACAAGGGCTTTTTCAAACGGGACCGGGAAAACCATCTCCAATTAACACCGCTGGGCGAACTGGGCCGGGATTTTGCCGACTTCTGCCTGCGCCGGCATCCGGATCGGGGACAACCGCGCGCGCCCATTGCCCTGCTGCTGGCCCAGGATCATGGCTATACCACGCCCGGCCGCGGTCAGCCGCGCCTGTTTTTGGATAAACTCCCCGATGACCGCGCCAATCGTTCCATCGAGGCTTTTTTCCGGCTGGCTTTCCCGGGTTTTCATGACGTGCATGGCACCGGCATGATAGACCGCGGAGCCTGGGCGCCCAACGGCAGCTTCGCTAACCAGCAGCCCTGGGCCAAGCCGGAACTGGACAGCCATGCTAAATTCGGCCGCGCATTTCGCGAGGCGCTGCGCGATGAAACCTTTGATCCGCGGCCGTGGGAGAAGGCATTGCTCACTTCCTCCACCTGGGGCGACAGTTTTGACGTGCTGGTGGATAATGCGCCGACTGATGCGCTGAAAAAATATCCAGCCATAGTCCTGCTTGGCAGCATCAGGCTGGATAACGATTTGCGCGGCCGCTTGCAGGCCTATGTGCAGGCCGGCGGTCAATTGCTTTTGAACACCGCCCAGGTTGGAGCGGATGACGCGGATTGGCTGGGCGTGCGGTTCCTGGGCGAGTGGAAAACATGCCATAACCACACCCATTCCCTGCTGACTAAACGCCAGTTTGCGGAGGGCACGACCTATACACTGGCCGGTGTCGCGCCGGCGCCGGACGCCGAGGTCTTGATCCGTTCGGGCTTCCTGAGCGACCCCGGTGAGCCGGTGCTGGTCCGGCATAAAGTGGGGGCGGGCGCGGTCTGGTTTGTGACGGCGCCGGACTACATGCCCATGCCGGAAATGCTGGAAATAACCTGGATGGAAGCCTGCAAGGAGGCGGTGGACGAATTTATCCGCCCGCACCTGGCGCTGGACATCCAGGGGCCGCCCCTCGAGTGGCTGGTCAATGACGCCGGGCCGGAGGAAGGCAACCAGCCCCCGGTGTTCCGCGGTCAGGCGCAGGACGCAAAACGTGACCAGGCAGGCCTTGGCCCGATTTGGGTCACGTTGATCAACAATGCGCCGGAAGTCTGGACCGGGCGGGTGGTCGTCCGGCAGCCATTGGGCCGCGTTGAGTGCCGCGATATCTGGAATGAAAAAACCACGCCCTTCGAATATGACGGGCAGGGCTGCGTTGTGCTCAAACCCCAGATCGCCCCCTGGGAATTCAAGGTGGTTGAAATTATCCGGGTATGTTAAATTAAGGCTGGATGGCCGAAACGTAATCAAACAACAGGAGTGTGATATGAGCAAACGCTGTACGACATGTTTTGTTTTGGGACTGGCGCTGGCGGCGTTCATGGCCCCTGCGCGTACGTTGTATGTCGCGCCGGGCGGCTCCAGCGATTGGGATAATTTTTATCCGGATTGGGCCGGCGCCTCCACCAACATCATCTGGGCGGTCGCGCGCGCCGCGGATGGCGACACGATTCTGGTCACAAACACAACTTATGTGTTGACCAATGAAATCAATCTCGGCAACAAGTATCTCACAATTCAGAGTTGGCATGCGGGCGCATTGGACCGGGACGGGACGATTATTGACGGTAACAGCGCAACCCGCTGTCTGTATTTCCAGCACAAGGATGTCCTGGTGGCCGGGTTCACGATCAGAAACGGCAACGGGGTGGGAACAACGTTGAGCGGCTACGGCGGCGGCGTCTGCATCGGCCAGGGCATTTCCCATGGCGGGGTTCTGTCCAATTGCGTGGTGCGGGATAGCTCCGCCCTCGTTTCGGCCGGCGGGGTCTATGCGCGCGGGACAAACACCCTGCTCGTGGATTGCCTGATCAGCGGCAATCAGTCGCTGAACACCCTCAATGGCTATGGCGGCGGGGTTTTTTTGTACTCGGCGCGGATGTTGAATTGCGGGGTCTTCGGCAATACCAACCTGGGGGCCAGCGTTAATGCGCGCGGCGGCGGGGTTTTTCTCAACGACACCAACGCTTCCATGGGCGGCTGTGTGGTCAGCAATAACACGGCGGCGAATGTGGGCGGCGGCGTGGCGGTTGCCGCCGGTTCCGGCGCCATCCTGGCGGATAACACAATTGTTGACAACACGGCTTTGGCCGGCGGAGGAGTCTATTTGCGCGACATCTCCCAGCCGTGGGTCATGGCCGGCGGCGTGGTCGCGCGCAACCGCGCCACCATCGCCGACAATTCCACCGGCGGCGGGGGCATCTTTGCTTACAACGCCTACAATGGCGTGATTTCCAACGTGGCGGTCATGCATAACACCACCGAAACCGGTTATGGCGGCGGGCTCTATGCGTATATCAACTCCACCAATCAGTTCCGGATTGTTGATTGCAGTTTCACCGCCAACACCAATAAAAGCGCTCATACTTCCCGCGGCGGCGGCGGCGTGGCCATTCAGAGCACGGCCAATATCGAAAACTGCCTGATCAGCAGCAATACCGCATTCTGCAGCGGCGGCGGGGTTTTGCTCGCCAACAGCGGCTATAATATCCCGGCGCTGCGCAATTGCCTGGTGGTTCACAATGCCGGCGCCACGAACGGCGGCGGCGTGATGTGCTTTTCCACCACGCTGGTGGAAAATTGCACGATTGCGCTTAATACCGCCGCTACCCGCTGCGGCGGACTGTTTTTTTACACCGGCACGAATATCCTGGTGCGCAACACCATCTGCGTCTCCAACACGGCCCCTGCCAACGCCAACTGGGGCCGCAACACCGCCGCGGTAGGATATACCTTTGTCCATGGCGGCACCAGCCCGACGAACGACCTGATCGGCAGCAACAATATCGATGCCGCGGCGGCAATGCCGCTGTTCGTGGACCTGCCGGGCGGCAACCTGCGCCTGGCCGACAACGTCCCGGCGATTGACGCCGGGTTGAACCAGGCGTGGATGGACGACGCCGTGGACCTGGACCGGCGCCCGCGGCGCGACCGCTGGCGCAAGACGGTGGACATGGGCTGCTACGAAAAGGTTGCCCGCGGCAGCATGATCAACGTCCGGTAACCCGGACGCTCGGGTATGCCCCGGCGACGGTTTATTCCGCGCCCGCTTAATTCGCAGACTTCCTGAAGCGGCCGGCGCTGGGCTGGGCGGAAACCATAACGACGGAATGCGGGGGCAGGGATGAAACAGCGCGAACCGGATTTTCAGCAATTCCTTAAAGCCGTCACGCGATCGGGCCGGCCTGACTATTTGCCCGCCTATGAACACGTGGCCAGCGATGGCTTTATCGCCCAATGGCTGGAACTGCCGGCTGCGTCCATGACGCCGCAAAATCCGGAGTACTGGAAACACTATGTCCGTTTCTGGATGGACATGGGCTTTGACTGCGTGCCGATGGAAATACCATTGAATTGCCCGCTGGGCCAGGGGCATGGCGGTTTTTATGGCGGCCATACGGTGGGCAGCGAAGCCATGGTGATGATCTCGAATCGCCGGGATTTTGAGCAATATCCCTGGCCGGCGGAGGATACCCCCCTGGACTTCCAGGCGTTTGAGACTGTCGGCCGCCTGTTGCCCGGCGGCGCCAGAATTGTCGGCGGCGTCTGCGCCGGCCCGTATGAGTGGGTTTCATGGCTGCTGGGGATCAATGGCCTGTCGTTCCTCCTCGCGGATGACCCGGAACTGGTGGGGATGGTTTTCGAGCGGATCGGCCGGCTGCATGTCAGCGCCACCCGGCAACTGGCGCAGATGGAATTTTTTGGCGCGATCCGGCAGGGAGACGACCTGGGATTTAAAACATCAACCTTTTTAAGCCCGGCATTGCTGCGCCGTCATGTCTTCCCGATTTATTCCCGGATGACGCAGGCGGTCCATGCGGCCGGCAAGCCGTTCATCCTGCATTCATGCGGCAATCTGGAGGCAGTTTATGATGACCTGATTGAAGGCTGCCGGATTGACGCCAAGCATTCGTTTGAAGACGCCATCCTGCCCGTCACGCAGTTTAAACAGCGTTATGGCGGACGCGTCACGCCGGTGGGCGGGCTGGATGTGGACAAGGTCTGCCGGCTCCCGGAAAAGGAATTACGGTCCTATGTCCGCCAGGTGGCGGAAATCTGTTTCGCTGACGGGCATTGGCTGCTGGGCACGGGCAATTCCCTGCCGGACTACATGCCCGCGTCGCAATACCGGGTGGTGCTGGACGAAGGCGCCAGCATTAAATAACTTGCTGATTGTATGCGGTTTTGCCGGGACGAACCTTATGCCGGTCATGCTTGCAATTGATGTTGGCACTTCTAAATTGTGCGCCATGGCTTACGATGCGCGGCGCCGCCGGGTGTTAATGACGCGCGCCGCGCCGAACGACGCGGATCTGCCGGCCGGAAAGGTTGGATGGCACGAGCAGTCGCCCCGGCGGATTGCCGCGAGCTGCATTGCATTGGTCCGGGAGGTCGCCGGCGCGCTGGGCCCGGGCGCGCAACGCATAGCCGGCATTGCAATCACGGGCCAGATGCACGGCGTATTGCTGGCAAAGCGCGATTGCCAGCCGTTGACGCCCCTGATTACTTGGCGCGATCGGCGCACATTGCCGGCGTCGGGCGCCGATAAAACTTGGCAGGGAGGACTATTGCCGGCGGGTGACGCCCGGGGCCTGGGCTGCGAGCTGCACACCGGCTATGGCGGAGCGACGCTGCAGTGGCTGGCCGCCCGGAAACGCATTCCCGGCAATGCCGTCGCCTTGAGCATTGCCGATTATGTTGCGGCGGTATTGACCGGGATTACAGCCACGGGCCGGGGCATGGCGGCCAGTTGGGGCATTTTTGACCTCCGCCGCCGGCAGTGGCACCGGGCAATGGTGGATAAGCTGCGAATTCCCGCCGCCTGCCTCCCGCCAGTCCTGCCGGATGCGCGTCCGCTGGGAGCGGTGACCGCGAAAATGTGCTTGCGATTGGGCGTGCCGCCGCAAACCCGGGTGTTTGTGCCCATCGGCGACAACCAGGCCAGCGTGGTTGGAGCAGGTGATTTCGATCCGGAAACGGCGGTAATAAATCTCGGGACTGGCGGCCAGATTTCCATTCCAATCCGGCGTTTCCGGCGGGCGTTGGGCCTGGAAACCCGGCCCATGCCCTTTGGCGGCTACATTCTGGTTGGGGCAAGTTTGTGCGGCGGCTGGGCTTGGGCTTATTTTTGCCGTTTCATGCGGCTGGCTGTCGAAGAAATGACGGGTGAGATCATTTCAGATGCGGATATGTTTCAGCAGGCGAACCGTCTGGCATTAAGCGCGGCCCCGGGCGCGGACGGGATTATGGCCGACACCCGCTTTGCCGGATCCCACGCCCAGCCGCAAAAACTTGGCGGTATCTTCAACATTTCGAACGCCAATTTGACCCCGGCCAACATGGCCCGCGCCATCGCGGAAGGCGTGGTGCGGGAGCTGGCGGAGTTGGGCCGCAGCGGCATGCATGGCGGCATTCGGAAAATTGCAATTTCCGGGAACGCGGCGCGCCAGAACACCGTATTCCCGAAAATAGCGGCCGAAATATTACAACGGCCATGCCATGTTGCCCGCCAATCGGAAGCGGCCGCGCTGGGCGCTGCGTGTTGCGCCTTGCGCGCGCTGGATGCCCGGCAATAAGGCCATGCCGGCGGACCGTTTGCGTCCGAGCCATGGTTTAATCTTCCATGGTAAGCTATTCCGCTGCCTTTAATGACTCCATTTTGGCTTGGCCCCATTTTGGGTTTGACACTGCCGGGCGGTTGGCGATAATACGGCCTGTTTTTGCGACCCAGTGTTTTTTTATCTGACCACGGGAGGCGCATATGGCAAAGGGCATGGACCGGGGCAATGTCGGCCACAGCAACAAGCCGAAATTGAGTCTGAAAGAAAAACTCCAGAAACGCAAAGAGAAGAAACTGGCCCGGCAGCAGTCCAGCGCGGCCGTGCAGAGTGTTTGACGGTTCCGGGTTGGTTTGATCGCACCGAGGGGCGGTAGCTCAGTTGGTAGAGCATCACGTTCGCAACGTGGGGGTCGGGAGTTCGAATCTCCTCCGCTCCACCCTCCGTCGCTC